>JANQPE010000143.1 GCA_028289565.1 Parerythrobacter sp.
AGGTCGTCGCGCTGGCCGCAAAGCCGGTGCCCTTGCCACTTACGCCACAGAGCTGGGTCTTGCCTATGCAAGCGGGCTGTTCGACGCAGCAGGCGATGCCGCTCGTGCGGGCAAGGAAAAATTGGAGGATTTCAGCGATACGATCAGTGACAGCACGCGCGATCTGCAACGCGAAGCAGGATACCGTTCGAGCATCGCCAGAGAGGGTGCACGCCGCCTCACGCGTGAGGCCGGCAAGAAAACCGGGCGCAGAATTCGCGACTTGCGCTCGCGCATGACGCACTGATGGTCTGCCAGCAGTGACCCTGACGGCGTTCCAGACTTGCCTGTCGCACCGTTTCCTTTAAGGCGCGCGCGAAGTTCCCCAAGGAATAGGGCACATGATGGAAGAAACCGAAACCAAGCAGCAACTCTACCTAGTCATGGGCGGCAAGGTGAAGGATCCGCGCTCATACGAGTTCCAGGATCCGGAAAGCATCCACGTCGCAGGTGTCTATAGCGACTACGATACGGCCGAGGATGCATGGCGCGGCAACGCGCAGCGCACGGTCGACGATGCGGAGATGAAATACGTTATAGTACACCTGCACAAGCTGCTTGATCCAAACGCATAAGCGTATCCGGAACAGGCACCTGCGAAGAAGGGCGGCTCTTGAAGTCGCCCTTTTCGTTTCCAGTCAGATATACTGGATCTTGTCGACGAGGTAGAATTTGTCCCCGGAGGGTACCGTCACCTCGACCTCGTCGCCCTTCTTCTTGCCGATCAGCGCCTTGCCCAGCGGAGAGCTATACGAAATACGGCCTCTGTTGGCATCTGCTTCGGTCTGCCCGACGATCTGGTATTTTACCGGCTTGTCGTCATCGTCGAGCAATGTAACCGTCGCGCCGAACACGATCCGGTCGCCCGACAGCGTGCTGGGATCAATGATCTGGGCGCGAGTCACACGGTCTTCTATATCGGCTATCTGCGCCTCGACCTGCCCTTGCCGTTCCTTGGCGGCATGGTATTCGGCATTCTCGGAAAGGTCGCCATGCGCCCTTGCTTCCTCGATCGCGTCGACGATCTTTGGACGTTCCGCCCGCAAAGCCTTGAGGTCGGTGGTCAGCAGCTCATAGCCTTCTGCCAGCATCGGAACCTTTTCCATCGTTGCCATCCTGTCTTTCCTTACAGGCCCGTCCCGCAACAATTCGATCCCCGGCCGCTCCATCGGAGGCGGTGATATCCGGTCGAAATGTTCGGGAGAGACGCGGTTGTTTCAGTTATAATAGTCTTGGAGCGAGCGCACTTCAAGCTGGCTTGGCTTTATAGCCCGAATTGCCTTGGCGGCGGCGAGTGATGCAGCAGCCGTGGTGTAGTAGGGAATCTTCAATTCGAGCGCCGTGGCGCGGATCGATTTCGAATCAATCAGGCTTTGCCACCCTTCAGTGGTGTTGAACACCAGATCAACTTTCCCGTCGATCATGGCATCGACGATATGCGGTTGTCCCTGTGCCACCTTATTGACCCGTTCAACCGGCAGGCCCTGCTCGGCAAGGTAGGTCTGCGTCCCGCTGGTGGCGATCACCTCAAAACCCTGTTCCACAAGCGATTTGACCGCCGGCACGATGATCGGCTTATCGCTTTCCTTGACCGAAACGAACAGCACCCCTTCGCGCGGCAAGGAGATCCCCGAACCCATCTGCGATTTGAGGAAGGCGCTGGGAAAATCACGGTCGATCCCCATCACTTCGCCGGTGGACTTCATTTCCGGCGTCAGCACCGGATCGGCACCGGGGAACCGGTTGAAGGGGAACACCGCTTCCTTCACCGCCATATAGGGGAGGTCGCGCTTGAAAGGTGGGAAATCTGCCAGCTTTTCGCCTGCCATCACCCGTGCGGCGATCTTGGCCACCGGCTGCCCGATCGCCTTGGCCACGAAGGGCACGGTGCGGCTCGCGCGCGGATTGACCTCGATCAGGTAGACCTCGCCATCCTTGACGGCGAACTGGACGTTCATCAGCCCGACAACATTGAGCGCCTTGGCAAGCGCTTCGGCCTGCCGCTCCATTTCCGCCACGATATCATCGGACAGCGAGTAGGGCGGAATCGTACAGGCGCTATCGCCCGAATGGACGCCGGCCTCCTCGATATGCTGCATCACACCTGCAATGCGGACCTCGTCGCCATCGCACAGCGCATCGACATCGCATTCGACAGCGTCGCGCAAATACTGATCGACAAGGACCGGGCTTTCTCCCGACACGTTCACGGCGGTTTTGATGTAGTCGTCGAGCTGCGCCTCGCTGTCGACGATTTCCATCGCCCTGCCCCCGAGCACATAAGACGGGCGCAGGAGAACGGGGTAGCCGATCCGCGCCGCCACTGCCGCCGCTTCGTCGCGGCTATGGGCGATACCGTTGTCCGGCTGTTTGAGTTTGAGCTTGTTAACCAGCCTGGCGAAGCGTTCGCGATCTTCGGCGAGGTCGATCGCATCGGGGCTGGTGCCGAGGATGGGGATGCCTGCATCCTCCAGCGCCTGCGCCAGCTTGAGCGGGGTCTGCCCGCCGAACTGGACGATAACTCCCGCCAACTCACCGTTCGATTGCTCGACCCGCAGGATTTCGAGCACATCCTCCGCCGTCAGCGGTTCGAAATAGAGCCGGTCGGACGTGTCGTAATCGGTGCTGACGGTTTCCGGATTGCAATTGACCATGATGGTCTCGAACCCGGCTTCTTCCAGCGCGAAACAGGCATGGACGCAGCAATAATCGAACTCGATGCCCTGCCCGATCCGGTTCGGCCCGCCGCCCAGGATCACGACCTTGCGCCGATCGCTGGGCGCTGCCTCGCATTCCGTCTCGCCGAAGCTGGGGGCTTCATAGGTCGAATACATATAAGGCGTAATCGCCTCGAATTCGGCGGCGCAGCTATCGATCCGCTTGAATACCGGCAACACGCCGAGCTTGTAGCGCAGGTCGCGCACTTCCTCTTCGCTCGTCGCTCCGGCCATCGCCTGCAAGGCATCGTGCAACAGGCCCGAACGGCGTGCCTGCGTTTCGGCAAGGCCTCCGGCGACTCCGACCGAGCGCACCGCCAGCGTTGCCAGGCGCTTGTCCGAAAAGCCCATCGCCTTGAGGCGGCGAAGCCCCGCGGCATCGTTCGGCAATCCGTTTTCGGAAATATCGTGCTCGGTTTCGATGATCGCCTCGATCTGACGCAGGAACCATGGATCATAGCCGGTGACCTCGGCGATTTCGTCGACCGTAAGATTTTCGCGGAACGCTTGCGCGACCTTGAGCAACCGGTCGGGCGTGCGCTTGCTGAGTGAGGCGGTGAGCACGTCCTTGTGAACGCCCTCCAACTCGGTCACACGGTTGAACCCGTCGAGATCGGTCTCAAGCCCGCGCAGCGCCTTCTGCATGCTTTCCTGGAAATTGCGTCCGATCGCCATCACCTCGCCGACC
This sequence comes from Parerythrobacter sp., assembly GCA_028289565.1. Taxonomy (GTDB): domain Bacteria; phylum Pseudomonadota; class Alphaproteobacteria; order Sphingomonadales; family Sphingomonadaceae; genus JANQPE01. The sequence goes on from JANQPE010000143.1 coordinate 3,445, forward strand.
GATTTCATCGCGGTGGCAAGCAGCGGTTCGGTGCCCTTGAACTTCTCGAACGCGAAGCGTGGGATCTTGGTCACGACATAGTCGATGGTCGGCTCGAAACTGGCCGGCGTCGCGCCGGTGATCTCGTTCTCGATCTCGTCGAGCGTGTAGCCCACGGCCAGCTTGGCCGCGACGCGCTCGCTTCCAAGGCCACAGGTTTCCCGATCGCGCGCGTCGCGG
>JANQPE010000144.1 GCA_028289565.1 Parerythrobacter sp.
GCCGATGCCGTGCTGGTCGATGCGCCGTGTTCGGGTACCGGTACTTGGCGGCGCAATCCTGAGGCTCGCTGGCGCCTGGATGTGAAGCGGTTGGAACGCCTGGTGGAAACCCAGGCTCGTCTGCTCGATATTGCAGCACAGCTTGTGCGTCCAGGCGGCAGGATAACCTTTGTTACCTGCTCCCTGCTCGATGCCGAAGGCCCTGACAGGATCGATGATTTCCTTGCCGGAAACAGCGGCTGGGAGGCAGTCGTGCCCGAATTCGCCATCGGTCGAACGCACCGCAGGGGAACACGCCTGACACCGTGTCACGACGGTACGGACGGTTTTTTCATCGCGAGTCTGGCTTCACCGTGTTAACCTCTTCGATTATGGCTCCCGCCGAGTCTTTCCGCGCCCCTGCGCTGAACATGAGCACGCTCAAGGAGTATATCATGCGCTTTGCACCCGCTGCCGCTGCCCTGTCGCTATTTCTCGCCGTTACCGCGAGCGTGGGACAAGGTACCGAACGCGAGACCAGCCCGCGCGCGGCCATGCTGGTGGCTGAAGGTCGCGCGGCTCTTGAAGCCGGCGAGCCGCAAAAGGCGATTGATGCATTCGAAGCCGCTCTCGCTGTCGATCCGGGGCACACGGCGATCTATCTTGATCTGGCCAATGTCGCGCGTGCCGAAGGCCTTCAGGGGAAGGCGATCCGGTATTATCGCGAGGCGCTGGAGCGTGATCCGGGCAATCTGGCGGCGATTTCGGGCGAGGGCGCCGCGCTGCTCGAAAAAGGCGCGATCGAGAAGGCTCGGCTCAACCTGGCCAAGCTGCAAAGCCTGTGCGGCAATCGCTGCCCCGAAACGCGCGAGTTGGCCGCTGCGCTCAGGAGTGGCCCGCGGACGCCGGTCCTGGCTGCCGAGGCCGTCCTGCCCGATGCGCAGGTGACTCAGCAGAACTAGACCGTCTACAAGCTAAATCAGATCGCGAAACGCTTCTACTACAGCGTGATAGACGCGTTTCTTGAACGGGACGATCAGCTCCGGAAGCTGCTCGGGAGCGACCCATTTCCATTCGCAGAATTCAGGAGGGTCGTGCGCTTCGAGGTCGATATCGGCATCGGATCCGGCGAATCGCGCAAGGTACCAGACCTGTTCCTGGCCGCGATATTTCCCCCCCCACAGCTTGCCGATGAGTTCGTCGGGCAGATCGTAGCGCATCGGCTTTTCCATGCGTTTGAGCAGTGTGACGTGTTCGGATCTCGCGCCGGTTTCTTCACCTAATTCGCGCAGTGCGGCGGCTTCGAGATCTTCGCCCTTGTCGACACCTCCCTGCGGCATCTGCCACCAATCGCCTTCGCGATTGTCGATCCGGCGACCAACGAAGACCTTGCCCTGTGAATTGATCAGCATGACGCCGACACAGGGGCGGTAACCAAGTTCCTTCATCGGCCGTGCCGCTTCAGCATGAGCTTCATGGCATCGAAAACCGCTTCGAGGTCTGCTTGCGCGCTGGGAACGGCCTGCCGAAGGTTGGTGAAACTGTGCGTCATTCCTTTCATTTCCAGGAAGATATGGTCGACCCCGGCTTGAGCGAGTGCAGCGCCGTAATCGCGCCCCGAATCGCGGATCGGATCGAGACTTGCGGTAACCAGTACGGTCGGTGGCGTGTTATCGTGCGAACCGAGGATCGGCATGGCTTGCCAATCGCTTTTGTCTGGCTTGTAGGCCGCTTCGAAAAATTCGACCGCGGCCTTGGTCAGCACGAATCCTTCCGCGAATTCTTCGATGCTCGCCGATCCGGCCGCATCGTTCGCCAAAGGAAAGATCGGCACCTGGAGCACGACGGGGATGCTGGCCGGTTCTGCGGCGAGAGCCTGTGATACCACGATCGTCGCGTTGCCACCGGCGCTGTCGCCGACCGAGATCAGTCCCGTCGCCGTGAATCCGAGCGCATCGGGACCTGTGGCAATCCAGCGTGCCGCGGCGATGCAGTCGTCAATCGCTGCCGGGTAAGGATTTTCGGGCGCGCGCCGGTAATCGACTGCGACCACGGGCAAGTCCATCTGGACGGCGATTTCGGTGCACAGGTTGTGATGCGTGTCGAGGTCGCCGATGACGAATCCTCCGCCATGAAAAAATGCGATCACCGGCCCGGGTCCGCGCGTCTCGCGCGCATCGTAACAGCGAAGCGGGATATCGCCCGCGGGGCCGGGGCAGGCAAGATCGCGCATTATGGCCAGTTCGCGCGCCGGGCGGTCGGCCATCGCATGCAGCGCGGCATAGGCAGTGCGTGCTTCTTCCAGCGGTATCTGGCTGATCGGCGGGTTGCCGGCCTGTCGCAGGAAATCGAGAAACGCCCGCATATCATCGCGTATGAAATGTCCGGTGCCGGCCATCGCTATCTCTCTCCTTGCTGCCGGGAGAGATAGTGTCGTGCGACTGCGAATGTCCACCGGACTGTTACAAAGCTGACAGAAAAACTTGATTGCCTGCGCCCAACAGCGCACCTAGGTCGCAGCCACCGCGAAATCCCGCGCGACAAGGACAGGTTATGGCAACGCAGGCGGCGGATCGCCCCGAGGAACAGGAAGCACCCGAAACAGTCGTGGTGCGTTTTGCCGGGGATTCCGGCGACGGCATGCAACTCACCGGAGGGCAGTTTACGCTGTCTACGGCACTGGCGGGTAACGATCTCGCGACGTTCCCCGATTTCCCGGCGGAGATCCGTGCTCCGCAGGGTACGCTGTTCGGCGTGTCCGCCTTCCAGATCAATTTCGGCAGTCGCGAGATCAACACAGCCGGCGATGCTCCGGATGTGTTGGTGGCGATGAACCCGGCCGCACTCAAGGTGAACCTGGCCGCGCTCAAGCCCGGCGGATTGATCATCGCTGATACCGGTGCCTTCACCAAGCGCAATCTCGACAAGGCCGGCTACGAGGTCAATCCGCTCGAAGACGACAGTCTGGCGCAGTGGGATGTGTTGGCGTTCGATATTTCCGAGCTGACGATCCAGGCAGTGAAGCCCTTCGGCCTCGGAAACAAGGATGCCTTGCGATCCAAGAATATGTGGACGCTGGGACTCGCGCTGTGGATGTTCGACCGTCCGCGCGAACCGATCCACTCATGGCTGAAGAGGAAATTCAAGAACAAGCCTGAAATCGCCGATGCCAATATTGCCGCGCTCGATGCGGGCCATGCTTACGGCGAGACTGCGGAGATATCCGGCCCGATCAAGCGCGTGCATGTCGATCCGGTCGAAAGCGAGCCGGGCCTGTATCGCACGATTACCGGTGCCGAAGCGGTCTCGCTCGGCCTTGTAGCAGGTGCGCAATTGGCTGAATTGCCGATGTTCTTTGGCGGCTATCCCATCACCCCTGCCAGTGCGATCCTGCACCATCTCGCGCGACTCAAGGAATTCGGAGTCACCACTTTTCAGGCTGAAGACGAGATCGCCGCGATCTGCGCCGCCATCGGGGCGAGCTATGCCGGAAGCCTTGGCATTACTTCCTCGTCCGGCCCTGGCATTGCGCTGAAAGGCGAGGCGATGGGCCTTGCGATCATGACCGAGCTGCCACTGGTGATCGTCAACTCGCAGCGTGGCGGCCCTTCGACCGGTCTGCCGACCAAGACCGAACAGAGCGACCTTTACCAGGCCGTCTATGGCCGCAACGGCGATGCGCCGCTGCCGGTGGTTGCCGCCCGCAGCCCCGGCGACGCCTTCGAATGCGCGATCGAAGCCTGCCGCATCGCCACGCAATACATGACCCCGGTGATGCTGCTGACCGATGGTTACATCGCCAATGCCGCCGAGCCGTGGAAAGTGCCCGATCCGAATACGTTCGAGCCGTTCCCGGCGCAATTCCTTGCCGAGAAGAATGGCGGAGACGAATTGCTGCCCTACAAACGCGATGCGAAAGGTGCGCGGCCGTGGATCAAACCTGGCACGCCGGGCCTGATGCACCGTATCGGCGGGATCGAAAAGGCGGCGGATACCGGCCATATCGACTATTCGCCGGACAATCACCAGGCGATGACCGATGCGCGCGTGAACAAGATTGCGGGCGTCGAGGTGCCCGACCAGGATGTGTGCCTGGGTGAACCGGGCGGCCAGTTGGCAGTGGTTGGCTGGGGCTCGACCTTCGGCCCGATCCATCAGGCCGTGCGCCGTGGGCGCGACAGGGGCGTGGATGTCAGTCA
>JANQPE010000146.1 GCA_028289565.1 Parerythrobacter sp.
CATGCGGGCGATCCGACTTCCCGGTGTGGAAAAGGCGATTCTGTCGGATACTGTCGGTTTTATTTCGGACCTGCCAACGCAACTTGTGGCTGCATTTCGCGCAACACTCGAGGAAGTTACCGGGGCTGATATCATCGTCCATGTGCGCGACATGGCCAATCCGGCTGCAAGGGCGCAGAAATCGCAAGTGCTACAAGTGCTGGCGGAGATGGGGGGCATGGACAAGGAAGGTGGCGGCAGTTCGATCCCCATTGTCGAAGCATGGAACAAATGGGATCTGATCGAGAGTGAAAAGCGTGCAGCACTTGCCCGGTCCGCGCTAGAGGCCCCCGATATCGTCACGCTTTCCGCATTCGACGGGGAGGGCGTCGGAGACCTTCTCGACCGGATCGATGAAATCCTGACGGCGGGGGCCAGGGAATACGAGATCGAGCTGCCAATGGCCGAGGGGCGCAAGATCGCCTGGTTGCATCAGCACGGACAAGTCCTGTCAGAGAAGCAGGCGGATGGAGATTGTGGCCCGGTTCGATTGATGACAGTTCGGCTTACATCGAAGGAATATGGGCGTTTCACGACACTCTAGGCCGGTGGTTCAATCTTCGCCGGTGCTTTCCTGTTTCTTGACCTGTTGCCAGAGGTTTTCCTGCTCATCGATCGATAAGGTGTCGAATTTTCCGTTTGCAAGAGCTTCCATATCGCGAAACCTTCGCTCGAACTTTGCGTTGGCGGCACGCAAGGCATCCTCCGGGGCTATCCCGTAAGCGCGCACGACATTGACGGCGGCGAAAAGCAGGTCGCCGGCTTCTTCCTTGCGTTTCCCGGGTACGGCCTGGGTCAGTTCTTCGACTTCCTCGGCGAGCTTGTCGCGCGGGCCCTCGGTGTCCGGCCAGTCGAAACCGGTTCGCGCTGCACGCTTTTGCAGCTTTTCCGCCCGTAGCAATGCTGGCAATGCCCTGGCCACGCCATCCAGCGCGCCTTCGGCGCCTTTCCGCTCGCGTTCACTTGCCTTCAGCGTTTCCCAGAGGTGTTCATCCATGCTCTCTCCGGACTCGCCGAATATATGAGGATGCCGCGCTTCCATCTTGTCCGAGATGGCTTTTGCAACATCGTCGAAAGCGAAATGTCCGGCTTCTTCGGCCATGCGCGCGTGGAACACGACCTGCAGCAGTAAGTCGCCGAGTTCTTCACGTAATTCGCGCATATCATCATGTGCGATTGCATCGGCGACTTCGTAGGCTTCCTCGATCGTATACGGTGCGATCGAAGAGAAATCCTGGGCAAGATCCCATTCGCATCCGCCTTCGGGATCGCGCAGTGTCGCCATGATGCGGAGGAGGCGGGTCAGTTGTTCGGACATATCCCCGGAAACATTGAGATGATAATATATATTATGTTAAATAATATTAGATTGCAGGACAGCTTCTACCGCATGATCATGCTGATCAATAAGGTCAGCGTGCCAAAGATAAATGTCCATATAAAAATGAGTTGCAAGCTTTTCTTCCAGCTCAGCCGATATGAGGCAAACGCTCCGATGGCCACTGCCAGCCATCCAGTCAGAGCCACGATCTGAACGCCTTCGAAACCTGTCATGCGGCCACCTCCATGCCATCGAACGCCACGAACACATTGTCCGGTGTTTCGTTACTCAGGGCGCCATAATCCATACTTTTGTCGAGATGCGAGAGGACGGTTCTCCTAGCCTTGCATTGCCTGGCAAGATCGAGCGCCATGGCAAGATGCGCATGCGTGGGATGCGGTTCGCGGCGAAGACAATCCGTGACCAGGATGTCGACATCCTTAAAGAGCATAACCATTTTATCAGTTAATTCACTAAAGTCAGTGGCATATCCGATGGACTTTCCATCAACTTCGAACCTGTAGCCGGTCGTTTCGGTCGGGCCGTGCGGCATCTGGCACCATTCGACCGAGAATCCGGCACAGAGACGCAGTCTGTCGAGCGCTTCAAGCGAAACGATGGTCGGATAACCATGCTGACCGGCGAAAACATAATCGAAGCGCTTGAGCAGGCTGGCTACCGTGGCGTGCGAAGCATAGCCGGGCAACGGTCCGCTGCGACCGTAGCGCATGACACGAAGATCGTCGATGCCGTGACAATGATCAGCATGGTCATGCGTCCAGAACACCGCATCAACCGACGATATTCCGCTGGCAAGCAATTGTTGCCGTAAATCGGTCGAGGTATCAACGAGCAGACGCTTGCCTGCATTGCTCTCGACGATGATCGATACCCGCGTTCTCCGGTTCCTGGGTTCGTTCGGATCGCAATCGCCCCAATCCTCACCGATCCGCGGGACGCCGGTCGAGGTGCCCGATCCGAGCACCAGCAGCTTCATGCGGTCGCTTTCGTGAACAAGGCGTGGAAATTGTCCGTGGTCGTGTCCGCCAGTTCTCCGGTGTCCTGCCCGCGCAGCCCAGCGAGGAAGTGCACCGTATCGGCAACGAAGGCCGGCTCGCATGTTTTCCCGCGATGCGGTACCGGGGCGAGGAAAGGTCTGTCGGTTTCGACCAGCAGGCGCTCCCCGGGTATTTCCTTCGCGACTTCCTGCAATTCGCGAGCATTCTTGAACGTCACGATACCCGAGAGCGAGATCGTCAGGCCCATTTCCAGTACGCTGGCGCCGAATGCTTTCGAGGCGGTGAAACAATGGATCAGCGCCGGGAAGGCGCCCTTCTCCATCTCGTCAGCGAGGATCGCCAGCGTGTCTTCCTCTGCGTCACGCGTGTGGATGATAATCGGCAGCCCGGTTTCGCGTGCTACCCCGATATGCATGCGGAACAATGCCTGCTGCACCGTGCGATCGGACCGGTCGTAATAATAGTCGAGTCCGGTTTCACCGATCCCGATGACTTTGGGGTTTTCCGCCACCTTGAGCAATTCGCCGGCACCCAGATCCTCGTGGGCATCCGCTTCGTGCGGATGGATGCCGACACTGGCCCAGATATCCGGTTCGCGCTCGGCGGTTCCGACCACCTGCCCCCACTCGCTCCGGCGGGTGGAGATATTGAGGAATCCCCCTACCCCCGCCTCGCGAGCGCGCGCGAGGACATTGTGCTGGTCTTCCACCAGCCCCTCATATTCGAGATGGCAGTGGCTATCGATCAGCATCAGGATGCCTCGCCTTCCGGCAGTTCCAGCCGCGGGAACACGCCTTCGGGCTTGGTGACGGTGAAGCCCGTTGCGGCCAGGACCTCAAACCAGCCTGCATCGTCCAGAGCGGTAAAGTCGCGTGCCGCCCCGCCGATACCAAGCTGATCAAGCAGTTTGTCCGCAGCCTGCGGCACGACAGGCCGAATGGCGATGGCAAGATCGCGCACACATTGAAACAGTGTCATCAATACCGCCACCATCCGTTCCGGGTCGGTCTTGCGCAAAACCCACGGTGCCTGCTCATCGACATATTGGTTGCAGGCGAAAACAGCCTTCATCCATGCTTCCAGCCCGACCGAAAAGCTGAGGCGTTCGAATTCGGCCGGCAATTGCTCCGCGCATGCCTTGCGGACAAGCGCGAGCAGGTTGCGGTCGGCATCGTTGTGCTCGGTTACCGACAATGCGCCATCGCAGTTCTTGAAGATCATCGACAGTGTGCGCTGTGCGAGATTGCCGAAACTGTTCGCCAGCTCCGCATTGGCACGGGTGACGATGGCTTCGGCGGAATAGCTGCCATCCTGCCCGAAAGCGATTTCGCGCAGGAAGAAATAGCGTAGCGTATCGACACCGAACCGTTCGGCCAGTTCCATCGGGTCGACGACATTGCCTGCGCTCTTGCTCATTTTCCCGCCATCGCGCGCAAGCAAAAAGCCATGACCGAATATCTGTTTCGGCAGTGGCAGCCCGGCGCTCATCAGGAATGCGGGCCAATACACCGCGTGAAAGCGGACGATGTCCTTGCCGATCATATGGATGTTGGCGGGCCAATAGCGCCGATACAGCGCGCCTTCGGCATCGGGAAACCCGACCCCGGTCATGTAGGTGGTGAGTGCATCGACCCAGACATACATCACATGCCCGTCGGAACCCGGTACCGGCACGCCCCAGTCGAAGCTGGTTCGCGACACGCTGAGATCCTTCAGCCCGCCTTCTACAAAGCGCAGCACTTCATTGCGACGACTCTCCGGACGAATGAAATGCGGGCTGTCCCGATACAGGGCGAGCAGTTTATCCTGGTATTTCGAAAGGCGGAAAAACCAGGTTTCCTCTACCGTCCATTCCACCGGAGTTCCCTGGGGAGAGAGTTTCTCCTCCCCTTCCCCGGCAATAAGCTCGCTCTCGTCATAAAATGCTTCATCGCGAACCGAGTACCAGCCCTCGTAGCGATCGAGATAAAGATCGCCCGCTGCCTCCATTCGTCGCCACAATTCGATGCTCGCCGCATGATGGCGTTCCTCGGTCGTGCGGACGAACTCGTCACAAGCAATGTCGAGCTTGGCGCACATGTCGCGGAAATAACCAGACATCTCGTTGGCGAGGTCAATCGTCTCGCGCCCTTCGCGTCGCGCTGTCTGATCCATCTTGAGACCATGCTCGTCAGTGCCGGTTATGAAACGGACATCGCGCCCTCGCGCGCGCTGGAAGCGCGCCATGACATCGGTGGCGATGCCCTCGTAGGCATGGCCGATATGCGGGCGGCCATTGGGGTAATTGATCGCTGTCGTGATATAAAACGGTTCAGGCATCGGCGCGCTCGCTAGCGGGGGCGGCGGAGGCAAGCAAGGTGCCGATTTCCATCACCAGCAGGCCGGCGTCGAAATTGTAGGTCGGAGCCTGCCCCGCAAGGCGGACCAGTTCGGCATGGGCCTCGACCATGCGCATGGCCCGATCCGGCGAGGCATTGTCGATCTGGGCGTCCATCACCGAGCGGGCAAGATCAAGCGAGGCCAGGATGCGTTCGCGGGATGGCCGACCGCCGATCGCGCCGGCCAGTTTTCCGCGAAGGGCGAAATCCGCATCCCCGTGCTGGATGATTTCGCGCATGATAGCGTCAAGCGGGCCAAGATCGCGCTCCACGAAATCGAGGGCAATGCCAGGAGAACCGCCCGCCGCCGCGATCGCAGCCCGCCGTGTATCGGCATCGGCGTCCGGTGCATGTTCGGCGAGAATCCTTTCCACTTCGGCATCATCCAGTGTGGTGAAGCGAAGGATACGGCATCGCGAGCGAATGGTCGGTAACAGTTTGGCCGGACGGTGCGTGACAAGCAGGAAGTAGGTCCCGGGTGGCGGTTCCTCGAGGCTCTTCAACAGGGCATTCGACGCGCCTTTTTCGAGATCGTCCGCCGGATCGATAAGTATGGCTCGCCGGCGTCCCAGTGTGGGCCGTGTCGTCAGGCGCCGCTGCATCTCGCGAATCTGGCTGACGGTAATGTTGCGCTTGGTTTCGTAAGGCTTGCCGTCGGCGAGCTTGCGTTCTTCCTTATCGTCTTTCGGAAGATGGGTGAGGATCAGGATATCCGGGTGCGGACCGTCGGGTTGCGATATGCTGGGCTCGGCGACCAGGTCGCGCGCCGCTGCCATTGCGAATCGCATCTTCCCCAGCCCGCTCTTGCCAGCAAGAATCCAGCCGTGATGCATGCGTGTCCCGGCCAGCGCCTCGCGCCATTCCCGCCAGGCATGGTCGTGTCCTGCAAGATTCACGACCGGAACTCCAGCCATTTGCTAAGGGTCGCGACGACTCGTTCATGGACTTGCCCGGGCGTGCCGGAGCCGTCGACCGTGACGAACAGGTGCGGCTCCTTCGCCGCCAGTTCGCGAAAAGTCCGGGCAACAGTGGAATGATACTCGCCGTCTCTCCCTCCGATCGCATCGGACACCCCTGCATCTCGCTGCTCGAGCCGGCGCGCGATTTCCGTCGGGTCGACATCAATGAGGATCGCGAGATCGGGGCGCAGGCCCTTGCTGCCGATTTCATGCAGGGCCAGTACGGCTTCATCCCCGATTCCCCCTGCCCCGCCCTGGTAGGCGCGGCTTGAATCGAGAAAGCGGTCCGAAATCACCCAGCCGCCCTTGTCGAGCGCGGGCCGGATCAGGTTCTCGACGTGATCGGACCGGGCGGCTGCGAACAACAGTGCCTCTGCGCGCGTGCTCCAGCCATTTCCCGGTGGAGCGAGCAACAGCGAACGTATTGCCTCGGCACCTTCGGTCCCACCCGGCTCGCGAGTCAGCACTACCTCGAAGCCGTGTGAATCGAGCGCGTCGGCCAGCATCCTGGCCTGGGTGGACTTGCCCGTGCCCTCCCCTCCCTCGAGCGCAATGAACTTGCCCCGTGTCATGAGACGATCCCGTTCAGCCCGTTCAGCAGCCTTTGCCAGCCATGTGCCTGTGCCACATCCATATCCGCTACCAGCGGGACGCGTGACGGAGGCAGGCCACCGATCGATATCTCGAGTTCCGCCACCTTCTCTCCCTTGCGGATCGGGGCTTTGAGCGGACCTTCATACTGTAGCTTGAGGGCAACCGCTCCCTCCTGCCCCTCGGGGAAGGTTGCGTTGATCGGGACCTGCGCGCGCACCGGTATGCGATCGACCATTCCGTCTTGCACGCTGACCTCGCCAACCACGCCACCTTTATCGAACAGCTTGCTGACGGAAAAACCGGCGAATCCCCATTCGATCATTTGCCGGGCGATGGTTGCGCGTTCTCCTTCCGTCTCGATTGCCGCGATCACCATGACCAGCCGTCTTCCGTTTCGTTCGGCCGATCCCAGAAAGCCGTGCCCGGCCTGGCTGGTAAAACCGGTCTTGATTCCGTCCGCGCCATCCACGACACCGCTGATCGGGTCATGATTGGCTTGCGCGAAGCCGTTGTAACGCAAGCCTTCCAGGCCGATATACCGTGTGTATAGCTGTGGATGTTCGGTAGCCAGGGCGCGGCCCAGAATCGCCAGGTCGCGCGCAGTGGTGAAAGTCCCTCCGCTGTCCGGCCAGCCATTAGGCGTGCCGAAATGCGTATCGCGCATGCCGAGTTCACGTGCCGTGTCGTTCATCTGCGAGACCCATGCCTCGACCGATCCCGACGAACCTTCAGCCAGTACGATTGCGGCATCGTTTGCCGAGACGGCGGCGATTCCGCGAAGGAGATCATCGACGGGAGTAACCGCGCCGTTTTCGAGGAACATGGTCGAACCTGTTCGTCGCCATTCGCTTGCAGCTTCTTCGCTGAATGCAAATTCGTCATCCACGGACAATTCGCCTTCACCGATCTTCTCGAAGGCCAGATAGAGGGTCATCGCCTTGGTTATCGATGCGGGGATGAAGCGCCTGCCGACGTCGCGTTCGAACAGTACCTGCCCCCAGGTCAGGTCGATCAGGAAAGCGATCGGTGCCGCCTCGAACGAGGGCGTAGCGACGGCCGGTGAATCCCGCCCGCCCGCGGCGCTGGCGCCGGCCAGGGCAAGGCTTGCCAGTCCAATTCTCAAGAAAGCTGCCAAATTCGCTCCCGTCGCCGGGTGCGAGCCGGCGCATCAGCCTGCGGTAAATACTCGTGCGTCGCTATAGCCGGCAGCGCGCACCTTGGCGAGCGCTGCTTCGGCCTGTCCACGGGTAGCATAGGGTCCGGTGCGGACACGGTAATACCGCCCTGCCCGGGTCACGAAGCCGCCGAGCCTGCCGGCGGCCTGTTCCGCATTCGCCTTGCTGCTGAAGGCTGCCGCTTGGACCACGAAGTCACCATTGGCCGCCATGGGTGCGGGAGCTGTGTGTTGCGCGCGAACTGGTACGGGTCGTGCGCTAGAGTGGTCAGATCGTACCCCGTGCCTGGGCACTGATGCAGCCGGGCCATCGAGCGGCTTGAGGGGGTAGGTGGCGACTGTCTTGCGCTCGATGGAAAACGCCTGCCGGAAAGCATCGGGCAACAATGCAGGGCGGGAAACGGGTGCCGCTTGCCTTGCAACCGGCGGCAGCTCGCGCGGAGTTTGCGTTGCGGCCGGTACCGGTCGTGTTACCCTCGCCTGCGTGGCGCCTGCCGACTGGCGAAGGCTTGCGGAACCCCGCGCGGGCAATTTGCGGCGCAGCACGGAAACGAGCGACCTAGGCGTATCCATCCGTTGCGGTGCGGCGCGGCCGGCGCGCAGTTCGGCACGATGGGTCTCCGGCGGATTGACGCGGCGAACGCGCACCGGGCTGCCTTCGGTAATCTCCAGCCCGGCCCGGGCGCCGGACGACAGACCGATCAGGTAGGCTCCGGTCATCGGCCCACGCCGTTCCGCCCGGACGAGGATCGTCTTGCCGGTATCGAGCGAGGTAACCTCGACATAGCTCGGCAGAGGCAGGGTCCTGTGCGCGGCGGTCACACCGCCGCCCTCGCGGTCGATGGTTACATAACCGACCGAATCATAGCTTGCCGTATCCGCCGGAACATATTCCTTACCGTCGACCGTGAACGGGTCGCCAAGAACGAGCGGATAATCCGCCTGAGGCCCGTTGACCGTTTCCATGGCCCTGCCGGAAATGTCCGATACCTGCACCGACCGGTTTCCCCCGCCGGGGATGATGGCGCAGCCACCCAGCGTAGCGGCCAGGCCTAGAAGGGCGAGAGCCCGAAAACGGGCGTCATCGAGCAATCTCATCTGCTAGCAATCCCACACTCATCGCGTAGTAATTCGAGCAGTTATATTCGAGGATAACCCTATAATTTGCGGTTAAGAGCCAAGCGGGTTTGTTCGGCCCGTCGGGCTGGAACAACGACGTCATGACATCGTCGGGCAGGTATTTGTGCGGATGGACGCCCAGACCGCGCCATTCACCGACCGTTTTCCACTGGCTGTGGCGTTCATGGACGCGCGGGCAGACCGGGGCGATGATCTTATTGTCGACCGCTTCCCAGTCGAAGTCCGCGGGCACCGATGCGCGCACGCCCCATGGCTGACCCCTGCGCCATCCGGAATCGCGGAAATAATTCGCAATGGAAGCAACGGTATCGGCGCGATTGTTGAAAATATCGGCGCGGCCATCCCCGTTTCCGTCGGTTGCCAGGCGCAGATAGACGCTGGGCAGGAATTGCGGGTTGCCGAAAGCCCCCGCCCAACTGCCGACGAGCTGCGAGCGCGGGAAGCCCCTGTCGGCAATCTTGAGCAGGGCAACCCATTCGCCGGCGAACAGTTCGCGCCGCCGCCCTTCCCAGGCAAGCGTGGCAAGCGAACGGGAAAGATCGAAATTGCCCTTGTAGCTGCCGTAATTCGTTTCGTGCCCCCAGATCGCGACGATAATCTCGCCCGGCACGCCGTATTCGCGCTCCACTGCCGCGATGGTGGAACGCAGGCTGGCATGGGTATTGCGCCCTCCCCTGATGCGCGCGGCATCCACATGCCGCGCGATATAGGGGGCCATTGCCGGGTATCCCCTGCGGGTCGGTGTCCCCGGTTGCGCGCGGTCGAGTTCTATCACCCGCCGGTTCGGCGTCAGCCCCTCGGTCATGCGGCGGATCGTCGCCTCGCCCACACCTTCGGCCCGTGCCCGTGCGATCAGGAGCTGGAGATAGGCATCGAAAGACAGGCCCTGATCCTGCGCCGCAGCGGGTACGGGAATGGCCGGAAACAGAAGGGCGAAGGCCGCAAGAGCAGCTAGCAAACGATAAGGTACCATTACCGCACTTTCGCAGATGCTGGCTGAACGGCAAGTGATATTCACTGCCTCGAAACTGCCTCCATCGCCTTTTGCAGCAAGGCTTCTATTATATCCGGCGAAGAGTTATGACCAAGCCATGTCGCAACGTCATGTTACGGATGTAGAGACGATACTTGCCCGTCGGCATGACAATGGCGGCGATTTCTGGGCTTCGGACGATGGGAAGATTTATGTCGGCAATCCGTTCAGCACGATCGGATGCCTGCTGATACTTCATGAGCTGAGACTGGAAGCCGGTCACGAAGCCATCGATGGCGCCCTGGCATTGCTGCTCGAACATGCACGAGAAGACGGGCAGATCCGGCTTGGTCCCAAGACTCCGCTTTATCCTTGCTATACTGCGGAAGCTGTCCGGGCGTTGTGCCGTTTCGGCCTGCACGACAGCCCCGAAGCCGGGCTGTCGATTTCATTCTTTCTCGACTCGGCGGAACCCGGCGGCGGGTGGCGTTGCAATTTCACCCGTTTCGGTCGCGGCCCGGAAACCGAACATGCGAACCCCGGTGCCACACTGTATATTCTGGACATATTGCGGTATTTTGCCGAGTTTCGTGCGGGTCATCCCGTTGTCGATAACGCGGTGGCGCATCTTCTGGGACACTGGGATACAAAAACGCCTTTGGGTCCTTGTCACTGGGGCATCGGCAGCACATTCATGCAGGTCGAGTTTCCGTTCCTGCGCTATAGTCTGTTTTACTATGTGTACATCCTGTCGCATTTTGCTTCCGCCCGAGGCGATGCGCGCTTTCAGGCAGCATTTGATGCATTGACCGAATCGCTTGACAGCGGGGGGCAGATAATCGTCGAACGCCCGCATCGGCGCCTCGCCAGGCTGGAATTCTGCCGCAAGGGGCAACCGTCTTGCGCCGCCACCCGCAGATACCGCGAGATTATGGCAAACATCGGCGGCTGATATGGTCGCGGCGAAGGCGTCTCCGGTAATTGATCCGGTGCAAACGCGTGACAAACTCGCCATTCCCCATTAGCGACGCATCAGCGGGACAGGTGGCAGAGTGGTTGAATGCACCGGTCTTGAAAACCGGCGTGCGTGCAAGCGTACCGTGGGTTCGAATCCCACCCTGTCCGCCACCTATACCATCCCATGAGATCCCGATAAGTCTCTGAAAGTCGCAAAATTCTGTGGTTTTTCGGTCTTGCTTTGGGATCTTATGTTTTTATTGCGTTCTACATCTTCCCGTAGTTTCTTCGAAAAGTGCGGGAGCAGACTATATTATGATTGGAAGGGCGGTCATTTCACCAGCCTCGTCGACGGAAAGCTGGCATGCCACCCAAACCAAAAGGCTCTGTGAGAAGGCAGCCTGGCCAGCTTACGACCGTCGCTTGCCGTGAGCTGATCTTCACCCAAAGTCCACTCCGCGCCTGTCGTATCTTGTAGGGTTACTTCCCCGTCATATTCCGCGAAGCTAACGCCCTCATGCTCGTAGACGCGAGAAGAACCAGCAGAATCGGTGACAACCAAAAAATTCTGTAGCCCGATACTATCGGTATAGAGCGGGTTCTTGCTTAAGAAGTCAGTGTCAATCGCGAGTTCGCCGCCAGTGAACCGCAAGGCAATCACTTCCTGCTTGTTGTTCAGTCGGCGGTCCTCAAAAGGGGTGTTGAACATCAAATTGTCAGTCGCAAAGTAATCCTGATAGGCGACTCCTTCACCATAGTCGCGCCTGTGCCCGGTGTTGAGCGACAGAACCAGAGTATCGGGATGACGCTCACGCCAATTACCCCAGGTCGTTGTGATGACAGCTTCACGCTCCAGTTCGATGCCTTGATCGACTAGCGGGCCGACAACCGGAGTTCCCTGAAAGGTGTTCCAAAGCGACTGCGTTTCGCGATCATACATCAACTTGTTCGAACGATAGAGAAAGCCCGAGGTGCCTAACTCAAAACGCTGATCGCCAAGCTGAGTACGGTAGGGGATCACGGTGCCACATAATGTGCAATAGACGCCGGCGATCTCGACACCGCCAATGTCATTGATGAACATTTCGTGCCACGCAAGAATGCGCTTGGGATAGGCGTGCGCCTCACCGTTCACCACGATGCCAAAGACAATATGCTCATCGGCTAGATAATCGGCCTCATTCGCGGCCAGCATTTCTGGCTGACGCAGAGGTGGAATGCCATCCTGAAGAACGCCGCCCCACACTATCTCATCCAACCGGATTCTGGCGCTTTCCTGGCGTCCATCAAAATAGCGGGCAAATCTGGGATCGATCGCAGAATACAATGACGCCTTGAATACGTCATAATCGTCCGTGATCAATTCGGGCTGCTGCCAAAGCCAAGCATTCCACACAAAAAAATCGTTCTCAATATCTTGGTTGGTTTTTTCGCGCAGCAAACGATAAATTTCCAAGCTTGTCCGCCTGTTGCGTGAAAAGCGGACAGTTTCGAGCAATTGCGGGATCAGGGCTGGCGACCAATTGGCGCGTATGTCTTGGATTGCATTGTCAACGCTTACCGAGTTGCGAGATTCAATGAGGTCGATGAAGGTCGAAAACTCGACCGCCGACTGCACGGTGGTGGTTTCTTGGGCCACCGCCTTGGTTGGCGGCGTGGAGAACGACGTAATGGCGAGAATACCCGCCAATGCGGCAGCGCAACCGCCTGCCGATACCCAAAAGGACTTGGTCTTTGGAGTCATCTTCTTGATCCACTTCTATCCCGACAGAAGCTTGCGCATTTCGGCTTCATTGAGAGGAGAACCACGGCCGGTTTCGCGTGCTCCGCGAAACACAATGAACTGACCGTAACCGGCAAGGCCCAAGTCCTTCCAGACATGACGCGGCGTATTTTCATTGACACGCAATAAAACGAGGTTGCGGTAGGGCTTTGTACGCCGCAGACGTTCCACAATGGGGGCTTGAATTCGGCAGGGCGCACACCAATCGGCATAGGTTTCAACTAGGATGATGCGACCTTCTTGCTGTGCTTGCTCAAATCTTGCCTGAGAAAAGTCTTCGGCTTGCGATTGTGAAACGGACGCTTCTCTCAAATATGCAAAACCGGTACTCGGCAGGACTGCAATCAATGCAAGTGCGGCAACAAGAAGGACCCTTATAATCAAACGCCAATAAGCGTCCGCCCTAGCCTCGCGATTGCATGCGCTTGAATACAATAAATCGGTCTGGTCGGGCCATGCCATCGCTGTTTGCTCGCAGGTTCATGCGCTTCGGGGTCACATATCTTTCGCCACCGGGGGCGAGATGGTTACATCGCGAGGCCCCCCCCCGCGGCATTGTCAGCCGAACTGACGGCAGTTACTGGATTCGGAAACGTGCGCTCAGCGTAAAGGACGTGTTGGCATTGAAGCTGCCATCGGGCTGCACGCGGAAATTGGTAATGGCGGCATCGCAATTGTCCGCATCCGCTGTCGGCGTGTAGTTCCAGGTGGCACCGTTGTCGTTCGAGAATTCCAGATCATCCGTGGTGCTCGCCAGGCTGCTGAAGGTATAGCTCAGGCCTGATGACGGACTGCCGTTGACGAACTGGACCGGCCCGGAACCCGCGCCACCCAGATCGGCCAGACACATCTTGGTTTCGGAAGGGATATCGTCCGTGACTGTGATCGTATCGGCGTCAGCGCGGCTCGGCCCTAAATTGTTCACACCGATCTGGTAGTTGATCACTGCATCGGGAATGGCCTTGGGATTGTTCGATCCGTTGACGGGATCGGAGATCACGGAACTGATCTTTGTCGCCGACAGGCTCGCATTCGGGTTGCAGAACAGGAAGTCGTGAAGCGTGGCACCCTGCAGGCCCGGATTTGCCGGTGCAAGCGCATGGTTGCCATACTCGATGATTATGGTGTCGATCGGGGACGTAAAAGTGACGACGACATTGCCAAGGTTCTGGGTGTCGGTGGAAAGCGCGTCGCCAAATGCAGCATTGCCGATAACGTAATTCGTGACGCCGTTCGTCACAGTCGGTAGTACAGTGGCCCCGTTGAGCCTTCCACTGATGGTAACCTGCTCGGCAAACTGGCCTGGCACATGATCGACATCGAAGATCGTGAACTGCGCCCCGGGCAGTATGTTGGGCAGCGTGAGGGTAGTGGTAACGACGTCCGACTGGTTGTTGAGGTTGACCAGTTGCATGAGCGATTGCTGGGCCGGGACAAGTCCGCCCGTGACTGTCGTTTGCAAGACTGGCGATTGCCCGCCGAAAAGAGCATTGTTGACGAACACGCCGGGGTTGGTGATGGCGATATTCATTATCCCCAATGCGCCAAGTGCATAATTGTTATTGGTCGAACCCGCGACCCAGGTCCGGGTATCCCAATCGAACAGGATCGAGCCGTTGGGACAGGCCAGCACCGGCGGAGTCCCGGCAACCCTGGGTCCCGAGACGGTAAAGTCCGTTTCGGCGTAATCGTCTTCGCCAGTCGCTCCGTTATTCGGAGTCGAATCGACGTCCGGTAGAGAACTCGATATGACTTCGGCCGTGTTGGTCACCGTGGCGCCGGCTGTCGCGGTGACAACGGCCTGTATGGTGAGGCTGCGCGTCTGGCCGGGGGCAATGCTGGCTACAGTCCAGATTCCCGTGCCGGGCACATAGGTTCCGTTTCCGGTATGCGAAGAGTATGTAACCCCTGGCGGCAGCAGATCGGCGACGTCGACATCGGTGGCTGTACCAGGCGAGCTTGCGGCATTGGCAAGCAGCAGGGTGTAACTGATTGTCGCACCATTTGCAGGTGCTGCGTTGCTGACCGATTTGGTCAGCGACAGATCGGCGTAGTTTGGCGGAGCCGAGGTCAGGTACAACTCGGCGTGCTGAAACGTTCCGTTGTCCCCCGGAGGGAAGATATCGCAGATTTCCAGCCGCCATGTCCCGTTGCTGTTCTTTCCGTTGAAGCCGGCAAGCGGCGCATTCGGGATGAAATCGTTCTCGAAAGGCGGTGGCGGAGTAGTCGAATGATTGCCTGTAGCGCTGTCGGTATTGACGGTTTGCGTGCCACCATCGTTCAAGCGGACATTGAAGTGATCTCCACTGGTATTGATCCCATCGCCGTCTACGATCTGGATGCGGGTGCCGTCGGGGGCCTGCAGGGTTATACGCATGTCGCCTCGCCATGTATGAGTGGCGAACACTCCGATATCGACATCCGTGACGGTGAAAGAATCGACTACCGCAAAATTGCGCACCAACGGAGCAGCGCATGTGGTGGTAGAGTTGATCGCACCGTTGGTACCGTTGACATAGGTAAAGACTGCTTGCGCGCTCGCCGCCTGAGCGAATGACAGGCCGATGAAAACCAGCGCGAGCCGAAAGATCGTGTTCAATGCTCTTGTCATCGGCCGAGTCCAAGGAAAGACAATGTGTCGCTGTCGAACTTGAGGCGCACCGATGCGTAGACCCCCTTGTCGGTATTCCGTGCGGCCGAGAAGTCCGGATCGCGGAAACCGGTTACGTTGTATCCGACTGTCAGCAGCATGTTGTCTGCCGGTGTAAAGCCGATCTGCGGACCGAGGGAGAAACTGGTCGTATCGTCGGTCAGGTTCGCACGGACGGTTGCCGTCGCGCCGATATCCAGCTTGTCGCCGATACCGACCCGTGCATCGAGACCTGCCAGGCCGGTAAAGCCGTCGAGGTCGAAGCCTTCGAAACGGTCGAAATTGTACCGCGCGCCCAGGAAGAGTCCGAACTCGTCCCTGCGTACCAGCCGGCCGTCTTCTTCCCCGACCGGCGACCAGTTGGTCGACAGGCTGCCGATCAAGCGCTTGGATGCACCGTTGCCGGTAATGGCAAGAGCCGTGCGTCCCGCGGGGCCGGCTTCGCCAGCAACGG
>JANQPE010000148.1 GCA_028289565.1 Parerythrobacter sp.
GCGCGACATGCTGATCGGAGCGCCGGCTTTCTGGCTCCATGACCCGTGGGTCGCCCCAACAATCTTCGCAACCGCCCTGATCACCTGGTTTACTCCTAACCGCTGGTGGGAAGGCGAATTGCTCGAATGGGCCGATGCGGCAGGTCTCGCGGCCTTTGCCGTGCTTGGAACCGCCAAGGCGCTGGCTTTCGGAGTCGCTCCGATCCCCGCCATCATACTCGGGATAGTAACCGGGTGCGCCGGAGGCGTAGTGCGAGACGTAATCGCAGGTGTGCCATCGATTATCATGCGCCCCGAGCTCTATGTCACCGCAGCGGCTCTGGCAGCGACCACGACTGCTCTGGGAACACTCGCCGGATTACCTAGCGCAATTATCTGGAGCGGAGCCTGGTTCGCAGGCTTCGCGCTGCGCGGCACTGCAATCAGATGGCAGCTCGCCCTACCGGCCTATCGCGACCGGCAGGGCGAGGAAAAGGACCAGTTCGATGGAAAGGTCGGCTAGCTGCTATCAGTCCGACAGATCACCGTCGATCGGGCCACCGGGATAAGCCGGTTGCGGCCCTGACGGCACCGGCGCTTGCTGCACGGTGGCACCGGTATCGACATCGTTCCAGGCCGCGCGATAGGTTTTATCGTCCCACTGACGATCTTCGTAGCCAGCTTCGCTGCGGCCGCCATAGTCGACGCTGCTGATGCGGCCATCGCCGCCAATCCGACAAGTGAAGCCTTCGCCATTGTAGAGCGCACCGGTCACGCGCCAACCATCGCCGGTGCGATCCACAGCATCGACGCGATCCACCCGTACATCGCGTTCGATCGTCCGGACACATATGTTCACAGCGTTGTTGAGGCCACTGCTATTGTCATGGCGCGAATCTCCGCGCCGCTCTTGGTAACGGTAGTCGCGGTCACGATAGTTACGGTCGCGATAACGGTAATCGCGGTCGCGCCTGTTCTTCGTAGCCGCGCTGGCAATTGCGGCAATCCCGCCGATGATCAGTACTCCGGCCAGGACATCGCCTGCATCGACACGATTGCGACGATAGCGATAACGGCGGTGGTGTTCGGCATTGTCGTCGCCGGGTTCCCAGGCCAGGTCGACCGGGATCGAGACCCGTGCAGTGGCGGTCGGGAGTTCAGCGGCAGCGACCGGCGTCGCTGCCATGGATAGCGCTGCGGCCAGCGCGAGCACGGAAGCGGTTTTGGAAATCTGAGGCATGGTTGGCACCCCTGTTGCACTTGCACTGCACAATACAGCACGGTTGGACAAAAGAGTAGGCGGCCCAGGCTGTCACGAGCCTGAACCGCCTATCCAGTGGTTGGTATCGCTAGCGATCAGCGAAGGCCGCGAATACCTCTGTAATCGATATCGACCACTCGCCCGCGCTCGATATGGCAGGAGAACCTCCCGCGGTCGTAATTGTGGTCGCGATAACGGCCATAATCATAGCGACGGTCGTCGTAACGAGCCCGGTAACGGTTGCCGTAGCCATGCTGGCCATCGACCACGATGCGCCCCTTGACGCGCCAGCCATAACGGGTCCGGTCGACATCGCGGATCTGCGTCACGTCGGAATAGCGGTAACCGGACCGGCGAGCATCCCGTTCGGCAGCGCGGACGCATTTCTCGACCGCGCGGCGCGGGCTACCCCGGCGATAGCCTCGACGATCGCCATACCGATAATCGCGATCGCGGTAGCGATAGCGGCTGTCATAACGGTAACCGCGGTTGCGATCCTTGCCCACTGCAGATGCAATGGCAGCGATCCCGCCGAGAATGACTGCACCAGCAATGACATCGCCAGCGTCGATTCGATCATTGTCGCGGTGGCGGGCAAATGCCGGTGAAGCGGAAGTCATCGCCATCGCACCTGCGGCGACGGTTCCGATCGTTCCTTTCATCAGGGCTTTGGAAATGGTCTTCATGAGGCCTTCCTTCGTTACCGGGAGCGGATGTGCTCCGGGCTTCGAAAGACCTTCTATGCGATTCGCGGTGAGATCACCCTGAACTCGTGCGACAGCTGATGTTCAGAAAAATCACCTTTTTTATGAACATCGAAATGGTGACTTTCCAGACATTTGCCTGCTATTCGCTGTCCAATGCCCCCAGAATATCGCGTGTGAACGAAACGATGTCGAACCGCTTTCCGGCAGGGTCCTCGCCACGCCGCACGATCACGACATCGCGGCTTGGCACGATCACGACATATTGCCCGCGATTGCCTCTCGCGGCGATGGTGTCGGGCGGAATGCCTTCCGACCGGTTGAACAGCCAGAACCCCGCACCGTAGCCGATCCCGCGACCCTCGGGCTGCGGGCCGGAGGGAGTGGAGACATATTCGAGCCAGCCTTCCGGAAGAATGCGTTCGCCATTCGGAAGTATGCCGTCATCGAGATAGAGCTGCCCCAGTTCGACCAAGTCATTCGCACTTGCCCAGACCTGGCTCGAAAGGATGTAGTTTCCCTGCCAATCGGTCTCGGCTACAGTGTTGTGCATTCCGATTCCATCGAAGAAATTCGCGGGTGGATGATCTTCAAAAGTCCCCGCGATAGCCTTGATCGCCATCAGTGTATCATTGTTGGCATAGCGATAGACCGTTCCCGGTTCGTGGATCAGCGGCCAAGTCGCTGCACGCTCACCTACCGTCGCCCCGCCCCAATAAATGGGATCAGTCCGATTGCCCGGCGTATCCGAATAGCGACCCGATGCCATGCGCAGAAGGTGGTCGATCGTTATGGCGCGCCGGGGATCGGTTTCGCTCGCACCTATCCCTGCGGAAGCCTGCACATCGACACTGCCGCGCTGGACCGCCGCTCCAACAAGCGTAGCGGCGATGCTCTTGGCCACCGACCAGGTCCGTTGCGGCATGAACGGCGAGTAGCCTTCCGCGAACCGCCAGTCGAGTAGCTCACCACCCTGCCTGACGATGACCGCCGTCGTTCGCGTTCCGTCGCCATACTGGTCCGCAAACGCAGCCTCGATCTCATCGCGTACTGCGGTATCGGTACGCAGGTTCCAAACGGCAACACTATCGCGAACACCAGGGGGCAGGCCGGATTCGGTCACCCCGGCGGCATGACCTGGTGGCATGATTGCGCAACCCTGGCCTGCGCGATAGCGGGCAATGCGAGGCTGCATATCGTCGGCCCACTTGACCGAAACATGCTCCACCACCCCGTTTGTCGTGCGCACGATCTCATGCGGCAATTGCCGCACGATCGGGTCGAGCGTCGGGTAGATTCCGGTCAATTCCATCGCAACAATGCTGTCGACCGTCCGCTCCTCACCCACCCGCTCGGCATTGGCGATCGCACTGCACAGGAACAACGCTTTGTACCCAGCCGCAAGCGCGCGGTCGTAACGGGCATCAACCTCCTGCTGCGATTGTGCGGAGGCCGCGGTGGTGACGGTGGCGAAGAGCGCGAGCGCGCCAAGTGACGAACGGATCATGGACCGACACTAGGCGTAGCGGCATGATAAAGAAAGGGCCGGCGCATCGCTGCACCGGCCCTTGCTTATGCCGCAGGGAAGCGCCTTACGCTTCTTCGAAATCATCCTCGTCTTCGCCTATAACCGGACCACTGTCCTGGCCCCTGGCATCGTGATCGCGATCGACGAATTCGATTACCGCCATCTGGGCGGCGTCGCTTTCGCGAAAGCCGGCCTTGATGATGCGCGTGTAGCCGCCATCGCGGTCGGCATAGCGTTCGGCCAATACGTCGAACAGCTTCTTGAGCTGCGTCTCGTCCAACAGGCGCGAATGCGCGAGGCGCCGGTTCGATAGCCCGCCGCGCTTGGCCAGGGTGACCAGCTTTTCGACATAGGGCCGCAGTTCCTTCGCCTTGGGCAAGGTGGTGAGAATCTGCTCGTGCTTGATCAGGGCTGCCGACATGTTGCGGAACAGGGCCTTGCGGTGGCCTGACTTGCGGCTCAGCTTGCGCTGTGAAATTCCGTGACGCATTGCATTTTCCTTCGTTCGTAAGGGGCCCGTATCAGGTAGCCCGGTACTGGCGGCGCTTCAGGATGCGCCGCCGGGACCCGTCAACCGAGAAGTTCCTGTTCGAGCTTCTTGGCCATTTCCTCGATGTTTTCCGGCGGCCAGCCAGGGATATCCATCCCGAGGCGCAAGCCCATGCTGGACAGCACTTCCTTGATCTCGTTGAGCGACTTGCGGCCGAAATTCGGTGTCCGAAGCATCTCGGCTTCGGTCTTCTGGACCAAATCGCCGATATAGATGATGTTGTCGTTCTTGAGACAGTTGGCGCTGCGGACCGACAATTCCAGCTCGTCGACCTTCTTGAGCAGGTATCGGTTGAGCTGGTTGGCGTCGCTTTCTTCTGGTTGCGCGGCCTGACCGATCATCGCCGAGCTGGGCTGCGGAATACCGTCTTCGAAGTGCACGAACAGGGTCAGTTGGTCCTGCAGGATACGCGCGGCATAGGCCACCGCATCTTCCGGGGTGACGGTGCCATCGGTTTCGATGGTCAGAGAGAGTTTGTCGTAATCCAGTTCCTGCCCGACACGAGCATTTTCGACCTTGTAGCTTACCTGGCGGATCGGTGAATAGAGCGAATCGACCGGGACCAGACCGATCGGCGCATCCGACGGACGGTTGGCAACGGCAGGTACATAGCCGCTGCCGACATCGGCGGTCAGTTCCATGTTCAGCGTCGCACCTTCATCGAGATGACAGATCACAAGATCCTTGTTCATCACTTCGATATCCCCGGTCACGGCAATGTCGCCAGCAGTGACATCGGTCGGACCGGTCGCGGAAAGCTGCAGCCGCTTGGGACCCTCGCCTTCCATCTTGAGCGCAATCTGCTTCACGTTCAGGACGATGTCGGTCACGTCTTCACGCACCCCGGCAAGCGAGGAGAATTCGTGCAGCACGTTCTCGATCTTGATCGAGGTGATCGCAGCACCCTGAAGCGAGCTGAGCAGCACACGACGCAAAGCATTGCCGAGAGTGAGGCCAAAGCCCCGCTCGAGCGGCTCGGCCACGAAAGTCGCCTTGCGGGACTTGTCGCCACCCTCCTTGATTTCAAGGCTGTTGGGTTTCTTGAGTTCCTGCCAGTTCTTGTTGTTGACGGACATGGATTTCCCCTGGTTCAGATGCGGGCTGGACCGAGGCGCTGAGTGATCGGGTTCTCAGCGCATCCGGTCCGGAAAACTTGGCGGTCCGTTATGGTGCCGCCAGGCAAGTTCGGATCAGACGCGGCGACGCTTGGACGGCCGGACCCCGTTATGCGGGATTGGCGTGACATCGCGGATCGAAGTGATCGTGAAGCCGACGGCAGCAAGGCCGCGCAGCGCACTTTCTCGGCCCGAGCCGGGACCCTTCACCTCGACTTCCAGCGTGCGGACACCGTGCTCAGCAGCTTTCTTGCCGGCGTCATCGGCGGCAACCTGGGCTGCATAGGGTGTCGATTTACGGCTACCCTTGAAACCCATCATGCCCGCGCTGGACCAGCTAATCGCATTGCCCTGCGCATCAGTGATGGTGATCATGGTGTTGTTGAAGCTGGCGTTGATATGCGCCACACCGCTGGAAATGTTCTTTTTGTCGCGCCGCCTTACCCGGCCTGGTTCGCGTGCCATGGTTCGTATTCCTTAAATTCGTGAGAAGGGAAAATCAGGACCGGCCCGATTTACTTCTTCTTGCCCGCTATGGGCTTTGCCTTGCCCTTGCGGGTGCGGGCATTGGTGTGAGTGCGCTGGCCGCGAACGGGCAGACCGTTACGATGACGCAGACCGCGATAGGACCTCAGGTCCATCAGGCGCTTGATATTCATCGCAGTGTTGCGACGAAGGTCGCCTTCGACCGTATGATCCGCATCGATCGCTTCACGGATCTGCAGAATTTCCGCGTCAGTCAGATCCTGCACACGGGTAGCATGGTCGATGCCAAGCTTGTCAGCGATCTTCACGGCCGTGGTGCGACCGATACCATGGATATAGGTGAGCGCGATAATAACGCGCTTGTTGGTGGGGAGGTTTACCCCGGCGATACGAGCCACTTATTACTTCTCCATGCTCCACAGGGAACGACGCTTTAGCCAACAGCCAGGGCGCACCCTATCTCAACGCTTTGCTTTCATTGACATGCGGATTCATCTAACGCAAAAAGTCCGGATGGCGTGCAATATGGCTGCCGCCTGCCGGACCAAACCGCATTTGTCGAATGAAGGCGCCGCTTAGGGCGATTCTGATGCTCCGTCAACACCCAAGCACACGCATAACAACATGCACGCTGAATTGGGCAGCGCGCCATGCCGTCTTGAGGGTTCTAGCCTGTGAAACCGTTACCGTCAAAACATCCCGACACAATGCACACTTGTAACGGCGCACCGGTAACAAACGATTAACCATAATGGGTGAAAGCCGGCTGCATGTATCGTGACCGTGCAACATGTGTACGCCTTGCGCTTGCTGGACGGGTGCTGACCGCATTGTGCCTGCTGTTCATAGCCCAAACCGCTAGCGCGGGCCGTATCGAGGCAGGCAGTTTCACAGCGCACAACACTGGCGCAAACGGCAATCCTGTGACCATCGCTTTTCAGCAGCCCTTCGACACTACCCCGATAGTGATTGCGCTTTCGGATTCAGCCGGCCCTGCCTCCGCAGCGATCCGGATAACCAACATCACCACGACCGGATTTGACGAGCTGATTATCGAGTCTGATAACTGGGATGGGCCGCATGCGGCACAAAACGTGCACTATATCGCCGTAGAACCCGGCCGCCATGTCCTGCCGGACGGTCGCATAGTCGAGGCCGGACGGATCAATACCGCAGCCGTGCAACACGGCGCAGGCGTCGCGGGCGCGACGAGTTGGGCTACCGTGTCCTTTTCATCCGCCTTACCAACGACGCCGAGCGTCATTGCCCAAATCCAGACCGCAAACAGCGAAACCCGCACTGTGGCATCGCAGACATCGCGCCCGTTCATCACAGCGGCCATCAGCACGGTTACCACCACCGGTTTCCAAGTCGCACTCGAACGAAGCGAAGCCCAAAACGGTCCTGCTCCGACCACCGAAACTATCGGCTGGATCGCCTTTTCCGCCGGGCTCACCGGCACATTCCCCGAAACCGGCGGTACACCGATCACCTGGAGCGCGGTCAATACGCCGATAAACATCGCCGGTTGGAGTAATGGTTGCTTCACCAACGGCTTCGGCCAGACAAGCGGATCGCGAATAGCGATAGCGAAGAAAATCACGCGCCGAGGCGGAGATGGCGGCTGGCTGCGTCGATGCAGCTTCTCCAGCACGACGATCGGACTCAGGGTGGACGAGGATACCTCGCGCGACAACGAACGCTCGCATACCACTGAAGCGGCGTCGGTCATCGCCTTCTCACAAGCGTTCCATGCCAATCTGCGCGCTGAACTGAGCGCAACCAAAATCCGGTTCGCCACTACCGGTACCTATGGAGATTTCAATGTGCCGGGAGCCACCGTCGAATATGTCATCACGGTAAGCAATACTGGCAATTCGCCGCCAAACTACGATAGCGTGACCGTTATCGAAGAGCTGCCTCCGGAACTGGCGCTGGTCGTTACCGATTTCGGAGTGCCGGGCAGCGGGCCGCTGCAATACAGCGACGGCAGCCCGGCCACGGGACTGACCTGCAATTTCGTTTCGCTATCGAGTCCAAGCGATTGCTACGCTTTCTCGACCGACGGTACGGATTTCACCTATACACCTACCATCGGACCGGACGGCACCGACCCCGCCATTGCCCATGTCAGGATCGTGCCAGTCGGCTACATGGCCGCCAATACGGGTTCCGGCTCGCCCAGTTTCGAAATCAGGCTCCGCGCACGGATCAACTGACGTGTCAGACCACCCCGAACGCCAGCATGGCATCGGCGACTTTCTTGAAGCCCGCGATGTTCGCACCTTTCACATAATCTACATATTTGCCTTGCTCGCCATATTCGACGCATTTGCCGTGGATGCCCTCCATCAGTTCTGTGAGCATTTCGCCCAGCCGTTCGTGATTCCACGAAATACGTTCGGAATTCTGGCTCATCTCGAGACCTGAAACAGCGACACCGCCGGCATTGGCGGCCTTGCCTGGCCCATACATGATCTTGGCATCGTGGAAGACCTTCACTCCGTCGAGCGTCGTAGGCATGTTGGCCCCTTCGGACACCGCAACGACACCATTGCCCACGAGCGTTTTGGCTTCATCCTCGTTGAGTTCGTTCTGCGTCGCACACGGAAGCGCCAGATCGCATTTCACGTTCCAGGGCCGTTCGCCTTCATGGTATGTCGCCCCGCCAAATTCATCGGCATATTCGGATATTCGCCCACGCCTTACGGTCTTGAGTTCCTTCACCCAATTGATCTTTTCCTGATCGATCCCGTCCGGATCGTGGATGAACCCGCCCGAATCCGAGAGAGTCAGAACCTTCCCACCGAGTTGGGTGATTTTCTCGGCCGCATGAGTAGCGACATTGCCCGAGCCGGAGATCACCGCTGTTCTGTCTTCGATCTCCTGCCCCGAATGCTTGAGCATGTTCTGCAGGAAATAGACTGCACCGTAACCGGTCGCTTCGGGGCGCATCTGAGAACCACCGTATTCCATGCCCTTGCCTGTCAGCACGCCTTCCCAGCGGTTGGTAATCCGCTTGTACTGGCCGAACATGTAACCAATCTCGCGCGCACCGACGCCTATATCGCCCGCGGGGACATCGGTATCCGGCCCGATATGGCGATAGAGTTCGGTCATGAAGCTCTGGCAGAAGCGCATCACCTCGCTATCGGACTTGCCGCGAGGATTGAAATTCGCCCCGCCCTTGCCACCGCCCATGGGCAAGCCGGTAAGTGAATTCTTGAATGTCTGCTCGAAAGCGAGAAATTTCAGCACGCTCTCGGTCACGCTCGGGTGGAAACGAATACCGCCCTTATAGGGACCGATCGCATTGTTGTTCTGGACCCGCCAACCACGCTGTACTCGAATGTTGTGATTGTCGTCCTCCCAACAGACGCGAAAGCTCACCACCCTTTCGGGCTCGGCTATCCTGCGCAGGATCTGGGCTTCATGATACTCCTCCTTATCCTCGATAAAATCGAAGATATCCTGTGCAACCTCCTGCACTGCCTGAATAAATTCGGTCTGCCCGGGATTACGCCTTTGCACACCCTCCATGAAGGTCGAAAAGTCTACATGTCGCTCGTAAATTGAAGCCAAGGTCGCCCCCTCTCACTGTGCCGGACGTCATTCGTCCCGCCTTCGAACATAGGCAACCCTGTATGCGGCGCGATATTGCTAGCGATTCGCGCTCTGGCTTATTGCCGATACCCTAGCGAGCTTCGCAGCTTCGCCAACCCCCCTTCCGCACTTACTCGGAATCATCGAGGCCACGGAATGCCTCGTCGACCGATATGCGCGGTTCCTCTTTCTCTTCGGCGGATGCTCCTTTTGCGGCAGGGGCGTCCGCATCCGCTTGCGGCTCGGTTTCTGCTTTCCCAAGCAAGGATGCGAGTCCATCAAGCTGCTGGGCCATCACTCCATCGACAGCCTTGGCAATGACCGGCACTTCGAACCGCATATAGCCGCCCACGACATACTCGAATGCGACAGTGGTACCCTTGTCGCTTTCGCCCATGGCAATCGTCAACACGCCATCCACGGCCTCGCTCTGCAAAGGGCCCAACCCGCCACGCATCCTCAGCGCCACATCGGGCGTGGCCTGGATTACAACCATGTGCCGAACACTGCCTTCGAGGCCGATCTTGTCCTGCGTATCGTTAGCCGGGATGCGCTCGCAGAAACATCCGCCGGCTTGCGGCGTGATCGTCATATTCTCCGCATCGCCGGACCAGGTGTGCGCCGAGTTCCACCACTTGCCTGGAGAGATCAGGGCCATCCACACCTCGCGAGGCGTCGCATCGACAGCGACACTGTTGCGGGTCACAAATCCATCTTCGTCCTGCTTGACGACTTCGGCCGATGCCGCGCTGGCGGCAAGACTTGCAAGGCCGATCAGCGATAAGGCGAATTTGCGCATAGGTATCCTCCGGTTGATGCAGCTATTCCATGACTGCAGCGCGAAGGAAAGACCTCACGACAGAATGGTGTTCAACGCCTGGGCCACATCTTCGATGCCGGCCATTCCATCGACGCGGCTTACAATGCCGCGCTTCTCGTAAATCGGCAGGATCGGTGCAGTTTCCGCACGGTATACCTGCATCCGCTTGCGAACGGTTTCCTCGTTATCGTCGGGACGGCGCTTGAATTCGGTCGATCCGCAATTGTCGCACACACCCTCGACTTCCGGCTGCTTGTGGCGATCATGGTATCCGGTGCCGCAACTGGCGCAGGTGAACCGGCCGGTAATGCGATCGACCAACGCTTCTTCATCCACTGCCAGTTCGATCACGTGATCGAGCGTGCGACCTCGGTCGGAAAGCAGCTTATCGAGCAATACAGCCTGTGCTTCGGTGCGTGGATAGCCATCGAAGATCAGCCCGACATCGATGGGAACCGTATCCATATACTCGCCGAGAATATCGGCCATCAGTTCGTCGGGAAACAGTTTGCCGGCCTTCATGATCTCGTCGGCCATCTTCCCTACCGGAGTGCCGGCCTTCACCGCCGCACGCAGCATGTCGCCGGTAGAAAGTTGGCGCATGCCATGATGCGCGACCAGGTTCTGCGCCTGCGTGCCCTTGCCAGCTCCAGGCGGCCCCAAAAGAATGATATTCACGCCGTGTTCCCCAAAAAAGCGCCTGTCAGCGCATCCGGCCTTTCAGTTTCGCCTTCTTGATGAGGTCACCATACTGATGCGCCAGCAAATGCGACTGGATCTGGCTGATCGTATCTACCGTGACATTGACCACGATCAGCAGGCTCGTACCGCCCAGGAAGAGCGGAATGCCCGTCTGAGCGATCATGTATTCGGGAATGACACAGACCAGCGTGAGATAGATCGCACCAACCACGGTAATCCGGGTCAGCACATAGTCGAGATACTCTTCGGTCCGCTTGCCCGGACGGATACCCGGAATGAAACCGCCATTCTTCTTCAGGTTCTCAGCCGTGTCCTCCGGATTGAAGACCACTGCGGTGTAGAAGAAACAGAAGAAGATGATACCCGCCGCATACAGCCCCATATAGATCGGCTGACCATGAGCGAGATACTGGTTGAGCCATACGATCGCGCCACCAAACGAGCTGTCGGTATCGACCGAATTGCCCGCGAACTGGCTGATCGTCAGCGGCAGGAGCAACAGCGAACTGGCGAAGATCGGCGGGATCACACCGGCGGTATTAAGCTTGAGCGGGAGATGCGATCGATCAGCCTGCATCATTCCGCGCTGCGTGGCACGCTTGGGATATTGGATCAGCAGGCGACGCTGCGCACGTTCCATGAAGCAGATGAACAGGATCAGGATCACGACCATGGCGATGAAGCCAACGATGATACCAGGCGCGATCGAACCGGTCCGGCCACCTTCGAACAGGTTCCCGGCGAAACTGGGGAACTGGGCGACGATACCCGCCATGATGATCAGCGACACGCCGTTGCCAATACCCCGGCTGGTGATCTGTTCGCCCAGCCACAGCAGGAACATCGTACCGCCAACGAGGCTGATGACCGCCCCGATACGGAACATGTAGCCGGGCTGGACTACGGCCTGAAGCCCGGCCGAACTGGAAAAGCTCTCGAGGCCGGCAGCGAGAAACCAGCCCTGAATAATGCACAGGAACACCGTGCCGTAGCGGGTGTATTGGTTGAGCTTTTGCCTCCCTGTCGCGCCTTCTTTCTTCAGCGCGGCCAGGGCCGGATGGAGCGATGCGGCAAGCTGAATGACGATCGATGCGGTAATGTAGGGCATCACGCCAAGTGCGATCAGGCTCATCCGTTCCAGGCTGCCGCCCGTGAACATGTTGAACATGTCGATAATGCCGCCCTGCGTCTGATCGGCCAGCTCCTGCAGCGCCAGCGGATTGATCCCCGGCAGCGGCACGAAGCTGAGAAAACGGAACACGATCAGCGCACCGACGGTGAACCAGATGCGGTTCTTCAGCTCGGTCGCCTTGGAGAAATTGGCGAGGCTCAGATTGCTCGCGAAATTGTCGGCGCGTGATGCCATGAGACTTGTTCGATCCTAGCTTGTAGCCGAGCCCTGCCGGCGCAGACAGGATAGATAGGGAGCGGGGAGCGCGATGTCGAACCCCCCGGCCCTATTTTGCCTATTATTCGGCGTCTGCTTTCTTCGTCGGCTTCTTTTCGCCGGCTTCGGCCTGCGGCTTGGCAGGAGCGGCGATCTCCACCGATCCACCGGCCTTCTCGACAGCCGCCACGGCGCCCTTGGACGCACCGGCAACGACGAATTTGACCTTGGCCTTGATTTCACCCTTGCCCAACAGGCGCACACCATCCTTGCCGCCGCGCGCTAGGCCGGCAGCCTTGAGCGCTGCATGGTCAACGGTTTTCTTGGCGTCGAGTTTCTTGGCATCGATGAATTTCTGCACCATGCCGATATTCACTTCGGCGAAGTCCTTGCCGAACGGGTTGTTGAACCCGCGTTTCGGCAAGCGCATGTGCAGCGGCATCTGGCCGCCTTCGAAGCCGTTGATGGAGACGCCCGAACGGCTCTTCTGGCCCTTCATGCCACGGCCACCGGTCTTGCCCTTGCCCGAGCCGATACCACGGCCAATACGAGTGCGCTCCTTGCGGGCGCCGGGATTATCACGGATATCGTTGAGTTTCATATGTCTGCACTCGCTTTCGCTTGTTTCGCGCTGGTGATGAACGAGGCCCGCTTGCGCCTGACCTCGCAGCTTTATTCGACGACTTCCACCAGATGAGGAAGCCGGGCAACGGTACCGCGGACTTCAGGGGTATCCTGCAGTTCGACGACCTTATGCATCTTGTTGAGACCGAGTCCGATCAGCATCTTGCGCTGCTTTTCGGGGCGACGGATTGGTGAACCGATCTGCTTGATCTTGATGGTTTTCTTGTCAGCCATCGGAATTACTCCGTAACCGCAGCGGCTTCGGCTTGCGCCTCTGCTTCGCTGGCGCCACCGCGACCGAGAAGGTCGGCGACTTTCTTGCCGCGACGCTGGGCCACCGACTTCGGCGAAGTCTGGTCGGTCAGCGCCTCGAAGGTAGCGCGGATCATGTTGTAGGGATTGGACGTACCGACCGATTTGGTCACCACGTCGGCAACACCCAGGCTCTCGAACACGGCGCGCATCGGACCACCGGCAATGATACCGGTGCCCGGAGGCGCCGTTCGAATGGTGACCTTGCCGGCACCGAAACGGCCCCTGCCGTCATGGTGCAGCGTGCGGCCTTCCTTGAGCGGAACGCGGATCATCTTCTTGCGGGCGGCGGCGGTTGCCTTGTTGATGGCTTCCGGAACTTCGCGAGCCTTGCCATGACCGAAGCCGACACGGCCCGAGCCGTCGCCTACCACGACCAGGGCGGCGAAACCAAAGCGCTTACCACCCTTGACCGTCTTGGAAACGCGATTGATGTGGACGAGCTTCTCGATGATGCCGTCATCTTCTTCCTCGCGACGCCCCCGTCCGCGACCGCCGTCACGACCGCCGCGTCCACGACCGCGGTTCCCATCGCGACCACCACGGCCACCGCGTGTTTCACGCGCTTGGGCGGGGGCCTCGCCCGCAGCAGCCGGTGCGGGAGTGGAATCCGTTTTGTCAGTCGCGGCTTGCACCTTGAGTGCTTCTTCCTTGGCCGAAACTTCTTCGGCTTTCGCAGCTTCGGCCGGAGCCTCTTCCGCCTTGGCTTCTTCCTTGGGCGTCTCTTCGGCTTTCGCCTCGGCCTTGGGCTCTTCCTTGGCGGGAGCTGCTTCGGCTTTCACGTCTTCCTTCGGAGCCTCGTCGGCCTTGGCTTCCTCGGCGGGAGCGTCCTCGGGCTTCTTTTCGTCGGCAGCAACCTTTTTGGGTTCGTCCTTCTCGGCGGCCTTCTTCGGAGCAGCCTTCTTGGCAGCAGGCTTCTTGGCAGCCGCCTTCTTGGCGGGTGCTTTCTTCGCCGCTGGCTTTTTGGCGGCAGCCTTTTTCGGCTTCGCTTCGGCCTTCGTTTCCTCGACCTTTGCTTCTTCGGCTTTCGCCTCGGTCTTGTCGCTTTTCTTGTCAGCCATCGATCAGAACTCCAGCCCGCCTTCACGGGCGGCGTCGGCCAGCGCTTTCACGCGACCATGGAAAAGGAAACCGCCGCGATCGAACACGACGGAGGTTACGCCAGCTTTCTTGGCGGCAGCAGCAATATCCTTGCCGACCTGAGCGGCGGCATCGACATTGGCACCCGACTTCTTGCCGCCGAGCGTTGAGGCGGCAGCGACCGTGCGGCCTTCCGCGTCATCGATGATCTGGGCATAGATGTGCTGGCCGGTACGGTGCACCGACAGGCGCGGACGGTCGCCGGCACGCTTGCGCAGAGCCGAGCGGACACGGCGGCGGCGGCGTTCAAATAGGGATAGCTTGGCCATCTTACTTCTTCTTCCCTTCCTTGCGGAAGACGTATTCGCCCTGGTACTTGATGCCCTTGCCCTTATAGGGTTCGGGTTTGCGCCAGCGGCGGATTTCTGCGGCGAGCTGGCCGACGGCCTGCTTGTCGATGCCGCTCACGATCACGGTCGTCTGGTCCGGGGTTTTCACCTCGATACCTTCGGGCACGTCGATATCGACATCGTGGCTGAAACCGAGCTGCAGCTTGAGCTTGCGCCCCTGCGCCTGTGCACGATAGCCGACGCCGGAGATTTCCAGAGTCTTGCTGAAACCTTCGGTGACGCCTTCGACGAGGTTCGAGACCAGAGTGCGCTGCATGCCCCAATAGGAACGCGCCTGCTTGGTGTCGTTGGCAGGGTTAACCTGGATCTCGCCTTCCTCGACCTTGTAGTCGATCTGGTCGGACAGACCCATCGTCAGGGTGCCTTTCGGTCCCTTAACGGTCAGCGCGCCGTCCTCGATAGTGGCGGTGACGCCACTCGGGATCGCCACGGCCTTCTTGCCGATGCGGCTCATCAGAACACCTCCGCCAGCACTTCACCGCCGACATTCTCGGTGCGCGCTTCATTGTCCGAAAGCACGCCCTTGGGCGTCGAGACGATGGTAATGCCCAGACCATTGCGCACAGTCGGAAGTTCTTTCGAACCCGAATAGACACGGCGGCCGGGCTTGGAGACACGCGAGACGTGCTTGATCGCAGGCTCACCCTCGAAATATTTCAGTTCGATCCGCAGTGCCTTGTGCGCGCCGCTCTCGTCTTCGGAATAACCACGGATGTAGCCTTCGCGCTGAAGGACTTCGAGCACGTTCGCGCGCAGCTTGGACGCCGGCGAAAGGACGGAATCCTTCTTCGCCTGCTGGCCGTTGCGGATGCGGGTGAGCATATCACCCAGGGGATCGGTCATAGCCATCTGTCAGATCCTCACCAGCTCGACTTCGTGACGCCCGGGATCAGGCCCTTGTTGGCCAGGTTCCGGAGTTCGATACGGTTCAAGCCGAACTTGCGGTAATAGCCGCGCGGGCGGCCGGTGGTGGTGCAGCGATTGCGCACGCGGGTCGGGTTCGCGTTGCGCGGAATTTCCGCCATCTTCAGACGCGCAATGAGCCGTTCGCTCTCGTCGAGCGACTTGTCATTCGCGATCGCCTTCAGCTTGGCGTATTTCGCGGCATATTTCTTGACGAGCTTCTTGCGACGCTCGTTTTTGTTGATGGAACTCAGTTTCGCCATTGGACTTAAGCTCTCCTGCAAGCCGCTTACGCGGCTTCCTTCTCTTCTTCCTGCTGGTCTGCAGGGAACGGGAAACCGAACAGGCGCAAAAGCTCACGCGCCTCTTCGTCGGTATTCGCCGTGGTGGTCACGATGATGTCCATGCCCCGGACCTGGTCGATCTTGTCGTAGGAAATCTCGGGGAAGACGATCTGCTCTTTCAGGCCCATGGCATAGTTGCCACGACCGTCGAAGCTGTTCGGGTTGAGGCCGCGAAAGTCGCGGATGCGCGGCATCGCGATTGTCACGAGGCGATCGAGAAATTCGTACATGCGCTCGCGGCGAAGAGTCACCTTCGCACCGATCGGCATGCCCTCGCGCAGCTTGAACTGCGCGATCGACTTCTTTGCCTTGGTGATAACCGGCTTCTGGCCGGCAATCAGTGCCATTTCCTCGGCAGCGGTCACGACCTTCTTCTTGTCCTGGCTCGCCTCGCCCACGCCCATGTTGAGCGTGATCTTCTCGATCTTCGGGACTTGGAGACGGTTTGTATAACCGAACTTCTCGGTCATCGCCTTGACGATCTGGTCTTCAAAGCGCTGCTTCAGGCGGGGGGTATAATCAGCCATCGATAGTCTCCCCTGATTTCACGGCGACACGGACCTTCTTGCCGTCCTTTTCTTCGAAACGGACGCGGGTCGGCTTGCCATCCTTGGGATCGGCCACGGCAACCTTGCAGATGTGCATCGGCGCTTCGAAACGGTCGATGCCCCCCTGCGGGTTTTCCTGGCTCGGCTTGCGGTGGCGGGCAGCGATATTGATGCCCTCGACGACGATCTTGCCGGTTTTCGGCATGACCTGCCGGACGGTGCCGGTGCGGCCCTTGTCCTTGCCCGAGAGCACGACAACGCTGTCGCCCTTCTTGATTTTCGCGGCAGCCATCAGAGCACCTCCGGAGCGAGCGAAATGATCTTCATGAAACCACGGCTGCGCAGTTCGCGCACAACCGGGCCAAAAATACGCGTGCCGATCGGTTCCTCGGTCTTGTTGACCAGGACTGCGGCGTTGCTGTCGAAACGGATCACGCTGCCATCGGGACGACGGACATCCTTGCGCGTACGCACGATCACGGCGCGATGGACATCGCCCTTTTTAACCTTGGCGCGCGGCTGCGCTTCCTTGACGGAAACGACGATCACGTCGCCAACGCTGGCGAAACGACGCTTCGACCCGCCCAGCACCTTGATGCACTGGACACGCTTTGCGCCGCTATTGTCAGCGACTTCCAGGTTTGATTGCATCTGAATCATCGATGCGGTTCCTTCTTACTCGGCTTGCCGGAACCAGTCCGGCAGTTCCAAACTCAATAACAGGCTTCAGCTCGTGCTCGCGGCGGCTTCCTCGACTTCGAGATCGGCTTCCACGGCCTGCGTGCCGCCGGCCTGCACCCTGTCGAGCACCTTCCATGTCTTAGTCTTGGAGATCGGTTTGGTCTCCTCGATCCGGACGGTGTCGCCGGGCTTGTATTCGTTGCCCTCGTCATGGGCATGATACTTCTTCGAACGACGGATGATCTTCCCGTAAAGCGGGTGCTTCACCTTGCGTTCGACCTTTACAGTCACGGTCTTGTCGGTCTTGTCGGAGGTGACGGTCCCGATCAGGATACGTTTCGGCATTGTCTAGCTCCTCAAGCCTTTTGGGACGCCGCGGCGCGTTCGTTTTGCAGAGTCTTGATCTGCGCGATCGAGCGGCGGACTTCCCGGATCCGCGCCGGGGCTTCCAACTGGTTGGTCGCCGCCTGGAAGCGGAGGTTGAACTGCTCGCGCTTCAGCTCGGTGAGCTGCTCGGTGAGCTGGTCATCGGTTTTCGTACGAAGATCTTCGATCTTGGCCATGGATCAGCCCTCCAGATGCGAAGTGTCGCCAAGGCGGGCAACGACCTTCGTCTTGATCGGAAGTTTCATGGCCGCACGCTCGAACGCGGTCGCAGCCAGCGGGCCGGGCACACCGTCAAGTTCGAACAGGATGCGGCCCGGCTTTACGCGAGCAGCCCAGTATTCAACCGACCCCTTGCCCTTGCCCTGACGGACTTCGGCAGGCTTCTTGGATACCGGAACGTCGGGAAAGACGCGAATCCAGAGACGGCCCTGACGCTTGATGTGGCGCGTGATGGCACGGCGAGCGGCCTCGATCTGGCGCGCAGTGATACGCTCCGGTTCGAGAGCCTTCAGACCGTAAGAGCCGAAATTCAGGGTCGTCCCGCCCTTGGCGTCACCCTTGATCTTGCCCTTGAAGGCCTTGCGATACTTGGTTTTCTTCGGTTGCAGCATGGTCTCTACTCAATTCTGCAATCAACGGGCCGGGCGGACGCCGGAAGTCTGCGCTTCCATCATCAGCCGGTCCTGAGCGGTCGGATCGTGCGCGAGAATCTCTCCCTTGAAGACCCAGACCTTGATCCCGATTATGCCGTAGGCAGTCAGTGCCTCGGCTTCGGCGTAGTCGACATTGGCGCGCAGCGTATGCAGCGGCACACGGCCTTCGCGATACTGCTCGACGCGCGCGATTTCCGCACCGCCCAGGCGACCGCCGCAAACAATCTTGATGCCTTCGGCACCCAGACGCATGGCGGACTGCATGGCGCGCTTCATCGCACGGCGGAAAGCGACACGGCGAACCAGTTGGTCGGCGATACCCTGAGCGACGAGCTTGGCATCGATTTCCGGCTTGCGGATTTCGACGATGTTCAGCTTCACTTCGCTTTCGGTCATCTGCGCCAGCTTGGTCCGCAGCTTCTCGATATCCGCGCCTTT
The DNA here is from genome assembly GCA_028289565.1 of Parerythrobacter sp. Taxonomy (GTDB): domain Bacteria; phylum Pseudomonadota; class Alphaproteobacteria; order Sphingomonadales; family Sphingomonadaceae; genus JANQPE01. The sequence continues at coordinate 18,516 of JANQPE010000148.1, forward strand.
CTTGCCGATGATGACACCGGGGCGGGCCGCATAGATCGAAATCCGGCACAGCTTGGCCGGACGCTCGATCACGACCTTGGAAATCGCGGCCTGCGGCAGCGAATCCACGATGTGCTTGCGGATCTCGATATCTTCCTTGAGCAGGCTCGCATAGTCGCGCCCTTCGGCGTACCAGCGGCTGTCCCAGGTGCGGTTGATCTGCAGGCGCAGACCGATCGGATTGCTCTTTTGGCCCATCTTACGCCTCTTCCTCTTCGCGAACGACGATGCGCAGCTTGCTGAACGGCTTCAGGATGCGCGTCGACTTGCCGCGACCGCGGGTATGAAACCGCTTCATGGTGATCGACTTGCCGACCGAGGCTTCGGCCACGACGAGCGCGTCGACATCCAGGTCGTGATTGTTTTCCGCATTCGCGATCGCCGAAGCGAGCACCTTGGAAGCATCCTTCGCCATCGCCTTCTTGGAGAAGGAGAGGATATTCAGCGCCTCCTCGGCTTTCTTGCCGCGGATCAGCTCGGCGACGAGGTTCAGCTTCTGTGCCGACCCGCGAATCTGCGTGCCGACGGCGAGCGCCTCGTTCTCACCGACGCGACGGGGAGATTTTGCCTTGCCCATTATTTCTTGCCCTTCTTGTCGGAAGCATGGCCCGGGAAGTTCCGCGTAGGGGCGAATTCACCAAGCTTGTGACCGACCATGTCCTCGTTGACGGACACAGGGATGAATTTCTGGCCATTATAGACGTTGAACGTCAGGCCGACGAATTGCGGCAGGATCGTGGAGCGGCGCGACCAGGTCTTGATCGGCTTGCCGCCACCGGATTCCTGTGCGTCCTCTGCCTTCTTGAGCAGGGACAACTCCACGAACGGACCTTTCCAGACGGAACGAGCCATGTGCGCTTACCTCTTCTTCTTCGCGTGGCGCGAACGGATGATGAATTTGTCCGTCTGCTTGTTCTTGCGGGTGCGGGCACCCTTGGTCGGCTTGCCCCATGGGGTGACCGGGTGGCGGCCACCGCTGGTGCGGCCTTCGCCGCCGCCGTGCGGATGGTCGACCGGGTTCTTGGCGACGCCACGCGTGAGAGGCTTGATGCCCATCCAGCGACGACGGCCGGCCTTGCCCAGGTTCTGATTCTGGTTGTCGGGGTTCGAAACCGCCCCGACCGTACCCATGCAATCCGAACGCAGGTAGCGCTGCTCGCCCGAGTTCAGGCGAACGATAACCATGCCACGATCGCGACCAACCAGTTGCACATAGGCACCTGCGGATCGAGCGATCTGACCACCCTTGCCCGGTTTCATTTCGACATTGTGACAGATCGTGCCGACCGGCATCTGGCCCAGCAGCATAGCGTTGCCCGGCTTGGTATCGACCTTCTCGCCAGCCACCACCTTGTCACCGACAGCGACGCGCTGCGGACACAGGATGTAGGCCAGTTCACCATCGTCATACTTGATGAGCGCGATGAAAGCGGTGCGATTGGGATCGTATTCGATCCGCTCCACAGTGCCTTCGACGTCCCACTTGCGACGCTTGAAGTCGATCTTGCGATACTTCTGCTTGTGACCGCCGCCGATACCGCGCGAAGTGACGTGGCCCTTGTTGTTGCGGCCGCCCGTCTTGCGCTTGCCTTCCGTCAGCGACTTGACCGGCTTGCCCTTGTGCAGGCCGGACTTGTCGACGAGAATCAGGCCGCGGCGCGCGGGGCTCGTCGGTTTGTAATTCTTGAGTGCCATCTCTCTCGCCCTCAGATTCCGCCGGTGACGTCGATCGAGTCACCTTCCGCCAGCGTCACGATCGCCTTCTTGGCATCCGAACGCTTGTACGGCTTGCCCCGCCAGCGCTTCGTCTTGCCCTTCTGGACGATGGTGTTCACGCCCGTGACTTTCACATCGAACAGCGCCTCGACCGCTTCCTTGATCTGCGGTTTGGTAGCATCGTTCGAAACCCTGAAGACGACGCCGTTATGCTCGGAGAGCAGGGTCGACTTTTCAGTGATGTGGGGGGCGAGGATCACGTCATAGTGACGTGCGTCCACTTCCTGCTTCCTAGCCATTGAAGCGCGCCTCCAGCTTTTCGACCGCGTCCTTGGTCAGGACGAGCATGTCGTGTTTGAGAATGTCGTAGACATTGGCGCCCACAGCCGGGAGTACGTTGACGCCCGGGAGATTGCCTGCAGCCTTCTTGAAACCGTCATCGACGCTCTCGCCATCGATGAAGAGGACCTTGCCCGACCACCCCTGCTTGCCGAAGCTGTCGGCCAGCACCTTGGTTTTGGCATCCTTGAGTTTGAGGCTGTCGACGACCACGAGGCCGTCTTTCGCCTTGCTCGACAGAGCCATCTTGAGGCCGAGTGCGCGGACCTTCTTGTTGAGCGACTGGTTGAAATCGCGCTTGCGTGCGCCATGGGCCTTGCCGCCGCCGATAAAGATCGGTGCGCCACGATCGCCATGGCGGGCATTGCCCGACCCTTTCTGGCGACCGAACTTCGCGCCAGTACGGGCAACATCGGAACGCTCGCGCGTCGGACGTGCCGTGCCCCGACGGTTCTCGAGCTGCCAGGTGACAACGCGATGCAGGATATCGGCACGCGGCTCGACACCGAACACGGCATCGTCGAGTTCGATATTGCCCCCCGCGCCCGAAACGGCCTTGCCGTCTATTTTCTGGACCTTGACCTTCACGATCAGGACTCCTCGTCTTTCGAATCTGCGCCTTTGTCGCCTTCGGGCTTGTCGCCCCCGGCAGGAGCATCGCTGTTTTCCGGAGTGTCAGGCGTATCCGTGCCGGCTTCCTGTTCCTCGAGCAGCTTTTCCTGCTGCTCTGCGGAAATGGCAGGCTTCACCTCGTGTTCGGCAGCACTTTCGACCAGGCCCGGAGCGGCCTCTTCGGTCGCGAACTCGTCTTCGTTGCGGCGCATGACACCGGGGAACGGCAGGTCTTCATGCACCACCTTCACGGCATCGCGAACCAGCAACCAGCCGTTCTTCGAGCCAGGGACGGACCCCTTGACGAACAGCAGGCCGCGCGCCGGATCGGTGCGGACGATTTCGAGATTCTGCTGGGTGCGCTGACGGTCGCCCATATGACCGGCCATCTTCTTTCCCTTGAACACGCGGCCCGGATCCTGACGGTTGCCCGTCGAACCGTGCGAACGGTGCGAGATCGAGACGCCGTGCGTGGCGCGCAAGCCACCGAAGCCCCAACGCTTCATGGCGCCCGCGAAACCCTTGCCCTGCGTATGACCGGTGATGTCCACCTTCTGCCCCGCAACGAAGTGTTCCGCGCTGATGCGGGCACCGATCGGAAGCAGTCCCTCCTCGTCATCGACGCGGAATTCGGCAACCTTCATCTTGAGCGGAACTTCGGCCTTGGCGAAATGCTCGCGTTGCGGCTTGTTGACGTTCTTCTGCTTGGCCTCGCCCGCACCGACCTGCAGCGCGAAATAGCCATCGCGCTCTGCTGTACGGTGGGAAACGACCTGGCAGTCTTCCAGAGCGAGAACGGTCACGGGAACGTGACGTCCATCCTCCTGGAACAGGCGGGTCATCCCGACTTTTTTTGCGATAACGCCTGTGCGCATCGTCAAACTCCTAAACAGAGGCACCCGAACCCATTCCAGGTGCTTGCCAGCCCAAAAATGTCATGCATCGCCCCGTCCGGGCTGAATTGCTCGCACGGCCTCAAGCCGATTGAGCGAGACGGGAGACGCAGCCCGGTCGATGGACCGGCGGTATCTCAAGTGAGGAAAACCGGCAGGTTTTCCGAACGCAGCCCTCGCGGAAGCGGGGGCTCCATGCCGCAAAGCGCGGACTTTCTATCTCGTCCCGGTCGTTTTAGGTCCAACCAGGCGGACCGAAATCCCAGCTTTCGCCGGGATGACGCAACAAGTTACGCCAGCTTAATCTCGACATTCACGCCAGCAGCCAAATCGAGCTTCATCAGCGCGTCGACCGTCTGGGCGTTGGGCTGCACGATATCGAGCAACCGCTTGTAAGTGCGCACCTCGAACTGCTCGCGCGACTTCTTGTCGATATGCGGGCCGCGGTTCACGGTGAACTTCTCGATTCTCGTCGGCATCGGAATGGGGCCCCGGATCAGCGCGCCGGTGCGGCGTGCCGTTTCAGCGATCTCGCCAGTTGCCTGGTCGAGAACACGATGATCGAACGCCTTGAGGCGAATGCGAATATTCTGGGCTTCCATGTCCAACTACCGATGAGAAAGAGCAAACAAAAAGTTGCCCCGCCCCTCCCGTCTCCGGGGAGAGCGGGGCAACCGAATTCAATTTTACCGAAGCAAATCGGCGCAGCGGAGACGAATCTCCGCCGTGTTGCGCGCGCCTATATTACTTCGTGATCTTGCTGACAACCCCCGAACCGACAGTGCGGCCACCTTCGCGAATCGCGAAGCGCAGACCTTCGTCCATGGCGATCGGAGCGATCAGCTTGACATCGATCGTGACGTTGTCGCCCGGCATGACCATCTCGGTGCCCTCGGGGAGGACGACTTCACCGGTCACGTCGGTGGTGCGGAAGTAGAACTGCGGACGGTAGTTCGCGCAGAACGGCGTGTGACGGCCACCCTCGTCCTTGGACAGGACGTAAACTTCTGCGCTGAAATCGGTGTGCGGCGTAACCGAACCCGGCTTGGCCAGAACCTGGCCACGCTCGACTTCTTCACGACCGACACCACGGATCAGAGCACCGATATTGTCGCCTGCTTCGCCGCGATCGAGCAGCTTGCGGAACATTTCAACACCAGTAACGGTCGTCTTGGTGGTGTCCTTGATACCGACGATTTCCACTTCATCGCCGACATTCACGACACCGGTTTCGACACGACCGGTAACAACCGTGCCGCGACCTGAAATCGAGAACACGTCTTCGATCGGCATCAGGAAGTCCTGATCGACCGGACGTTCCGGCTGCGGGATATGCTCGTCAACGGCAGCCATCAGCTCGCGAATCGAGTTTTCGCCGATTTCCGGATCGCGACCTTCGAGAGCGGCCAGGGCCGAACCCTTGACGATCGGGATGTTGTCGCCGTCGAAATCGTAGCTTGAGAGAAGCTCGCGAACTTCCAACTCGACGAGTTCGAGGATTTCCTCGTCATCGACCTGGTCAACCTTGTTCATGTACACGACCAGTGCCGGCACACCGACCTGACGGGCAAGCAGGATGTGCTCGCGAGTCTGTGGCATGGGGCCGTCGGCAGCGTTCACGACCAGGATCGCACCGTCCATCTGGGCGGCACCGGTGATCATGTTCTTCACATAGTCAGCGTGGCCCGGGCAATCGACGTGCGCATAGTGGCGATTCTCGGTTTCATATTCGACGTGAGCCGTCGAAATGGTGATTCCGCGTTCGCGCTCTTCGGGAGCCTTGTCGATATCGGCAAATTCGACGCCCGCACCCATCACCTTGGTGATTGCGGCAGTCAGTGTGGTCTTACCATGGTCGACGTGACCAATGGTGCCGATGTTGCAGTGCGGCTTGTTCCGCTCGAATTTTTCCTTCGCCATTTCTCAAATAACCTCTGTTTGAATTGAATCTCTGCGGGAGAAAGGCGGCGCCCGCTGAATCAGGCGCCGCCCCTAGACGGGTTGCCTGCCTTAGGCAAGCTTCTCCTTGACCTCTTGTGCAACATTAGCCGGCACTTCGTCATAATGACTGAACTGCATCGTGTACTGCGCACGGCCCTGGGTAAACGAGCGCAGTTCGTTAACGTAGCCGAACATATTGGCCAGCGGCACGAAAGCCTCGACCGCCTGTGCGTTACCGCGGGTATCGGTGCCCTGGATCTGGCCGCGGCGGGAGTTGAGATCGCCGATCACGTCGCCGAGATAGTCTTCCGGGGTCACGACTTCCACTTTCATCACCGGTTCGAGCAGCTTGATACCCGCCCGATCGGCAGCCTCGCGCATGGCACCACGGCCGGTAATTTCGAAGGCTACCGTGCTGGAGTCGACGTCATGATACTTGCCGTCGACCAGACGAATGGTGAAGTCGATGATCGGGAAACCGACCAGATAACCGCTCTCGGCCTGCTCGCGCATGCCCTTCTCGACCGAGGGGATATATTCGCGCGGAATGTTGCCGCCCTTGATCTCGTCTTCGAAGACGATGCCCTGGCCGCGCTCACCTGGCGTGACGACGACCTTGGCTTCGCCGAACTGGCCCGAGCCACCCGACTGTTTCTTGTGGGTATAGGTGACTTCGATCTCGCGCTTGAGTGCTTCGCGATAGGCAACCTGCGGCGCGCCGACATTGGCTTCGACCTTGAATTCGCGCTTCATGCGATCGACCAGGATGTCGAGGTGCAGCTCGCCCATGCCCTTGATGATCGTCTGACCCGATTCGTGATCGGTAGTGACGCGGAACGAGGGATCTTCGGCGGCCAGGCGATTGAGCGCGACGCCCATCTTTTCCTGGTCGGCCTTGGTCTTCGGCTCAACCGAGAGCTCGATAACCGGATCCGGGAATTCCATCCGCTCAAGGATGATAGGCGCGCTGGCCGCACACAACGTGTCGCCGGTCGTCGTTTCCTTGAGGCCCGCAATCGCGACGATGTCGCCGGCGAATGCTTCTTCGATATCCTCGCGGTTGTTCGAGTGCATCAGCAGCATGCGACCGATCTTTTCCTTCTTGTCCTTCACCGAGTTCAGGACCGAACCCTTCGAGAGCGTGCCCGAATAGATGCGGGTGAAGGTGAGCGAACCGACGAACGGGTCGTTCATGATCTTGAAGGCCAATGCCGAGAACGGCTCGTCGTCGCTCGACGGACGTTCGTCTTCCTCGTCGCTATCTGGTTTCACGCCCTTGATGGCCGGAACGTCAAGCGGCGACGGCATGTAATCGACTACGGCGTCGAGCAGGGGCTGAACACCCTTGTTCTTGAATGCGGAGCCGCACAGGACAGGAACGAATGCCTGGTCCAGCGTACCCTTGCGAACGAGTTCCTTGATCTTGGCCGGATCGGGCATTTCGCCTTCGAAAAACTTCTCCATCGCCTCGTCGTCGAGTTCGACGACGGTTTCGATCAGCTTCTCGCGATATTCGGCAGCTTTGTCGGCAAGATCTTCGGGAATGTCGACATATTCGAACTCGGCACCGAGGCTTTCATCCTTCCAGACAATGCCACGATTGTTGACGAGATCGACAACACCCTTGAGATCGCTTTCCGCTCCGATCGGGAGGTACAACACGAGCGGCGTGGCGCCGAGCCGTTCGATGATCGACTGGACGCAGTAATAGAAGTCGGCGCCGGTGCGATCCAATTTGTTTATGAAGCACATTCTCGGAACTTTGTACTTGTCGGCCTGGCGCCAGACGGTTTCGGACTGGGGTTCGACCCCGGCCACGCCGTCGAACACCGCGACCGCGCCGTCGAGCACCCGCAGCGAACGTTCGACTTCGATGGTGAAGTCGACGTGTCCGGGCGTGTCGATGATGTTGATCCGGTGCTTTTCGCCCTTGCCGTCGTCGGCCGACCAGAAGGTCGTCGTCGCAGCAGAGGTGATGGTGATGCCTCGTTCCTGCTCCTGCTCCATCCAGTCCATCGTCGCGGCGCCATCGTGCACCTCGCCGATCTTGTAGGACTTGCCGGTGTAATAAAGGATACGCTCGGTGGTGGTGGTCTTGCCGGCATCGATGTGGGCCATGATGCCGATATTGCGATAACGCTCCAGCGGATAATCGCGTGCCATGTCAAATCTCCATGAGGGGAACTGCCCCTCGAATTAGTGTTACCAGCGCCAGAGTTACCAGCGGTAATGGCTGAACGCGCGGTTGGCGTCAGCCATGCGGTGCGTGTCTTCGCGCTTCTTGACCGCATTGCCGCGATTGTTCGCCGCATCCATCAGCTCGGCCGAGAGGCGCGCGCTCATGGTGGTTTCGGGGCGGCCGCGCGCGGCGCCGATCAGCCAGCGGATCGCCAGCGCCTGGGCGCGCTCGGGACGAACCTCGACCGGCACCTGGTAAGTCGCACCGCCGACCCGGCGCGAACGCACCTCGACCTGCGGCTTGATGTTGTTCAGCGCATCGTGGAACAGCGCCACCGGGTCGGCCTTGGCCTTGGCTTCGACCGTGTCGAGCGCACCGTAGACGATCCGCTCGGCAGTGGATTTCTTCCCATCGAGCATGAGGTTGTTCATGAATTTCGACAGCACCTGATCCCCGAACTTGGGATCAGGCAGGATTTCCCGCTTCTCGGGACGACGACGACGTGACATACTCCATTACTCCTTCGGAGTGCGCCCCGACCTCCGTCGGGACTTGCGGCTCCGGCCCGCTCCCCCGCCCTTCCACCCGGAGATTATCCTTATAGGTAGAAGGGCGGGGGAGCGTCCCAAATCCGCGTTGAACTCTTGGGCTTCGGTGCCGGTCCGCTTCCCCACCCGGCTACCCTTACGGGATAATGCCTTGGGTGGTCGGGTGGGGGAGCGGGCCGGTGCCGTAGCTGACGACGGACGTCGTCAGCGCACCCAACAAAAACCCTCTTACTTCGGCCGCTTGGCGCCGTATTTCGAACGGCTCTGCCTGCGGTCCTTCACACCCTGCGTGTCGAGCACGCCGCGCAGCACGTGGTAGCGCACGCCGGGCAGGTCGCGCACGCGGCCGCCGCGGATCAGCACGACCGAGTGCTCCTGCAGGTTGTGCCCCTCGCCGGGGATGTAGGAGATGACCTCGCGCTGATTGGTCAGGCGGACCTTGGCCACCTTGCGCAGCGCCGAGTTCGGCTTCTTCGGCGTCGTTGTATAGACGCGCGTGCAGACGCCGCGCTTCTGCGGGTTCTGCTCCATCGCAGGGACCTTCGACTTGGCCTTCTGCGGGGTGCGGCCCTTGCGGACCAGCTGGTTGATCGTCGGCATATGAGTCTTTCTTCTCTTCACCGTGTGGTGGTGCATCGGACCGGATGGAGAGAAGGAGATCGCGCGGAGTTTGGCATGCCGTTCGTCCTGAGCCTGTCGAAGGACAGGAGGACTGGCACCTCGCACGAACCGAAATCACTCCACCCGGCACGAACACCGGGTTACTTTGACGGCCGCCCCGAACGCATATGCGTCCAATAGAAAAGAGCCTCGATGCTGCGCACCAGGCCCCCGGGACATAACCGGCAATGTTCAGCTCTATTGACCGCGGCAGAGCGAAACCCCGCTGCGGATGGCGCGCCCTCTAGGAGGGTTTGGGGGTGGGGTCAAGTCGGCTCGTATTCGAGGTCCGCTAGCTGTTCGTTAAAAAGTCGAGGAAAGAATATCAACCACAGGATGATCATTATGCCAGCCGAAATTCCGATCGCCGGATAAAGCGAACCCAACCCTATCCAGGGCGCGAAAGCATTCCAAAGCGAAAGCACGCCGAAGCCGAAAAGTATCGTCGCTTCCAGGAACTTCCCTCCGACAAGATAACGAGCGAGCGCTCGCAGATCGTCGAACGACGCGCGGTTAAGGGCGCGAGCGGCCAGCAATGCCATTTCTGCGACCAGCGCGACTACGGCACCGGCAATGAAAAATGAAATCAAGACCTCATAGGGCGCCCACGCCCCGCTTTCAGCCTGCGCGGCCTTTGCTGGACCAGACCAAAGGGCGTCCATCGAAACAGCAAGTACCATTACCAGCCGCCCTTTCGCTCCATCACCCAGTCCGCCGAACAGCCGGTCTGTTATCGGGGACAGCGAAACGATCGCCTCTGCACCAATCCACTCACAAAAAGCTTCGTAGATAAACAGTGCGATCATTGCGAACGCGATCAGACCAAGCAAGAGAGCGAAAGCGCTGAACTGCTGCCCGAGGTACCACCAACCATAGTATCCGATGGCTGGAAGCAGGATATGTGAAATCGCGACTGGAAGAGTCCAGTTCTTGAAGCCCATCGCCGTGTCGCGAAAGCGGGCAAGCGTGGCAATCGCAACGTCAATTGCGATACCGAGACCCATCAAAATAGATGGGACAATGAAGGAACTAAGTTGCATCACTCAAGTTCTTTCAAGAGCGATGCATGCAATGCCGCCTTGTCGCTACGAATTTTTCGAAGCCGCAACCAAACATAAGCAATCTGCAAGAAAACTGCACCGAAGCTAACAAGTGACCCAATGCCAGTAAATGGATGCAACTCCGTTGCAATGGAGTCTGGAAAGCCCAATGGGGTTAGCAAATCATTCCCAGCAGCTGACAACGCCAGAAAGATTCCTAGTGGAAATAGTAGCGAAAAAACGATCAAGAACCAATGCGAAACGGCGACCGCGCTCTGATGATCCGACAGAGAATGAAAGAATACTTCCTGTATTGCGGACTTCCAAGTCGAATAAATCTTTCTTATTAGAAACCAAATATAAGAAAAAGGGCCTTCATTTTCTCCTTGTGCTCTCATATATTCAAGAAAAAGCGGATCGAATTTTGCAACAATTGGAATTTCTTTACCTACAGCCTCGTCAACGCCTTCACCTCGGACAATTTTCTCTGCACTCCGAAAAATTACCTTCACACTATCGCTTACTCTTAGGTCGAACTCTTTGAGAACATCTATAAATGCTGCAGAATGCGTACTCATAATTATTTGAATTCCGTTTGATCTTCCAATATCAACTATTTCTCTAAAGAATCTCTTTCTACAGTATCCAGCGATATGCAAATCGGGTTCATCAAGAAGCAAGATACCCCTTCCCCATCTCTCGTTCTTTGCGAGATTTATGGCCATCTTTAGTACAAATAGGACCTCATTCTCTCCCGCACTAAGAAAGCTAGCCTCATATGCTTGGCCGCCATGTCCCCTCTGAATTCCAAATCTCGCGCCCGCCTTTAACAGGTCTCCAGAACGCACATTCGTCAAACTAACGCTTTGCAGACTAAATGTATTGGGAACCGCAAAGCTGGAACTGAAAGCAAGAGGGGGCTCCCTCAGTATTCTCCCTGACCGCTCCTGTAGATCGGAAAAATGCTTGAATCCGTCCTGCCCATTTGCTCCTTCAAATTCGATCTGCAGCCTAGCCACCATCTCGGAACCAAAATTCCTAGTGAGATCCTTTGGACTCTCTCGCAGGTCATTTCCTCGTCCGAAATCATTCAAATCAGTGTTCACGTAGGAGATTGCGCAAGCTCGGCCTGCCGCTATCGGTGATTTGGGAGGAATACTTGCAGCAGGATCATGCTGTCCAGTCGCCGAATGGTGATGAAAGGTTCGCCCAGCCACTAATTGATCAAGCAGCGGTCGGATGCACTGTCCAGTCTGGCGATCTTCATCAAATACGATCAAGCCGCAACTTGATAAGTACCTATCATCGCAAAAATCTGAACAACCGTTTGGAGTTGCAGTTTCCGGGTCACCGCGCGACAGCAATTCGGTGAGTCGCGGTCTACCTGGCTCTGAGAACGCCGGCGAGTGAACAATGAGCGTGAATTCGAAATGTCGGTTTTGTGTCTCGGACTTGTCGAACAGCACGAAATCAACAGCACCAAAACCTTGGCTCTTCCCGTCACCAAAATGATCCGCCAGCAGTGCTTCCACACCACCTTGAGAGAATTTATCTAGGTCCAATCGACCATCATATTGCCCACCGCACCTTTCCTGCCCCCATTCATTCTCAACGTAGCTTGGTTCAATTTGAAGATTTCGCCGGGAAAGAATGGGGAAGCAAGGTAAGTGGCCGATCAGCGAAATTGCCTCCAGGATCGTCGTTTTCCCTACTCCGTTCCCCGCGCAGATGGCTAGAAACGCGACATCATCAAGCATTATTGATAGGTCATCAATCGCGCCTATATTTCTGATTCTCAATTGAGAAATACCAAACGTCGGTTGCAGAAAAGCGTTCTTTTCGATCATCCTCACCCCCATTCTCCAGAATTAATGATATCCAATTGAACTCTTCTGTCCAGCGTCAAGAAGCTGCGACAAAATGCAATGACCAAGTTGAGAATGAAAGGAAGTAAGCAAGTCACAAGTCCTCCCGCAAATACCATTTTCCTACACGCCCGAATTATGCAATCTGCTTGCGGGCTATGCCCCGATACACTCCCCCAGACCCCTTCGCGCCTTTGCGCCTTCGTGTGCCCCGTAACGAGCCGGACGCTGCCGATCAGGCGGCGGGCGGTGGTGACGTGGAGGCCTCTCCGGCAACCCCCGCGTCTGCCCTTCGACAGGCTCGGGACGAGTGCGAGCGCGAGAGCATGTCGTCTCCTCCGCCGGAGCAGCGCGGGGACGACGCTGGCGCGGCGGCACCACCCCCAACCCCCTCCGAGTCCTTGTTTTCGCTCTCAAACGCCGGGCGGAGCGCGTCCGCGCTCCTTGGCTTTCGGCCTAACCGGCCGGCGCGCCGTCGCGCTTGCGGTCGGCAGATCGCCGCCCGTTTCACCGCCGGATAGCGAGCCTCTCCCATGCCCGACCAACCGCCCGTCCCCACTCGCAAGATCGCCCGCCAGGCCACGTCCGCCGTCGCGCATGTCGCGCCGCCGCCGGAGGCGGACGATCCGTTGCTGCAATTCGCACCCTATCTCCACAAGCAGCCGCGGCGGAACTCGATCACGCCCGATCTGCAGCGCCGCTTCGTCGCCACGCTCGCCGCCACCGGCATCGTCGTGCAGGCGGCCAGGTCGATCGGCAAGAGCATGGAGGCGCTTTACAAGCTGCGCGCGCGGCCCGGCGCGGAGGGGTTCGCGGCGGCGTGGGATGAGGCGCTGGCATGGGGTGTGCAACGGCTGGAGGATTGCGCGATGGAGCGGGCGATCAATGAGGGATTGCATTACCC
>JANQPE010000008.1 GCA_028289565.1 Parerythrobacter sp.
TCAGAAGGTGTTGCTACTGAGTGACCTTTGTTTATATATTGCTTCACGTGCGTCTTGATCAGCGCTGCTTTCCTATCACATGGACCCGGGCTTGAACCGGTAACGGTCGCGCAGGGCCAGAAGCTCGTCGATATCACCCGGTTCGGCGATCACGAATTTGAAGAATGCGCGCGGGTCGGTTGCGTAGGCATCGAGCCGCTCGGGCACCAGCGCGAGGTCGGCCGCATTGCCCGAATGCGCCAGCTTGGGGCTGACATTGTACTGGTCGATGCGAACATCGAGTCGGGGCGGTGCGGCAGTCGTGCCGTTGGTTTCGATCTCGACGCTCATGTCGGGCAGCAATTCGAGCAATTCGGCCAGCGCGCCGGCCTGCATGAGCGGTTCGCCCCCCGTGATGACAAGACGATCTTGCCCCAGACGTTCGATTCGCTCGGCCGCGACATCGGCCTGCAGTATCACCTGGTTGATCTTGCGGTCGAACGTCGTCTCGTCGCGATGCGCGCGTTCGTCGCCGTCGAAATGCCAAGTATAGGCCGTGTCGCACCACTGGCAGGCGAGGTTGCAGCGCGACAGGCGGATAAAGGCGACCGGCATGCCCGCCGATGGGCCTTCACCCTGCACCGAAGCGAAGATTTCCGGCTGGCCGGGGGCCTGGGCGGCGAGGACTAGGGGCACGAGGCTTTCCGGAAATTTCCTGCAAAAGGTGACGAAGGTGACACCCTGTCACCCAAGGCGATCACATCCATGTATTTGAATTTAAAAAGTTTATTGCCCTTTTGCGATGGGTGACACATTTGGCGGAAACCGGAAAAGGCGAATGGCATGGTCATTGTCGGGCTTCATGGCACAACCGGGCCGTGTAGGAAAACGGTGGGTCCCTCAAGTTCGTCATTGCGAGCGTAGCGAAGCAATCCAGGGGCCGGTCGCGCCAGCTCTGGATTGCCGCGCGACCTACGGTCGCTCGCAATGACGATGCCCGTTATTCCAACCGTCCCAGCGCCGTCGTCAGCCGCTCGACCTCTGCCGAGTGATGCGCGTGGTCGGCGCGGGCCTTCTCGACCGCTTCGGGCTTGGCCCGCTCGACGAAATTGGCATTGCCGAGCCGTCCTTCGAGCGATTTGGCTTCCTTGGCCGAAGCTTCGAGCGCCTTGGCAAGGCGCGCTTTTTCCGCCTCGATATCGATCACGCCTTCGAGCGGCACGACGAACACGTCCGCACCTGCCATCACCTGCATGGCCGGGCCGGACGGCATTTCACCCAGCGTGACCGGTGTCAGGCGCGCCAGCCGCTCGATCGCCGCCGCGCTGCGCTCGATCGTCCGGGTCGCGAGATCGGACGGGGCAGGGCAGTAAGCGGCAAGTTTCTTGCCGGGCGGAATACCCAACTCGTTCCTGGCACTGCGCGTCGCCGTGGTAAGTTCGATCACCCAGTCGATCGCATTGGTCGCATCCTTGCTCACGCTCGCTTGTGGCTCGGGCCATTTGGCCGTGATCAGCGGATAGTTCGCTCTATTCTTGTCGTTTACAGCACCCTGCTTGCTCCACAGCTCTTCGGTGATGAAGGGCATGAACGGGTGCAGCATGACGAGAATCTGGTCGAGCGCCCACCCGGCCACGGCGCGGGTTTCAACTGCGGCCGAGCTGTCCGCATCGCCAGCGAATACCGGCTTGATCAATTCGAGATACCAGTCGCAGAACCGGTCCCACACGAAGTGATAGATGGTGTCGGCAGCGGCATCGAAGCGCAGTTCGGCCATCGCCGTATCGAGCGCCTCCACGGTTTCGGCGACTTCGCCGATGATCCACTGGTTGACAGCGAGCTTAGCATCAGGCGCGGCCAGAGTGGCGCTCGCGCCGATGCCGTTCGACTGACAGAATCGCGTCGCGTTCCACAGCTTAGTCGCGAAATTGCGGTATCCCTCGACCCGCTTGTCATCCATCTTGATGTCGCGGCCTTGGCTTTCCATCGCCGCCATGAAGAAACGCAACGCGTCCGCGCCATACTGGTCGATCAGGCCGAGCGGGTCGACGACATTGCCCTTCGATTTCGACATTTTTGAACCATCCGCCGCGCGGACGAGGCCGTGGAGGTATAGCCGCGGCCACGGCACCTGCCCGGTCAGATGCATCCCTTGCATCATCATCCGCGCATCCCAGAAGAACAGGATGTCGAAACCGGAAATCAGCAGGTCGTTGGGGTAGTGTTTCTGGTAAAGCGGCGCGCTTTCATCGGGCCAGCCAAGCGTGGCAAAAGGCCACAGCCCGGACGAGAACCATGTGTCGAGAACGTCGGGGTCTTGCACGAAGACCACGCCATGGCGCTTGGTAGCCTCCGGACCCGGCGATTCGAGCACATCGGAGAGCCAGCGCTCTTCCGCTTCCTGCATGGTGTCATAGACGAACAACAGTGGGCCGCCGCCATCCTCGTATTCGGGGCGATAGATCATCTGCTCGTATGCGCCTTCGAGCGTCTCATCGACGATCACTTCGGAGACTGGTTCGAGCGTGCCCGTGGTGCCGTCTGTGTTGTAGAAACGGACGAACCAAGCTGGAATGCGGTGGCCCCACCACAATTGGCGCGATATGCACCACGGCTGAATATTCTCCATCCAGTGGAAGAAGGTTTTTTCCCAGCTTTGCGGGATGATTTCGATATCGCCATCTTGAACGGCCTGCATCGGAGCTTGCGCTAGTTTCTCGGCATCGACATACCACTGGTCGGTCAGCCACGGCTCGATCACCACTCCGCCGCGATCGCCGAACGGAGTGGCGATGGTGCGAGGTTCGGAATCCTGCTCGATTTCCTCGCCCTTCTTGGTCCTGGTGATATGCGGGATCAGGTAGCCCTGTTCCTTGAGGCGCCTGACAACCAACTCGCGTGCCCCGTCTTTTCCATCCCGCTTGAAGCGGTGCAGGCCGATAAATTCTTCCGGGATCAGCCTGTCCGCCGTCTGGCAGACATTGGCCTCGGCATCGAGCATGTTGAGCATGTCCGCCGGCGCGATCCCGGCGCGCTTGCCGACCTCGAAATCATTGAAATCGTGCCCGGGCGTGATCTTCACCGCGCCCGAGCCAAGCTCCGGATCGGCATGTTCGTCGGCGACGACCGGCACGCGGCGCCCGGTGATCGGCAAGACAACATGCTTGCCGACCACGCTCTTGTAGCGCTGATCGCCAGGATGCACCGCCACAGCCATATCGGCGAGCATTGTTTCGGGCCGGGTGGTGGCGACTTCGATGTAGTCGCGGCCATCATCGAGCGTCGCACCGTCCGCGAGCGGGTATTTGAAGTGCCAGAAATGGCCGGGAACATTCTGGCTCTCGACTTCCAGGTCGGAGATCGCGGTGCGTAGCTTCGGATCCCAGTTCACCAAGCGCTTGTCGCGGTAGATCAGGCCCTCGTTGTAGAGATCGACAAACACCTTGAGCACGGCATTGCTGAAATGCTCGTCCATGGTGAACTGTTCGCGGCTCCAGTCCATCGAGCAGCCCAGGCGACGAAGCTGGCGGGTGATCGTACCGCCCGATTCCTCCTTCCACTCCCAGACCTTCTCGACGAATTCCTCGCGCGTATAGTTGGCGCGCTTGTCCTGCCGCTCCTCCATCTGGCGCTCGACCACCATCTGCGTCGCGATTCCGGCATGGTCGGTGCCGACCACCCACAGCGCGTCCTTGCCACGCATCCGCTCATAGCGGATCACGATGTCCTGCAGCGTGTTGTCGAGCGCGTGCCCGATATGCAGCGAACCGGTGACATTCGGCGGCGGATTGACGATGGTGAAAGGTTCGGCATCGGGACGCTCGGGCCGGAACAGACCGTTGTCTTCCCAATGGGAATACCAGCGCGCCTCGATTTCGGCCGGGTCGAACGTCTTGGGCAATTGCGTGCTCATTGTCTCGTATTCACTGACTCTCAATAGGCAGTACCGGCCCTCTCCTCCTCCCGGCCGCCCAGCAGGATAGTGCCGTGGGCGGCCGGGAGGAGGAGAGGGCCGGTACTGCTCCCGCAGGAACAATCCCATGCCAGCGTGCGCATTGCAGCGCAACATGGGCATTGCCTGCTTGTGGTGCGTAGGATTTGCCCGCATAGCGGGGACACCATGAGTTCCGAGGCGCAATTCGAGATCGAAGAGGACGGTGAGGGTGCGGTTCGCCTCGTGCTTTCAGGGCCTTATCTCGTTTCGACCATCGGCGAGATCGATACGCAATTGCGCGAACTCGATAGCGGATTCGACAGTATCGACCTGTCCGGCTTGACCGAGATAGATACGGTCGGTGCCTATATCGCCAACGGCCTGGCCCGGGAGCACGGCGTTGAAATTACCGGAGCGAGCGAGCGGGCCGCACGGCTCATGAAGGCTGTCGGGAATGCAAGCGACGGCGTGGATGTCCATCCGCCGCGTGCATGGGTGTGGCAGCGCGTTCCCCAAGGTGTCGGCATACTGGTATCCGATTTTTTTTCCGCCATGCTCGGAGTGGTGGCCTTTCTTGGCCAGATCGTCATGGCCGTGGGCAGCCTCATTCGCCATCCCTCGCGCTTTCGCGGCAAGGCATTGGTGAGGCAGATGGAACTGGTCGGCGTGTCGTCGCTACCGATCATCGGGCTGATGAGTTTCCTGATCGGTATCGTCGTTGCGCAACAGGGAGCAGTGCAACTTGCGCAATTCGGGGCGGAGACATTGACGATCAACCTGGTCGGTCGGATCACGCTGCGCGAACTGGGCGTGTTGATGACCGCGATCATGGTTGCGGGTCGTTCGGGTTCGGCGTTTGCGGCACAGATCGGCACGATGAAGCTGACCGAGGAAGTGGATGCGATGCGGACGATCGGTATTTCGCCGATCGAAGCGCTGGTGATCCCGCGTATCCTTGCCGCGTTCTTCATGATGCCGCTGCTCGGCTTCTACAGCGCCGTCGTCGCGATTATCGGGGGCGCGGTCGTGGGCGACCTGCTGTTGGGTATTCCGTTCTGGACTTTTCTCGAACGGATCAAGGAAGTGGTGCCGACCTACGACCTTTATGTCGGGTTGATAAAGGCTCCGGTCTTCGGTCTGATTGTCGCGCTTGCGGGCTGCTATCACGGGATGCAGGTTCAGGGAGATTCAGAGCAGGTTGGCTTGCGCACGACACAGGCGGTCGTCTCGGCAATCTTCGCGGTAATCGTGCTCGACGCGTTCTTCGCGGTCTTTTTCACCGAGCTGGGGTGGGGATGATGGCGGAAGAGGAAATGCAGCTCGATCGCTACGAGCGCTATCATGGTGATCGTCCGATCGTGGTCGAGGGGCTGGTCAACCGGTTCGGTTCATCGGTCGTGCACGATGACCTGTCGCTCACGGTCAATCGCGGCGAAATCCTGGGTGTGGTCGGCGGTTCGGGCACGGGCAAGTCAGTGCTGATGCGTTCGATTATCGGCCTGCAGGTGCCCGATGAAGGGCAAATCGAGGTGCTCGGGCGTTCGATCACCGATGCCGATCTGGACAAGGACATCGGTGTGCGCTGCCGCTGGGGCGTACTGTTCCAGGGCGGGGCCCTATTCTCGACCTTGACGGTGGGTGAGAATGTCGAGGTTCCTCTCAAGCAGTTCTACCCGGAGATCGATGACGGATTGCTGCACGAAATCGCGCGCTACAAGGTGATCCTGTCGGGCCTGCCCGAAGAGGCGGTGAACAAGTACCCGGCCGAGCTGTCGGGCGGGATGAGGAAGCGCGCCGGCCTGGCCCGCGCTTTGGCGCTCGACCCCGAGCTGCTGTTCCTCGACGAGCCGACGGCCGGCCTCGACCCGATCGGGGCGGCGAAATTCGATCAGCTCACGCAAGAGTTGAAGGAAACGCTTGGCCTGACCGTCTTTCTGATCACGCACGATCTCGATACGTTATACGAGATTTGCGACCGTGTGGCGGTGCTGGCGGATCGACAGGTGATCGCGGTCGGGACCATTCCGGAGCTGCTCGAAACCGATCATCCATGGATCGACGAATACTTTAACGGTCCGCGTGGTCGCGCTGCGCAGGCAAGCCAGCAAGGCAGCAATTCCGTGGACAAAGGCGGCCCGGCGGAGGCATAGGAGCACCGGCATGGAAATACGCGCAAATTATGTCTGGGTCGGAGCCGTCACCTTGCTGCTGCTGGCGGCCCTGGCGTTTTTCTTCGTTTGGCTTGCCCGGCTGGGGCAGGGTTCGCAGAACGAATACGATATCTTTTTCAAGCAGTCCGTTGCCGGCCTGGCCAACGGCTCCGAAGTGTCCTTCGCGGGTGTGCCGGTCGGACAGGTCGAGGATATTTCGCTGTGGGAGACAGACCCCGAATTCGTGCGCGTTCGCATCCAGGTAAAAGACGATGTGCCGGTGCTGGTCGGCACGACCGCCACGATGCAAAGCTCGTTTACCGGCGTATCGACTATTCTGCTCGACGGATCGCGCCGTGGTGCTCCCCCGATCGACTGCGACACCACGGCTTGCCCCGAAGGTGTGCCCGTTATTCCACCCGGTCGTGGCGGATTGGGCGAATTGGTCGCCAATGCCCCGCTGCTGCTGGAACGGCTGGCGACACTGACCGAACGGCTGACCCAGATATTGTCGGACGAGAACCAGGGTGAAATTGCCGGGATTCTGTCCAACACCAACCGAATGACCGCCGAACTGGCCGAAGCTGGCCCACAGGTTCAACGGACGATGGCCGAATTGGAGGTCACCTTGCGCGAAGCGAGCGAAGCGCTTGATGCGTTCGAGGCCGTGACCAATTCGACCGACCGGCTGCTGAATCAGGAAGGTACCGTATTGGCGAAACAGTTGCGGACGACGCTGGAATCCGCCGATGCAGCGTCGAAATCGCTTTCGGCTACCTTGAGCGACGCCGCACCCGCTACGCGGCAATTGTCCGAAACCACGCTTCCCGCCGCGGAAGCGACGTTGCAGGACCTGCGCGCGACCAGCAAGGCGTTGCGCACGATTACAGAAAAGATCGAAAGTGAGGGTGCGGGTGCGCTTGTCGGCGGGCAGGCCTTGCCGGATTACGAACCATGAATATGGCGAAAGGACAATGCGGGCGCATGAAGCATTTCGGCAGGACAATCGCGACACTGGCCGGGCTGGCTGTGCTTTCCGGCTGTATCAGCCTTGGCAGCGAGCCTCCGCCTAGCCTCTTGACCCTGACCCCTGCAACTCAGGTCCCGCCGGGTACGGGTGCGAGCGGCACGGCGGAAGGCGCACTCGCGATCGCGCCGCTGGAGGCTCCCGCGCGTATTGCTGTTACCCGTGTGCCGGTCCAGGTGGACGACGCCAACGTCGCTTATCTGAAGGACGCGGTGTGGGTCGAGCGGCCTGCGCGCCTGTTCCGGCGCCTGTTGGCGGAAACGATCCGCACACGCAGCAACCGGGTAGTGATCGACAATGACGATCCGGCGATCGCTCCACGCACTTTCCTGCGTGGCACGTTGCGCGAATTCGGTTATGATGCGCGCAACGGTTCGGTCGTGGTCCGCTTCGACGCGATCCGCGAAGTCGGCGATCGGATCGAAACGCGCCGCTTTGAAAGCAGGGTGCCGGGTGTAATCGCGGAAGCGGGACCGGTGGGCGATGCGCTGAACCGGGCGGCCAACGATGTGGCGGGTCAAGTGGCCGACTGGGCGGGCTAGGTCCGCACCAGCCGGACGAAGTCGAAAGCGGCCCTGAAATTCTCGCGCCGTTCGGAGCGACGGATTTCGGCCTGTTCGTCGCGTCCCCACAGGTCTGCCTGCCAACCTTCCTCGAGTTCCGCCGCGTCCCATAGCATATCCGCCTCGGCATCGCTTTCGAGCGCTGCCAGCCCGATGCAGAGCGAAGCGGCGAGCGATGTCATCGCTTCAAGACCGGCCAGGGTGAAACCATCGAAGCCGCCGAGTTTCCGACGCAGGGTTTCGAGGCTCGCTTGCGGTTGCGGGCGATGGATTATGCCGTTGATCCGTTCCAGGCCGATGCCCTCGCGCGCTTCCAGTGCGGCTACCAGGGGCTCCCATACTTCCTGTTGACGACGATACAGTGCCTCGTCGGGATTGGCGCGGTAGCAGAGCGTGTCGGTTTCCGCGAAGCTGAGCAGCGTGTCTATCGTACCGGCAGGATTCCTGGCGACCAGGTCGATCGCATGGTCAGCGTGATCGCGGAAGCGAAACGAGGTAGGATCGATTGTCTCGCCCTGAGCGCGCCATTCCGCGGCCAGCGCATCGGCCAGGCGTCGCGTCGACACGGTTTGCACTGTTGCCTGCGGGGTTTTCACCGCACGTCCGTCCAATGCGACGTGGAAGCCGCTATCGGAGGACTCGACGCTTGCATCTTTGTAGAACCGTTTCATTCGGGCGGCGATTTCCAGCGTCGGGCGAGCAGCGTTGGCATGAAGAATACCTCGAACAGGCCGAGGACGATCAGTGCATGGCCGAGCCATTCATGGAGCGATATGGCACCGCGGGCAATGGCAATGCCGAGCACCACGAGTATCACACCGCCGATCCGTGCTGCAGTCATCAGGAAAAAGCGTTGCCTGGCTTGGTCTTCGTTCATGCGAGATAATCTCCGAGTTCGGCAGGGGATGCGGCGATCGCTTCGGCCCCGGCTTCGCGCAATTCCCGCGGGGTATGATAGCCCCAGTCGACCCCGATCGCCCGTACGCCTGCCGCATGGGCCATGTCGATATCGAAAGTGGTATCGCCGATCATCACGGCATTGGCTGCCTGCGCACCGGCTTCGAACAGCGCGGCTTCGAGCATGGCGGGATGCGGCTTGGAGGGATGCCGGTCGGCCGTTTGCAGGGTAACGAAACGGTCGAGCAGGTCGTGCGTTTCCAGGCAGGAGACAAGGCCGCGATCCGATTTTCCGGTCGCAACGCCCAGCAACCAGCCTCCGGCCGCGAGGCGATCGAGCAAGGCAGCGATCCCATCGAACAACGGTTCGTGCAGCATGCCGGATTGGCGGGTCTCGAAAAAAGCGGATTTATAGGCGGTCACCGCCTCGCCCCTTTGCGCCTCGCTTGCCGCCGGTGCCAGCCGGCGCACGGCCTGCGGCAGGCTTAGCCCGACTATGCGGCGAATATCGCTACGCGGTGGAACATCCAGTTCGGCCTTGGCAAAGGCAGCCTCCATTGCTTCGCATACAGCTGCCTGCCCGTCGACCAGAGTGCCGTCGCAATCGAATATGGCGAGACGGGCGCTCATTTGCGTCGTCCTTTCGATTTGCGCTTCGCATTGCCGCCGCGCGCCTTGCGCTCGCCGCGTCGGGCCTTGCGATATTGCTTGGCGTGCTGGCGAGCGGCTTGCTTCTTCTGGGCAGGACTGCGCTCGGGCGGTCCCTTTTCAGGCCGCGCGTCGCTCATTACCGGGTCGAAACCGAGCTGTTCCATGCTGGTGGCAAAATGCTCGGGGAGATCGGCCACTACGTCGAGTTTCCTCCCACCGCCCTTTTCGGTTTCGGGCCGGTCGATAATCAACCGTCGTGCGTGCAGATGCATCTTGCGGCTGACG
>JANQPE010000056.1 GCA_028289565.1 Parerythrobacter sp.
GGCAGCCTGACCGGGGTGTTCCTAGCCCATATCGACCAGCAATTCGCGCAGCGGCCCGCGCGCAAGGGCCTGTTGGCAGGGTTCAGGGCACGAAGCCGCACGCTCAAGGGCTATCGCGTCCGGGGCGGCCGGATTGCCGCACCGAATAACGACTGGTTCAGACAGGATCCGGTGCGGTTGATCGAAATTTTCCAAATCGCCGAAGAAGGGGAGCTGGAGATCGAACCGGCCACCATGCGTCAGGCCGATCGGGATTCCGGATTGATCGACAAGCGCGTGCGCGAGGACAAGCGTGCCAATGCTCTGTTCCTCGACCTGCTGACCGGGCGCAATGATCCCGAAACGGTGCTGCGCTGGATGAACGAGGCAGGCGTTTTCGGGAAGTTCGTGCCCGATTTCGGCAAGGTCAACGCACAGATGCAGTTCGACATGTACCACCATTATACGGTGGACGAGCACACCATCCGGGCAATAGGCTTGCTCAGCAGGATCGAGCGTGGCCGGTTGCGGGAAGATCACCCGCGCTCGAGCCGGCTGATCCACAAGCTTTCCTCGCGCCGCGCCGCCTATGTCGCGGTCCTGCTGCACGATATCGCCAAGGGGCGCGGCGGAGATCACTCGGTGCTCGGCGAAGACGTGGCAAGGCAGTTATGTCCGCGCTTCGGCCTGACCGACGACGAAACAGACCTTGTCGCCTGGCTGGTGCTGCAACACTTGCTGATGAGCGCCACGGCCTTCAAGCGCGACTTGACCGATCCCAAGACGATCGAGGATTTCATCAGCGAAGTGCAGAGTATGGAACGCTTGCGACACCTGATGATCCTGACCGTGGTCGATATTCGCGCGGTCGGCCCCGGCACGTGGAACAGTTGGAAACGCCAGTTGATCGGCGAGCTATACGACGCCGCGCAGGAACGGCTCCGGCTTGGTCATATTCGCCATCACCGAGGCGAACGGGTGGCTGCGAAAAAAGAAAAGGTCGCCGAGCTGCTGGGTGGCGACACGGCTCTGATCGACGCGTTCGAGAGCGATTTCGACGATGCTTACTGGATTGCCGAACCCGAAGATATCGCAGCGCTCAATCTGCGCCAGTTCGCTAGCGCCAGGGCGGAAGACAGGGAGCTGTCCGTCCGGTGCGAATTCTATCCCTCGCGCGGGGCGACTTTGGTCAGTGTGATCGCCGCCGATCATCCCGGGCTTTTCTATCGCATCGCCGGGGGCATCCATCTTGCCGGGGCCAATATTATCGATGCACGCATCCACACCACCCGGGCAGGATGGGCAATCGACAACTTCCTGGTCCAGGATCCGCACGGACAGCCGTTTCACGAGATGGCCCAGCTCGAACGGATCGAGGCAAGCATCGCCGATGCGCTGGCCAACCGCATCGAGCTCGTCCCCCGTCTCGCCAGGCGTCCTTTGCCGATCAGCCGTTCAAAGGCTTTCGAAGTTCGCCCGCGAGTGATTTTCGACAACACCGCATCAAACCGCTTCACAGTGATCGAAGTCAATGCCCGTGATCGGTCCGCCCTGCTCAATCGCCTCGCCCGGACATTGTTCGAAAGTCAACTGGTGGTTCATTCGGCGCACATCACCGGCTACGGTGAGCGCGCGGTCGATACGTTCTACGTTACCGATCTTCTCGGCGAAAAGATCGAGGCCGCCGAGCGGCTCCAGGCAATCGAGGCAGCATTGATCGAAGCGGCCAGCGATCGCCGTCAGGCCGAGCTGGAAGACGTTTAGCCTTCACGACCCAAACGCAACACTTGATCCGAAGAATTCTGCTGTCTGCAGAAGCTAGGTTGCCCTATGCCATTGAAAGATTAACCAGCGCGGCGACGAACTTGTTTGGAGGACCATCATGAAGCCCTTTTCTTCGCTTTGCACTCTCGCCGCACTCGGCGCTGGAATGGCGCTGACACCCCAATCTGCGCTGGCACAGGATGGCGACACCAATGCCCAGTCCGGAACCGCGGACGAAGACACCGGCGCCATCGGAGCACTGGACCTCATCATCGTGACCGGCACCAAGACGCAGAACCCCGAAGACGTACAGGACGTGCCGCTTGCGGTTACCGCCTTCAATTCGGAAAGTCTCGAAGCCCTCAAGGTGCGCGACGTCCAGTCGCTGACCTACTCCGCCCCCAATGTTTCCCTCGACCAGATCGGCACCTCCCGCGGCACCGCGAACTTCTCCATCCGCGGCCTTGGCATAAACAGCTCGATCCCGTCGATCGACCCGACCGTCGGCGTGTTCGTCGACGGGGTCTATCTCGGCTTCAACGGCGGCGTGGTGTTCGACCTGTTCGACCTCGAAAGCGTCGAGATTCTGCGCGGTCCGCAGGGCGTGCTGTTCGGTCGCAACGTGACAGGCGGTGCGGTATTGATCAATACCGGCAACCCGACCGACGAGTT
Organism: Parerythrobacter sp.; assembly: GCA_028289565.1. Taxonomy (GTDB): domain Bacteria; phylum Pseudomonadota; class Alphaproteobacteria; order Sphingomonadales; family Sphingomonadaceae; genus JANQPE01. The sequence continues at coordinate 2,416 of JANQPE010000056.1, forward strand.
CCGAGGCAAGTTCCGCGCGGCTGTGGACGGGCCCTTGCTCGACGGCGGGCGCGGCGGCGCGAACTACACCGTCAGCGGCGTCGTTTCCGGCCCGCTGGTCGAAGATACGCTGTTGTTCAAGCTCGGCGGTTATTACAACAAGGATGAAGGCTATTTCACCAACCTCGCCAACAATACCAACCACGGCGAGGCGGAAACCAAGATCCTGCGCGGTGCGCTCGAAGCCCGCCTGGGTTCGCTGACCCTGCTCGGCAAGCTCGACTATTTCGAAAGCGACGGCGATGGACCTTCGGCACAGAACCGCGGCGCCTTCCGTCGTGACACCTTCAATTTCGCAATCGACAACGAAGGCGGTTACAGCAACGAGATTTGGACCGGCTCGCTCCGCGCCGATCTCGAAGTCGGCCCCGGCACGCTGACCAACATCTTCGGTTACCGCAGCCTCGAAGGAACCACCGATGGCGATATCGACGCGCTGCCGGCATTCCTGTTCCACTCGAACACCGAAACCGATCAGGAACAGTATTCGAATGAACTGCGCTATGCGGTTTCGGGACCCGGTTTCGATCTGACTGTCGGCGGTTTCTGGTTCGATCAGTCGATCTCCTATACCGAAGTCCGCGACTTGCCACCGCTTTCGCCGCTCACTTTCTATGGTGGCGGCCAGCAGGATCATGAAGTTCTCGGCCTGTTTGCCAATGCCGAAATCGGCCTGAGCGACGATCTGAGCGTCATCGCTGGCATCCGCTGGAGCCACGAGGAAAAAGACGCAGGCGTCACTTATGTCCGTCCGCGCCCGATATGCTCGGTCGTCGGGGGAACCTGCCCGACCTCGGGAACCAACCCGTTCATCCCAACCGAGAACAACGGATTCACCGACAGCAATAGCTGGACCAACTGGTCACCCAAGCTCGGCCTGCAATACGAATTCGGTACCGGGCAGGTCTATGCCCACTGGACTCGCGGCTACCGGTCGGGCGGCTATAACTTCCGCATTACCAATCCGACCGTGTTCGAAACGGTGGTCGTGCCCGCAACCGGTGGCAATCTCTTCTTCAACGAAGAAAAGGTCGACAATTACGAACTCGGCGGCAAGTTCCAGACCGAAGATCGTTCGTTTACGCTGAACGCGGCAACCTATATCACCAAGATCAGCAACATGCAGCGCGAGGTGAACCAGAGTTCGCCGACAGCAGGCGTCTCGCAGTTCATCCTCAACACGGCCGATGCGACGATTTTCGGGATCGAGGCGGAGGCCCGCGCACGGGTTACGGACAACTTCCTGCTCACCGCCAATCTCGGTGTGATCGAAGCCACCTATGACGATGTGCGGTTCGACATTTCCGGCGACGGAGTCGTCAACAATATCGACGAACAATTGCAACTGCCGCGCGTCCCGTCGCTGACCTACGGCCTCGGCATGATTCACGAATGGGATCTGGGTTCGAGCGACATCGTCACCCGCATCAACCTGCAATACCGCGACGAGTTCGCCTATACCGACAACAATTTCGGCTACATTCAGGACATCTTCAACCTCGATGGCAACATCACCTGGAATACGCCGGTGGACGGGTTGAGCCTGTCGATCTACGGCAAGAACCTGCTCGACGAAGTGCAGGCTGGCGGTGACACGCAAATTCCTTTTGGCGGCGCTCTGTCCGACGGAAACAACCGCCCGTTCGATTTCTTCCCCGCCGCAGGCACCTTCTCGCCGCTGAGCAAGGGCCGACAGGTCGGTGTGGAAGCAACTTTCGACTTCTGATCGAACCGTTGGGAACGACAGGGGAAAGAGCGCTCTGCGGAGCGTTCTTTTTTGTTCAGCCTCAAGCGCCGGCGGCCCCGTCCGGGGCCTGAGGCTAAAACAAACAACTCCGCTTGCGCAGACATGTCCCTAGACACGTTTCCCGAACAGTGCCGTGCCGACGCGGACATGCGTGGTGCCGAGCATGATCGCGGTCTCGTAATCGCCGCTCATGCCCATGCTGCGCCCCGCGAGACCGTGATCGGATGCCAGCCTGTCCAGCAATGCGAAAAACGGTGCCGGCTCGATATCGAAGGGCGGGATGCACATCAGCCCGGCTAGCGGAATATCGGCGTCGCGCGCCTGCCCGATCAGGTGCGGCAGATCCGCGATCGCGCAACCGCCTTTCTGCTCCTCCTCGCCGATATTGACCTGAATGAAGCACGGAACCCGCCTGCCCGCCTTGTCCATCGCCTTGGCGAGCGCCTTGAGCAGGCTGGGCCGGTCGAGTGAATGGATACTGTCGAACAGCTCGACCGCATCGTCGGCCTTGTTCGACTGAAGCCGCCCGATCAGGTGCAGTTCGACATCGGGATAGGCTTCGCGCAGGACGGGCCATTTGCCTTGCGCCTCCTGCACGCGGTTCTCGCCGAAGACGCGCTGGCCTTGGCCGAGCAGCGGTTCGATCCGCTCGGCCGGATGCGTCTTGCTGACCGCGATCAGCGTCACGCCATCGACTTCGCGCCGCGCAATCTTGCAGGCTCTGGCGATTTTCGCCTGCACCTGGCCAAGCGGAGCATCCCGGTTTTCCATCGCATTTGCTGTCATTCGGGCGCTATAGCGCGCATGTGACGAACCGCCAGACCCTCCCTGACCTGTGGCTGCTTTCCGACGCGCGCAACGATGCGAAGCTGGAATCGGCCCTTGCGGCATTGCCGCAGGGTTCGGGGTTCGTGTTCAGGCACTACCATCTGGCAGGAGAGGCACGGCGACAGCGGTATGACGAGCTGAAAACCGTCGCCGATGCAAGCGGGCATCTTACCGTATTGTCCGGCGATGCGGACACCGCGCACTCCTGCGGAGCCGCAGGCATCTATGGAGCACCCGAAAAGCTTGGGAGACGCCCCGGTCTGCTGCGTCTGGCGACCGCCCACGACGCACGGGAGATCGCCCTTGCCAATCGCGTCGCGGTCGACGCCGTGTTCCTCTCACCCGTTTTCCCGACCCGCTCCCATCGCGGTCGAGGGTGCCTTGGCGCTTCCCTCTTTTACGAACTCGCCGCACGGGCCGCGATGCCGGTCATCGCTCTCGGCGGCATGACAGCCGGGCGCGCACGCGAACTCGACTGGCCGAAATGGGGCGCAATCGACGGACTCACCTGACGGTCACCCTGCCGCAGGAGGGTTGACGCGGGAGTCCCAGAGGATTCATGGTGGTTTCCCACGCCGAATAGGGCCACTGAAAGCAGGGGGAAGAGAGATGGCCACCCGCGCGATGCGCAAATCGCCGACAGCCGACTGGCGCGCCGCCTGGCGCCGCTCGATGCGTCGCACAGCGCAAATGGCCGGGGCCGTGCTGCTGTTCGGCGCGATGATCTTTCTCGCGCTCTCCCTGGCGAGCTATACCCAGACGGATCCCAGCCCCTCGACCGCTGCGGCGGGCACCGACATCGCCAATTGGATGGGGGTCAGCGGAGCCTGGGTCGCCGAGCGTGTGCTCTTTCTGTTCGGGCCGACCAGCGTCCTGCTCCTGCCGTTGCTCTATGTCGGCGCGCGCAAATTGTGGCGCGATGTCGAAGAGGAAGATCGCGATACCGATACGCGCTGGTGGTGGCCGATCGGCATGTTGCTGTTCGCCATGGCGCTGATTTCCACCGTACTCGCGCTCGCTTTCGAAGGCCCGAACGGTTCGCTGCCCGCTTCGATGGGGGGAATTAGCGGGCTTCTGGGTGCGGGGGCGATCGAGGCAATCGCCGCGCGCCTGCCCGAAGCGGCACAGGGCTGGACGATCCTCGGCCTTGCCCTGCTTAGTCTCGCCGGCGGGGTGGCACTGGTCACCCGTGTTTTCGCGATCGACTGGCGCGCCCTTATGACCCTGCCCGCCTTCCTCAAGCGCGCGCCGGGCCTGTCCGTGCCCGATATCCCTTTTGCGCCGGCACCGGAGAAGAAAGAAGCCAGGGCCAAGGCCAAAGCGGTCACCAAAGCGGAGGCTCGCAGGGCGCCGGAGATCACGGACCCGACCAAACCGCCGAAAAAGGCCGTGCTGGCCAAGACCAAGCAACGCGACATGTTCGCCGATTACGAGCTGCCCAGCCTGGACCTGCTGGCCGAGCCACTTGCCGACGAAACGCCGGTGCTCGACAAGATGGCGCTCGAACGCAATGCCCGCCTGCTCGAAACCGTGCTCGACGATTTCAACGTCAAGGGCGAGATTACCGCCGTGCGCACCGGCCCGGTGGTGACAATGTATGAATTGGAGCCGGCACCGGGCATCAAGGCCAGCCGGGTGGTTGGCCTGGCCGAGGATATCGCACGCAACATGTCGGCCATCTCCGCGCGCGTCTCGCCGATTCCGGGCAAGACGGTGATGGGCATAGAACTGCCCAATGCCGACCGGCAGATGGTGATGCTGAAAGAACTCGCCTCATGCGAGGATTTCGCCAATGCCAAGGGCAACCTCCCGATCATCCTGGGCAAGGATATCGCGGGCGAACCGATCGTCGCCGACCTTGCCTCGATGCCGCATCTGCTGGTTGCGGGCACTACCGGATCGGGCAAGTCGGTCGGGCTGAACTGCATCCTCCTGAGCCTGCTCTACCGCTTCACGCCCGAGGAATGCCGGCTGATCCTGATCGATCCCAAAGTGCTCGAGCTCAAGAGCTACGACGATATCCCGCACCTGCTCAGTCCCGTGGTTACCGAGCCGCACAAATCGGTACGCGCGCTCAAATGGGCAGTCGAGGAGATGGAACGCCGCTATCGCATGATGAGCAGCCTCAATTCGCGCAATATCGGTAGTTTCAACGAGAAGGTGAAAGCCGCGATCGCCAAGGGCAAGCCGCTGGGCCGCCGGGTGCAGACCGGGTTCGACCCGGAAACAGGTGAGGAAATCTACGAGGAAGAGCAGCTCGATTACGAACCGCTGCCGCAGATCGTGCTGATCGTTGACGAGCTGGCCGACCTGATGGTCACCGTGGGCAAGGAAATCGAAGTGCTGATCCAGCGGCTGAGCCAGAAATCGCGCGCGGCCGGCATCCACCTGATCATGGCGACGCAGCGCCCCTCGGTCGACGTCATCACCGGTGTGATCAAGGCGAACCTGCCGACCCGGATCAGCTTCAACGTCACCAGCCGGATCGACAGCCGCACGATTCTGGGCGAACAGGGCGCCGAGCAATTGCTGGGCAAGGGTGACATGCTGTTCAAGCCCTCCACCGGCGCGATCACCCGGGTCCACGGCCCCTTCGTATCCGACGAAGAGGTCGAGGCCGTCGCCGACCATTGGCGCGCCCAGGGCAAGCCCGACTATATCGACGCCGTGACCGAAGAACCCGAAGACGGGGGCGGTCTGACCTTCGAAGACGAGCTGACCGCCAGCGACGACCCTGCCGAACGTAAATACCGCCAGGCCTGCCAGGTTGTGATCGAAAACCAGAAAGCCTCGGGAAGCTGGCTCCAGCGCCAGATGGGCGTCGGCTACAACACCGCCGCCAAGTGGATCGAACGGATGGAAGCCGAAGGCCTGGTCGGCCCCGCCAACCATGTCGGCCGCCGCGAAATCTTCAGGGATCGCGAGGGCAACCCGATCTGACCCGTCCCGGCGAAAGCCCGGCTCTCGCTTGAGTCCCGGAAGACAGCGCGTACATAAAACGCCGCCCCTGCATATTTGCCGGGGCGGCGCTCGATGTCTTGATGATGGTGCGGACTTACTTCAGCTCGTCGCCTGTCATCACGGTATATTCGGTGGCGGCCTTTTCATTGGCGGCCATCGTTTCGGGCGGAGAAGCGACGAGGCCGATCTTGGCGAGCGGGCCGTCCTTGGCCCAGTTCCTGGCCCATTCGGCGACGAATTCCTTGAGGCCCGGAATGGCGTCGAGATGCGCTTTCTTCACATATACGAAGAGTGGGCGCGCGCCGGGATATTGGAAGCTGGAAATGTTCTCATAGGTCGGTTCGACGCCGTTCATCGGCAGGCCCTGGACCTTGTCCGAATTCTCTTCGAGATAGGAATAGCCAAACACGCCCACGGCCTTGTCGTTATTGCCGATCTTCTGGACGATGAGATTGTCCTGCTCACCCTGATCGACATATTTGCCGTCCGAGCGCACTTCGGTGCACAATTGGTCGTAGCGGTCTTCGTCGCTCTCTTTCAGCGCCTTCATGTCGGCATTGGTCTTGCACCCGGCCTCAAGGACCAGTTCCTTGAGCGCATCGCGCGTGCCGGAAGTCGAGGGCGGACCATAGACCAGGATCGGTTCGTTCGGGAGCGAGGCATCGACATCGGACCAGTTCTGGTTGGTCTGCTCGCCGCCATAGGGGCTGGCCGCAAGTGCTTCGTAGACCATCTGCGGTGTCAGGTTCATCATGATCCCGCCTTGCGCCGAAGCGAAAGCGATCCCGTCGAGACCCACCTGCAACTCGATAACCTCGGTCACGCCGTTGGCCCGACACGTCTCGAACTCGCTCTTCTTCATCCGACGCGATGCGTTGGACATGTCGGGCGTATCGGGGCCGACACCGCCACAAAACAGGTTCATGCCGCCGCCGGTGCCGGTCGATTCGATCACCGGCGAATTGAAGCCCGGATTGGACTGGGCAAAGCTTTCGGCAACCTTCTTGGCGAAAGGAAAGACCGTCGAGGAACCGACCACCTGGATCGATTCGCGGGCACCACCGCCGCCGGCATCACCGCATGCGGCCAGGGCAAGCGAGGAAACGGCAACGAAAGCAAGAGACTTGGTAAGTTTCATGATGTGATCCCATTCAATGTTTCGAAGCGCGCATTATGCGCCCCTTGTGACAGGAAAGTGACAACCGCCGGAACGGCTCACCGGACAGGTTTCGGCTCAGAAGTCGATCTGTCCGCGAACGCCGAAAACGTCGGCCCCGTAAGACCGGCTACCCGTAGCCGTCGGGAAGACGGCATTGTCGTATTCCAGGCGACCGTAATTGGCGAGGAACAGGACGTAATCGGTCGGCTTCCACACCATCGACACGAAATAGCCGTTCTGCTGCCCGCCGACGATCCCCGCATCGGTCAGGTCGAGATAATCGTAGCGCAGGTTCACCTGGATCGAGCCAATGCCACCTTCGCCGACTGGATTCGCCGGCTTGACCCGATCGAACTTGCCGCCCTTGTAACCGCGCTTGTCGTCGCCGGTCAGGAAATAGCCGGCCTCGACATAGCCGCCGAAGAATGTCGGGTCGCTGAGTCCTCCGGGACGATTGACGCTTTGCCAGAAGCCCTCGGCAACCGCATGGAAGCCATCGGCGATGATCGCACCTTCGAGACCCACGCCGAATTCGCTCTCCGCACCGAGATTGCCGGTATTGATGAAGCGTTCACCGGTGAAATGAACCAGCGGACGCTGGCGGTAGCGAACAGTGCTGCCGGGTTCGAGATCGGCAAAGTGCGCCGATGCCCCGAGATGGAATTGTGTATCGCCAAGCTTGGGCATGGCCACCACGCGGGCATCGGCGCCCCAGTTCTGGTTCGAGAGATCGTCCATATTGTCGGTGAACACCCCACCCTGAACGAGGATTTCATCGCCTTCGAACTGCACCCCCGCACCGACCCGGCGCTCGAAGCCGAACGCATCGGTAAAGGCCGCACGCTCAATGAAGGACGTGTGCAGGCTGCTGGTCAGTTCTTCGAGCGACTGGAAAGTGTTGAACTGGCCGAAAATCAGCTCTGCATTGCCTGTTTCATAGGACAGAAAAGCATCGGTCACCGTCACGTCACTGCCGGCAAAATCGATCTCGAACTTGTAGCCGAAACCGCCGGGGATATCGCCCGACACGCCGAGACGGGCGCGGCGAGCTTCGTTGCCGAAGCCGTCGGAACGACCGGTGGAATCGGGCACGCCGGTGATCCCCGCATCATATTGCAAGCGCCCGCGTGGCTTGAAGCTCCAGCCGCCCTCGTCCTTGATTTCGGGCGCGCCCTTCCACCCGACCTTCGGGCCCTTATCTTCCGCCCGCGCCGCAGTGGCCGGTCCGCCGGCAGCGTCGGCTGCCGCATCGGTGCTTGCCTCCGCTTCGGCCAGCTCGCTTTCGAGAGTGTCGATGCGCGCCGCCATCCGGGCCATCTCCGCGCGCATGGCGGCAAGTTCTTCGCGGACGGCGGAAGCGCTCTCTGACTGGGCGTGGGCCGGTGCCGTCCAGCCGCTTGCTACAACCATCGCGATCGCCGAAGCGGATAGTATGCGTTTCATGTCTGCTGCTCGTTTTTGACAAATCCATGTCCGATTTACAGCGCCGCTATGGGCGTTGTGTGACAAGGCTATGACAGCATGGGCGCAAAGTCATGCACAACGTTGCGAAGGAGGCTGGCAGCGCCGGTTCTGACGCCTGCACGGTACCCTTTCGGTTGCAGCACAATGGGTACGCTTGTAACTGCAAGGGCAATCAGGAGACTCGCCCATGCGTATCGGTTGCCCAACGGAAATCAAGAATCACGAATATCGCGTCGGTCTGACGCCGGAAAGCGCACGTGAACTGGCGTCGCGCGGCAACGAAGTCTGGATTCAGAAGGGTGCCGGGCTGGGAATCGGGGCAACCGATGCCGAATACGAAGCCGCAGGCGCTACTATCGTCGACGGGCCGGACCCGATCTTCGCCGAGTGCGAAATGGTCGTGAAGGTCAAGGAACCCCAAGCCGTCGAACGCGCCAAGTTGCGTGAAGACCAGATTCTCTACACCTATCTCCACCTCGCCCCCGATCCCGACCAAACCAAGGATCTGGTCGAATCGGGTGTCACGGGAATCGCCTATGAAACCGTGACCGGCCCGGGAGGTACGCTGCCGCTGCTCAAGCCGATGAGCCAGGTTGCCGGGCGCATGAGCATCCAGGCCGGAGCGACGGCTTTGGAAAAGGCGCATGGCGGACGCGGCGTCCTGCTGGGCGGTGTGCCGGGCGTGATGCCGGGCAAGGTCGTGGTCATCGGCGGCGGCGTGGTCGGCT
>JANQPE010000068.1 GCA_028289565.1 Parerythrobacter sp.
GGGATTGCGACCTTCCGGCTGGTGCTGACTGTCCTGCTGACGCTGCGCCACCGCCCTCAGGCAGCCCCGGCAAGCGTCGCGCTGTTTATCCCGGCGGCCTATTGGTTCACCTCGTCGACCAGCTTCGCCAACCCGGCAATCACCGTGGTACGCAGCCTGAGCGATACCTTCGCCGGGATCGCCCCGGCGGACGTGCCGGCCTTCGTGATGGCGCAACTGGCGGGCGCGGTGGCGGCGGTCGGGCTGGCCGGATGGCTGGCGCCGCCCGGCGTCGCGGATTGATTGCTTATGCCATCGACATTGCGACCGGTGCCGCGGCGGCGACCAGGAACAGCATCGAAAGCAGTGAAACGCCGGTGCCGGCAAGGACGGTGATGCCGCTGCGCGGAGTGGCGGGGGCGTAGGCGGATGTGTTCATCGTATTTCTCCATGTGAATGCCATGGTCGGCATTTCGCCGCCATCCGCCGGAGCGTTACCGGACGGGCGATGGAGAAAAGCGATCACATTGATCGAGGTGCGCCCACGCCGGGTATCAGATGATACCGACTGCCTTGCCCGCGCGTTCGAACATGCCCAGGATGGTGCGCACTTCCTCTTCGGAGTGTTCCGCGCAAAGCGAGCAACGCAGCAGGGTCATGTTGGCCGGCGTCGCCGGCGGGCGGGCGAGGTTGACGTAGAGCCCTTCCCTGAGCAGCGCTTCCCACATCGCGGCGCCCTGTTCGAGATCGGGCATGACGACCGCGATGATCGCGCTTTGCGGGGTCTCGGTGCCGAGCCGGAAGCCCAGCTCCTTCAGCCCCGCATGGAGCGTTTTCGAATTTTCCCACAAATGCGCTCGCTTGTTCGAGCCATGCATGAGCTTGCGGATCGAAGTCGCAGCGGTCGCGACCACGCTTGGCGGAAGCGAGGCCGTGAAGACGTAAGGTCGGCAAACCAGCCGCATGATTTCGAACTTGGGATGGTTCGAAACGCAAAAGCCACCCACCGTGCCCACGCTTTTCGAGAATGTGCCAATGATGAAATCGACCTCGTCGATCACGCCGGCTTCTTCCACCACGCCGCGTCCGTTCTCACCGATGAAGCCCATCGAATGCGCTTCGTCGACCAGCACCATCGCGCCGTTTTCCTTGGCGATCCGTACCATCTCGGCGAGTGGCGCGACATCGCCGAGCATCGAATAGACGCCTTCGAGCACCACCAGCTTGCCCGCACCTTCGGGAATCCGCTTGAGGCGTTTTTCCATCGCCTCGATATCGTTGTGGCGGAAGGGCACGATCTCGGCATTGCCCATCGCGCAGCCATCATAGATCGAGGCATGGCTGTCGATGTCGATGACCACGTAATCCCCCTTGCCGGCGATGGTGGAGATGATCCCGAGATTGGCCTGATAGCCGGTCGAGAAGACCATCGCATGATCCATGCCGTAGAATTCGCGCAACGCGTCTTCGCATTCCTTGTGGCCCTGATAGGTGCCGTTGAGGACACGGCTGCCGGTAGTCCCGCTGCCGAAATCGGTCAGCGCCTGCCGGCCCGCCTCGACCACGTCGGGATCGAAGGTCATGCCCATGTAATTGTATGTGCCGAGCAGGATCGTGTCGCGTCCGTTGCAGATTGCACGGGTGGGCGAGAGGACTTTTTCCATCACCAGGCTGAACGGGTCTTCCTGCCCGCTGGCGAGCAACCCTTCGCGCATCTGGATGATGGGATCGAACTTGCTGAACAGGTCGCCAGAATCGGTTGGCGTATCACCGGTCGGTGCTCCCGGCCTGTCCGGCTGGTCGATACCCTCGCTCATTGCCCGTCCTGCATCTTGGCGACTGCATCGACGAGCTGGCCGTAATTCTCGATTTCGGCCTGCTGGTTCATGCTGATGATGATATCGAATTCGTCTTCGATCGCGGCGACGAAATCCATCACTGTCAGGCTGTCGAATTCAAGATCGTTGGCAAAGGTGGTGCTTTCCTCGATCGCGACACCCTTCTTGTTGAACGGTTCGATCTGAGTCCGGATACGTTTGTCGACTTCGGCGCGGTCCATGCGGGAATTTCCAGTTCTGTTTCGTGGGCAGGAAAGATGCCTGCCATGGCAATGCGGCGGAAAAGCGGTTTGGACCCCCGCTTGTCAAGCATGCGCATGGCTGGCAGTCAGCGAAATCGAGAGGCGTAGCGGGACTAAGGCGATGGGCAAACCGGAGAAAGAAACGTCGAAGCAGGGTGATGGGGAAAAACCGAATCCACCCGTAATCTATTCGCCGCATGCCATCCACCTGATGCGTACGGCGCAGATAAATACGCTGACGCTGTCGCAAATGGCCGACCAGAAGGCGTCGATCCTGATGGGCGCGACGTTTCTGGTGTTCTCGCTTGCGATCAGCCGGGCACTGATTGGCGAATTGCCGATCTCGCTGGCGGTTCTGGCGCTGGTCTCGTTTCTGAGTTCGCTGTGTGCTGTAATCGCCGTGCTGCCCTCGACATCCCGCCCCAAGGCAAGCGAAGCGGCCGCCAACAAGCTGTTTTTCGGCCATTTCGCCGATCTCGACGAAGAAGAGTGGACAGAAAGCGTGCTTGCGGAATTGCAGGCCGACGAAACCGTGTTCCGCACGATGATGCACGATATATACCAGAACGGGCAGGTGCTGCAGAACCGCAAATACCGCTATCTCGGCCATGCCTACAGGATATTCATCGGCGGATTGTTCGTTACTCTTGTCATCTTCGGACTGGAGTGGGTGCGAGCCTAGGCCACCAAATCCCCGACTGCGGTCATGAACGGGCCGATCGATACCGGTTTGGCGAGATAGCCGGTGGCCCCGGCATCGCGAATCCGCTCTTCATCGCCCTTTCCGGCATAAGCGGTGACGGCCAGTACCGGAACTTCGGCCAATGCGGGATCGCGGCGGAGCGACAGGATGAGGTCGACGCCCGAGATATTCGGCAACTGGATATCCATGATCACCAGATCGGGCACGAACGCGCGGGCGGAAGTGAGCACCAGTTCGCCATCGGCTACCGGTTCCACTTCGAAACCGTTGGCTTTCAACACGTCGCAGAACAGTTTCCGGTTGAGGTCGTTATCCTCGACAACGAGTATTCTCTTTGCCACAGCCATGGACATAAGCAGGCAGCTCCCTGATCATTGTGATCCGCTCGCTTGCGTGCTGTATGTGACCGACAGGACTGTGACAATTATTCGCGACGCCAAATCCCCCGGACACCCGCCGGAACAAAGTTCCGAGCACCGACCTGCCGATGCCGATGCGCTGGCGCTGGCCGCGCTTGGCTGGGTGCTGCAGGACCAGCTACGCGCCGACCGGCTGCTGGCATTGACCGGACTGACACCGGACATATTGCGCGAGAAGCTGACCGATCGGAGCATGTTGACGGCGGTGCTCGATTTCCTCGCCAACGATGAACCCGACCTCGTGCTCGCGGCCGATGCGCTGAATGTGACGCCCGGGCAATTGCTCGATGCGCGGCGGGAACTGTCGCGATGAACGGGCAAGCTTCCCGCCCGCTGATCATCTCGGATTGCGACGAAGTGCTGTTGCACATGGTCGCGCCGTTTCGAGACTGGCTTGGGGAAAGCCAGGGCGTCGAATTCCGCATGGTCGGCAACAGCTTCGCCAACGCAATGCGCTGGCAGGATACCGGGGAACCGGTTGGCGAGCGCGATATCTGGCGTCTGCTCGGGGGTTTTTTCGATACCGAGATGCACCGGCAACTGCCGATCGACGGTGCGGTGGCCGGGATCAATGCGCTGGCGGAGCATGCCGACATCGTCGTCCTGACCAATCTCAATGACGAGCGTTGCGACCGGCGTGCGGAGCAGTTGGCCGAACATGGCATCCATGCGCGGGTATTCACCAATCAGGGTCCGAAGGGGCCGGCGCTTTCGGGAATCGTTGCCGAATATGGCCCGTCGCGTGCGATCTTCATCGACGACCTGCCACAGCACCACGAGTCCGCGTCGGAGTGCGTGCCGGGCTTGCGCCAATTGCATTTTTGCGGCGAGCCGATGTTGGCACCGTATATAGACTGCGCGCATGAAAAGGGTCATGCCCATGCGCGGATCGACCGTTGGACCGAGGCTCTGCCTTGGCTGCTGGGGCAATTGTACGAGGAGGATTTATGCCAATAGAAGGACGGTTGAGGGAACTCGGCATCGAACTGCCCGACGCGGCGGCACCGGTTGCCAGCTATGTCCCGGTGGTGGTGCATGGCGGTTTCGCCCATGTCTCGGGCCAGCTACCTTTCGTCGATGGCAAGCTGGTGACCGGACGGCTCGGCGAAGACGTATCGCTCGCTGACGGGATCGCCGCCGCGCGTGCCTGCGGGTTGATGATCCTGGCGCAGCTCGAGAACGCATCGGTTCCGCTCGATCGGGTGGAACGGGTGGTGAAACTCGGCGCGTTCGTCAATTCGACGGCCGATTTTACCGATCAGCCCAAGGTTGCCAATGGCGCATCGGAGCTGATGTTCGATGTGTTTGGCGAAATCGGGCGGCATGCACGCGCCGCGGTCGGGGTGTCGGTCCTGCCTCTGGGCGCCGCAGTAGAGGTGGATGCGATCGTTGCTGTTGCGTCTGATTGATCGCTGGCGTGCCCCTGCGCCTCTCCCGAACCGGGTCGCGTGGCTGGGCGAGTGGGACTATGCCCACCGCGGGCTGCATGCTTCTGCTGTACCGGAAAACTCTCCCGCGGCTTTTTCCGATGCCATCGCGCGCGGACTTGGTATCGAATGCGATATCCAGCGCAGCTCCGACGGGAATGCGATGGTGTTCCACGATTGGGATCTGGACCGGCTGACAATGGAAAAGGGACCGGTTGCGGTGCGCTCGGCGGAGGCGCTGGCCCGGATCGAATTGCGCGGCAATACCGACAGGATACCCACGCTCGACCGGATGCTGGAACTGGTGGCGGGGAGGGTGCCGTTACTGATCGAGATCAAGTCGCCCGATTATCGACGGGGAGACCGGCGGGTGCGCTCCTTGTGCCTGGCTGTCCGCAGGTCGCTGGACGGCTATCGCGGACAACATGCGGTGATGAGCTTCGATCCGCGCGTGGCCCGCTGGTTTGCGGTCCATTCGCCGCGCATCGTGCGCGGGCTGGTAGTCACGGAAGAAGGCACGAGGAACCTTGCCGGGCAACTGCGCCGCCATATGGCCCTGTGGCATGCCAGGCCCGATTTCCTCGCTTACGATATTCGCGACCTGCCCAGCCGCTATGCTGCGGCTCAGCGCAAGCGGGGCCTGCCCGTATTGACCTGGACCGTGCGCGATGCCGACCTGCGCGAACGGGCGGGCCGCTATGCCGATGCCCTGATCGTCGAGGGAGAGGGTGTGGCATGACTGCCCGGGTGTGAACGGCAACGCGATGGCTGTGCGCGTCTACCCCTCGGTAGGCGCTATCGACCGGGATCGCTGGAATGCGCTCGCCGGTGCCGGTAACCCGTTTCTAAGTCACGAATTCCTGACGGCGCTCGAAGATTCAGGCAGTGTCGGTCCCGGTACCGGCTGGAGGCCGGCTCCACTGGCAATCGAGGACGGGGACGGCGCGCTGCTGGCGGCCATGCCGGCCTATGCCAAGGGACACAGCCAGGGCGAATATGTATTCGACCATGTCTGGGCCGAGGCCTTCGAGCGAGTCGGTGGCGATTATTACCCCAAGCTGCAGATCGCCGTGCCCTTTACACCGGTGAGCGGACCACGCCTGTTGCTGTCCGACAAGATCTATGCAGCACCGCTGCTGCAAGCCGCGGAGAGGTTGTGCATGGGTAGCGGGTTCTCATCGGCGCATGCGACCTTCGTCGAACATTCGCAGGTCGATCTGTTCGAACAGGCGGGATGGTTGCTGCGCAGCGATCTGCAATTCCACTGGGAAAACCGTGATTACCGGGATTTCGATGCGTTTCTTGCTGACCTCGCATCGCGCAAGCGCAAGGCGATTCGGAAGGAACGTGCCATGGCGCAAGACGGGATTTCGATCGTGCGCCTGAGCGGCGAGGATATCCTTCCCGAACATTGGGATGCCTTCTGGACGTTCTATCAGGACACGGGCGCGCGAAAATGGGGAGTGCCCTACCTGACGCGCGAAGCGTTCGATATGCTGGGCGAACGGATGGGCGAGAATATCCTGCTCGTCTTCGCCTATGACGATGGCGAGCCGATAGCGGGTGCGATGAATGTCGTCGGGGCGGAAACTGTGTATGGCCGGTATTGGGGATGCATGGTGGACAGGCGCTTCCTGCATTTCGAGCTATGTTATTATCAGGCGATCGATTTTGCGATCGAACACGGCCTCAAATGCGTCGAGGCGGGGGCACAGGGCGGTCATAAACTGGCCCGGGGATACGAGCCGGTCGAAACCGTTTCCGCACACTGGATCGCGGATCCCGGCTTTCGCAGCGCAGTGGCCGATTTCCTGGAACGCGAACGGAAAGGCGTGCGCGGGGATCGGCTTTTTCTCGCAGGACGCACTCCGTTCAAACAATCACTGTCCTGACGGCAGAGCGAAGCGCTATCGGATGGCTCGGCGGACGGCGACGTTTCCGACTTTCGCCGGAATGGCGGGCCCTCAGGCTACTTTGCGGTCGCCTTCGACCAGCCATTCGCGCGCGCGCCGCTGTGCTTCGGCGATTTCGCGGGCGGTCATTTCCTCCGCTATGTCGGCGCGACACCAGGCCGCTTCCTCATGGCCGTTGACCGCTGCCAGGTTGAACCATTTGTGAGCTTCCACCAGATCGCAGGGCGCGCCGTGGCTGCCGGTGGAGAAAGCGACTCCCAGATCGTAATAGGCCGAAATGTCGCCCTGTGCAGCGGCTGCCAGGCAATTGGCTACCAGCAGGCTGGCCTCTCCGGCTTCGACCGGTTTCCCGGCCCCTCCCTCGATCGGCGTGAATTCCATGATCCTGATCCCCCACTTCGTTATTCGTCTCAGCGACCCCCTGTCGCCGGTGGGAGGATGTTCAGCGTGTTATGGTCAACAAATGGTTAACGAGGCAGCAGGAATTTTTCGATGCGGCGTGTGCGGCATGCCGTTTGCAACGGTTCGGAACAGCCCGAGTTTTCCCCAATGACCGGAGTTCCGGATATTGCGCCTTGTGCGCATATCGGGTGCCGCCTATAGGCCCGCCCGACAGGTCGATTTGCGTCATCGGAAATATCCGGCGCAAGGGGGAATGGGCCGAACTGAGGGTGGAATTACGGTTGAGAGGACCATATGGCCACTGCGGCGTCCGAAGACATCGACATCCTTGAAAAAGCGAAGAAATCGCTTCCGGCGGATTACATTCCGAAGGATGACGAGCCGTATATGAACAAGCGGCAGCAGAACTATTTTCGCATGCTGCTGCTCGAATGGAAGAAGTCGATTCACACGGCAGCCAATGTCACTCTTCAATCGTTGCAGGACGGGCCGATCCGCGAACCCGATCTCAACGATCGTGCCTCGAGCGAGACCGACTGGGGTATCGAACTGCGTACACGCGACAGGCAGCGCAAACTTGTCTCCAAGATCGATTCCGCCCTGCGCCGGATCGATGCAGACGAATATGGGTATTGCGAAGCGACGGGCGATCCCATCGGCCTCAAGCGCCTAATCGCCAGGCCGGTTGCGACCATGACCGTCGAAGCGCAAGAAGCGCATGAGCGGCGCGAGAAGATTTCGCGCGACGACTGAGGCAAGTTTCCTCCGCCAGGTTTAAAGCTTCGTTAGTTAATCGTCGGGTAGGGCTGTTGTCGCTTTGTACGCCATACTGGCGTCATTCGGTGGTTCTCTGGGAGGGCGTACTGTTATGTCCGGTGTCGATACGCGACATATTGCACGTGACAGCCTGTTTCTGATGGCGAATATCCGCTTGCCCGACAGAACGGATGAATATCGCGTCAAAGTACGCAACCTTTCCGCCGCTGGCATGATGGCCGAAGGCACTTTCAGAGCCGTTCTCGGAAATCTCATCGAGATAAATCTGCGTAATATCGGCTGGGTCGAAGGATCCGTTGCCTGGGTGCAGGACAACCGTTTCGGGATTGCCTTTTCCGAGGAAATCGACCCGGGTCTGGCACGCGCCAGGCCGCGCTCGGCCGACTTGGATACACCACGGTTTACCCGGCCATCATCGATCCTGCCGCCAGGGGCCATGGATCCGTCGCGTATTCGCAAGATCTGACCGGCAATTCCCGGCCGGATAATCTCCGTGCTGACCATGCCCGGAGGACCTGCTAGGCGGACCGGGTCATGCGACTCGTATCCCGTATCATTCCGGCCATGGCCGCTTTCGCGCTTGCATCCTGCGGGACGGGTGCCGACGATGCTGTGGTCGATGTTGCGTTTATCGGTTCCACTGAAGAACTTTTCGCCGAAAACCTGAGGCTCGCATCCGCTGGCCAACATATGCGGGCCGCGACCGGGGAAGGGCTGGTCGCGCTCGATGCTGCGGGCAATGTCGTCCCGGCGGCGGCAGAACGCTGGATCGTGACCGACGATGGCCTCAGCTATATTTTCCGGTTGCGCAATTCGGACTGGGCGGACGGCTCGCCCCTGACCAGCCAGACAGTGCGTGATTCTTTGCAGCGGACTTTCGCGGGGCTTCGAGGGACATCGCTGGGTCTCGACCTTGCCAAGATCGATGAGATTCGCGCGATGACCGGACGGGTTGTCGAAGTCAGGCTGCAAAGCCCGATGCCGCAATTGCTGCAAGTGCTCGCGCAACCTGAACTCGGCCTGCGCCGAGATGGTGCCGGGCTGGGTCCGATGGGGGTGCACCGCGAGGCGGATATCGCGCTGTTATCCCCGCTGCCACTCGAAAGCCGTGGCCTGCCTCGAGAAGAAAACTGGGAAAACCGCATCCGGCAATTGCGTATCCGCGCCATGACGGCAGTCGCCGCGGTCGATGCATTCGAAAATGGCGAAGCCGACCTGTTGCTGAACGGAACGCTTGCCAACATGCCGCTTGCCGATACCGGTGCACTGACACGCGGAACCGTCAGGCTCGATGCGGCTCTCGGGCTGTTCGGATTGCTGATCAGGAAGGACAAGGGAGTTCTCGCCGATGCCGGGCGGCGAGAAGCCATTGCGATGGCGATCGATCGCGAAACCCTGCTCGAGCCGTTCAACATTGGCGGCTGGGTTGCCACTACGCGGATCGTACCGCCCGGTCTGCCCGACGATATCGGGACATTGGCAGAACGGTGGGTCGATCTGGATATCGAACAGCGGCGGGAAATCGCGGCTGACC
>JANQPE010000078.1 GCA_028289565.1 Parerythrobacter sp.
CTGGCCCTGTGTGTTCGGTGTGTGGCTGGCGGGGGTGGGATGGCAGTTTGCGCTGCTCGGCTGGCTGCTGTTCGGCAGCATCGCCATGCGCGGGGCGGGGTGCGTCTATAACGATATCGTGGATGCCGATCTCGACCGGCGCGTGGCGCGGACGGCGATACGCCCTGTTGCCAGCGGGCGGATCGGCAAGACGGTGGCATGGGGCTGGCTGTTTGCATTGTGCCTGGCCGGCCTCGTCGTGCTGCTGCAATTGCGTTGGGAAGCGCAGCTCGTCGCCCTTGCCAGTCTGGCGATGGTCGCGGCATATCCTTTCATGAAACGGATAACCTGGTGGCCGCAGGCGTGGCTGGGACTGGTGTTCAACTGGGGCGCGCTGGTCGGCTGGACTCAGTTGCGCGGCGATAACTGGGAAGTCCTCGCCGCGCTCTATGCCGGTTGCGTGCTGTGGGTGGTCGGATACGACACGATCTATGCGCTGCAGGATCGCGAAGACGATGCGCTGGTCGGCATAAAGTCGAGCGCCCTGCGGCTGGGGGACGGCGTGAAGGGCGGGGTTGCACTGTTTTATGCCGGGGCGATCGGCCTGTGGTTACTTGCGATATGGCTATATCGCGAGGATTGGCTGGCGCTGCTGGCGCTGCTTCCCGCCGCCGGGCACCTGCTGTGGCAGGTTGTAACACTCGACGCGAGCGACCCGGCCAACCCACTTGAGCGTTTTCGGGCTAATCGCTGGACGGGGGCGCTGGTGGCTACCGCCTGCTTCATTGTTGGCAATGCGGGCGCCTAGGCACGCCGGTCGATCCATTCGCGGGTCCCGAAATAGCGCACCGATTCGGCGGCGACGGCAGAGGCTTTCTCCAGAGCATCCGGGAACCGGTCACCCCCGACCAGGTAATGACAGTAGGCTCCGTGATAGATGTCGCCCGCGCCCAGGCTGTCGACAGCTTTGATCTGTGGCGGCTTGATTTCGTCGCTTTCGCCGTTTGCGCTCCACCGGATCGAACTGCCGCCGCGGGTAACAGCGACATGGCTGGGACCCAGTGCATGAACCGCATCGATCACATCTTCGGCATTGTCGATGCCCGGCGGGCGGAACCGCGCTGACAGGATCGCATGGTCGACCAGGCCGATCAGGCGGTGGGTCCATCCTTTCCATGTGCCGCCATCGAACACCACGGGAATGCCGCGCTCATGCGCCGCTTCGAGCACCGGCACTGCAAGGTCCGGTACACGCCCGTCTGTCAGCACGGCTTGCGCGCCGTCGAGATCGGCCAGTGCTTCCTCGATCCGTTCGACCGGTTCGGGACGGTACTGGTTCAGAACGGTGCGTGTGCCGTTTCCGGGAACGATGACGATCCCGGACACGGGCAGGATGGTTTCATTCTCCGGCGCATGATCGCGGCAAGTTACACCATATCGGGCGAGTTCCTTGCGTACCGCGTCGGCAAAGCAGCCTGCACCCAGCAGGGTGCACAGGCGGCTCTCGCTGCCCAGCGCGGTCGCTGTGATCGCGGCATTGAGCGAGGGACCGCCGGCCACGGAATAATACGTCTCGCAGGATACCTTGGTGTCTTCCTCGGGATAATTTGGCGCAACATAACCGAGGTCCAGCGTGCTGCGGCCGATAAACAGAATAGCCATTATGAAAAGGTCTTTTCGCTGATGGGCATGTTTCGGCGATAGCGCAAAGACAGGTCGCGGCAAACGGGCATGCTTGTCCGGTATGTCTCAAGCTTGTGCCGTCACGCGAAGGGTGCAGGGTGGTTGGCAATGCGCGGACGATGCTTCACGCATAACTGACGATCTCCCATTCGATGCCGTCCCAGTCGAAGAAATAGAATGTGCGCGGGCCGGGTTCATACTTGCCTTCGCTGAATGGTTCGAGACCGGCTTCGGTAACGATACCCCTGGCGGTTTCGAGATCGTCCACTGCCAGACCGATATGGTTCATCGGAGCACCCTTGGAGAAGCCGCCGTTCACACTATCGTTGGTGTAGATCGAGACATAGGCGTGCTCATCGCCCAGGTGGATCGTGTGGCCGTTTCCCATCGACGGGCCTTCCCAGCGGCGGCGCCAGCCGCACAGCCTTTCGAAGAGCCCGGCCGTGCGTTCGGCATCGGTTACCGAGATATTGACGTGTTCGAGGCGTCCCTTTGACATGGCGATCTCCTGTGATTTCGGCATTCGCGACCATTCGCGAATCACCCTTGTTGCCAATCATGCAACCTCAAGTTAACTTGAGGTCAAGAGCTATTTTCGAGGCATGGATGGCGCAAAAACTCACTGCGAACGATTTGTTGCCGATCGGCGATCTGGCCCGGCGAACCGGGCTTTCCATATCGGCGATCCGTTTCTACGAGGAGAAAGGGTTGGTCGAGGCGATGCGTACCGGCGGCAACCAGCGGCGTTTCCTGCGTTCGGATATCCGTCGACTAAGCTTTATCCTGATCGCGCAGCAGCTTGGTCTCGCGCTATCCGATATAGAGGAGCAGTTACGGAAATTGCCGCGAGGCCGCACGCCGACGGCACGCGATTGGCGGCGGATCAGCACTTCGATCCGTGGCCAGCTCGACCGCAGGATCGAGCAGCTCGAACGGACGCGCGACAAGCTCGACGGGTGTATCGGCTGTGGCTGCCTGAGCCTGAGGAATTGCGCGCTGTACAACCCGGGTGATGAGATTGCCGCATCGGGGCCGGGGCCGAGGCGAATTCTGGATTAGGCGGTTTCGGGCCCCAGTTCCGGGTCGAGATCACGCGGGCGCTTGAAATGGACCAGCTTGCCGCAATCGGGCGCGATATCCTGCCAATCGCCGATATCGAGTTCGAACACGGCCAGCGTGCCGGTCGGGAACTTGGTTGCCGCGCTGTCGAACAGCGCGTCTTCGGCTGAGGGGGACACGAGTGCGAACAGGACTTCCTGCAGCCCTGGATTGTGACCCGATATCAATACCGCGTCGGCATCACCACCCTTTTCACGCAGAGTGTCAAAGATGGTCTCCACGCTTGCGAGATAGAGGCGCTCGTCCCAGTGCGGGGCAAGGTTCGGCACTGCTCCCTCCAGTGTCGCCCGCACCCTTTCGGCAGGGCTGGCGAGCAGAGTGTCCCAATAGATACCGTAATCGGCAATGTGCTCGCCGATCAGGCGCGCGCCCCTGCGCCCGCGATCGTTCAGCCCGCGATCGAAATCGCGTTTGTCGATATCGTCCCAGGACGATTTGGCATGACGCAGGAGGCCCAGGGTCTTCACGTGGTATGGCTGTCCTTCATGTTCTCGCCGGCTTCGATACCGGTCGTGGGGCCAGAAACACCTGCTGCCACGCGTTGTAAAGCCTCGTCGAGTGTCAATCTCGTGACGGGAGTACCCGGTGGGAAGGCTGACAGCAAACGGCTGGGGAAGGCAGAGGAGAGCACTATGAAGTGCCCGGTATCCTCCTTCGTCCGGATCAAGCGGCCGAAAGCCTGCGCCAGCCGTGCACGGATAATGCGGTCGTCATGGGCGCTGCCGCCATTCGCCGCCCGCCGTGCCCGATGGAGAATATCGGGGCGTGGCCAGGGGACTTGCTCCATCACCACGCAGCGTAGCGAATGGCCCGGCACGTCCACACCGTCGCGCAATGCATCGGTGCCGAGTAGTGAGGCACGCGGGTCGTCGCGGAAGATATCGACCAGCGTGCCGGTATCGATCGGGTCGGCATGCTGGGCATAAAGCGGCAGGCCGGTACGGGCGAGACGGTCGGCGATTCGACCATGCACCGCGCGCAGCCGCCGGATCGCGGTAAACAGGCCGAGGACGCCGCCATCCGCCGCCTCGATCAGCCGGGCATAGGCACCCGCCAGGCCGGGCAGGTCGCCGCGCTTGATATCGGTCACGATCAGCACCTCGGCGCGGTTGGCGTAATCGAACGGGCTGTCGGCATGGGAGAGGAAGGGATCGACCTCGATATGCGGCGCGCCCGAGCGGATGACGGCGCCCTCCCAATCCTCGCCATCCCTCAATGTGGCGCTGGTCAGCAGCACACCATGCGACGGTTCGAGGACAGCCTTGGCAAACGGCTTCATCGGGTCGAGCCAGCGGCGGTGGATGCCGATATCATATTCGCGGGCTTCACTGCGATCGACCGCCAGCCAGTCAACGAATTCCGGATCCGCCGGGCCACCCATCCGTTCGAGCAACGCCTCCCAGGCCTGCAACAGATCGATCCGCCAGCCGAGCGCGTGGCGCGCGCCTTCGATCCGGGCCCGGCCCTGGCCGTCGAGCCAGTCGGGAACATCCTCGAGGATCGCTTCGAGCCGCACGCCGAGCTTGACCAGCGGGTGACGGATCCTGGCGAGGGCGGATTGCGTTTCCTGCGCCAGCTCGATCATGTTTCCAGGGAGTTGCGCCGCCTCGGTTTCGATACCGTAACCCGCTTCCTGTCCGCCACTTTCGTCGCGGGCATAAGTGACGGCACGCACTGCGCCGAGCAGGGTTTCGACCGGACCGCAGGCTTCGCCGTCGTCAAGCCGTTGGAGCCACCCGTCGGCGGGCAGGGCATGCGCCGCCTCGGTTGCCGCTTCGACCGCTTCACCGCCCGCCTCGTCATAACTCGCGACATCGGCGAGTCGTGCCGCAAGCCCTCGCCGCCGGCCCTTGGATTTGCGCTCGGGCCCGATGATCCAGCGGCGCAGTTCGATCGTTTCCTGTCCGCTGAACGCGGCAGCAAAGGTCGAATCGGCGGCCTGGAATACATGGTGGCCCTCGTCGAAGATAATCCGGGTCGGGCGCTGGGCATGGTCGCGCCCTCTCGCGGCATTGATCATCACCAGCGCATGATTGGCAATCACCAGATCCGCCTGCGCAGAGGCGCGTGCAGAGCGTTCGATGAAACATTTCCGGTAATGCGGACAGCCGGCATAGACGCATTCGCCGCGCCGGTCGGTCAATGCGACGATCCCGCGCTTGCGGAACAGCGTGCCGAGCCAGCCGGGCAAGTCGCCCCCGATCATGTCGCCGTCCTGCGAATAGGCGGCCCAACGCGCGACCAGTTGTGCCAGAATCGCCGCCCGCCCGCCGAATCCGCCCTGCAG
>JANQPE010000097.1 GCA_028289565.1 Parerythrobacter sp.
CGCCCTCATTCCGGCGAAGAACACGTCGAATGGCAGATCGCCCTGCCACCACGGCGACCGGCGTCCACCGTCACGGTTTCCAGGGGACGTGTCTCGCCTTCGATGTCGACGACTTCCATCGCCGTGTCACCCTCGGAATCGATCAGCGGATTGTTGCGGCGGGCGTCGACGATCACGACTGCACCGCGCGCCTGCCCGGTCAGTCTTCGAACCAGCGGATCGAGCGCAATGAGCACAATGAGCGACTTGCCATCCGATGTGAGAAAGTAGTTCGCACCACCGATCTGGAAGCCATGCCCGAGTATGAAAAGCGCGGACCGACTACGATTTCGGCCTGGGCGGGAACGCGGTGACGATAGCGGCAAGCCCTGCACCGGCTAGCAAGAAACGCCTCATTCGACATCCTCCACTTCAACCGTTTCGCCGGTCACACGCTGCGCCAGGGCAGCGGAGATGAATGCGTCCAGACCGCCATCAAGCACGCTGTCGGGCGAAGTCGAGGTCACCCCGGTACGCAAGTCCTTGACCATCTGATAGGGCTGCAGCACGTAGCTGCGAATCTGGTGTCCCCAGCCAATTTCAGTCTTGGACTCATACTCGGTTCCCGCCGCCGCCTCGCGTTCGGCCAGTTCTTTCTCGAATAGGCGTGCCTTGAGCATATTCATCGCGGTCGCGCGGTTCTTGTGCTGGCTGCGGTCATTCTGGCTGGCAACGACGATTCCGGTCGGCTGATGGGTAATCCGTACGGCACTGTCAGTGGTGTTGACGTGCTGCCCGCCCGCACCACTGGCGCGATAGGTGTCGATCTTGAGGTCGCTTTCGTTGATCTCGATATCGATATCATCGTCGATCACCGGATAGACCCAGACCGAACTGAACGAGGTGTGACGCCGTGCCGAGCTGTCATAGGGGCTGATCCGTACCAGGCGATGAACACCGCTCTCCGTCTTGGCATACCCGAATGCATTCTCGCCTTTAACCAGCAGGGTGGCGGACTTGATCCCGGCCTGCTCGCCCGCATGGTAATCGACCAGTTCGACCTTGTAACCGCGTCGCTCGGCCCAGCGTGTGTACATGCGCTGAAGCATTTCGGCCCAGTCCTGGCTTTCGGTACCTCCTGCACCGGCATGAATTTCGACGTAAGTGTCGTTGGCATCCGCTTCGCCCGACAACAAGGCAGTGACCTTGTCCGAATCCGCACGGTCGGCAAGCTTTTCGAGGCTTGCGAGCCCTTCCTCGACAATACTGTCATCACCTTCCGCATCGCCCATTTCGACGAATTCAACCGCGTCGTTCATTTCCGACTCGATTTCGCGCACAGTATTGATCGAGGTTTCGAGCCGCTTTTGCTCCCGGGTGATCGCCTGCGCCTGCCTGGGATCATCCCACAATGCGGGATCCTGCACCCGTGCATCGAGCTCGTCGAGCCGGCGCAAGGCGCGTTCCCAGTCGAGCGATTGCCTCACCAGCGCCAGCGCTGCCTCGATCCGGTCAATATGGGCCTGCCCCTCGGCACGCATGGCAATAACTCCGCGAAAGTGGTGGCCCGCCTAGCGGACGGGCGGTGATTGTAAACAGAGGCAGGTCAGTAAATCCCGCCCTGGTCCTCGACGAAATCAGCCGGGGCATCATCGTTACCAGAGGTGACGACTGTTTCTTGCGGCGCATGCCGGCCTTTGCGAATCAGGGCGAGGATCTGCTTGCGGCGTGCTTCGATTTCATCGCTGCGAGTCTTGCGAGGCGGTTCGGTATCGGGCTTGAATGCTTCCCAGATCACCGACGCCTTGGGGTCGCTGCCGGGCCAGGCATCGAACACGCGCTTGCCCGATATACGATCGACACGGACCATGCGTACGCCAGACGGGGCCACGAACGGATCGCCGCTGAGCTTGTCTCTCGAAGCCTGCAGGAATTGCTTCACGATCGGTGCCGCGATGGTGCCGCCTTGTGCATATCCGCCCATGTTCCGCGGCTGATCGAAGCCGATATAAGCGCCGGCCACCACCTCGGGCGATCCACCAACGAACCATACGTCCTTGGGGCCGGTGGTGGTGCCTGTTTTCCCGAACAGGGGAATATCGAGGCTGCGCAATACCGTGCCCGTCCCGCGCTGGACCACGCCGGTCAGCATATGCAGCGTCTGGTAGGCCGTGCGCGCATCCATCGCCTGTGTCCCACCAGGCTTGAACCGGGGCATCGGCTGTCCGTCCCACTCATCCATGTTGCATGCATTGCACCGGCGCCTGTCCGCCCGGTAAATCACCTTGCCGCGCCGGTCCTGCACATAGTCGATCACGGTCGGTTCGTTCAGGCGTCCATGATTCGCCAGCACAGAATAGGCGTTGACCATTTTCATCACCGTGGTCTCCCCTGCACCAAGCGCAAACGCAGGATAGGGATCGTAACTGCCAATCCCCACCTTCTCGATGGTCCTGACCACATTGGGCATGCCCGAATCCATCGCGATATGGACGGTCATCAAGTTGCGCGACTGTTCGAGACCCCAGCGCATCGTATGTATGCCACCACCGCCGCCGCCAGAGTTGCGGAAGCATTTCTCACCCAATTGCGAACCCTGATAATAGCAGAAGGTCTGGTCGGGAATTTCGCTCGCCGGGGTCATCCCGTTGTCGAGACCGGTTGCATAGACGAACGGCTTGATCGTCGAACCCGGTTGGCGCTCGGCTTGCGTCGCACGGTTAAACGAGCCGAGCCGGCTGTCGAACCCACCCTGCATGGCAAGCACTCGGCCCGTCTGCGGATCTTGCGCAAGGAAACCGCCAGACGCTTCCGGCACGGTGCGGACGCGATAGCCCCTACCCGCTGGTGAGGCGACAATCACATCTCCCGGCTTGAGGGCATTGGGCAGACCGCCAAGGGGGAAGGTTTCGCCATCGGCGAACCCGAGGGTTGCCGAAGAACCGTTGCGTTCGGTAACGACACCAACCCTCCAGTCTTCGTAATTGATCCCGATAAAGGAACTTGCCAGTTGGCCCTGCCAATTGCCTTCGTCCAGATCGATAGTCGCGACGGGCCCACGCCATCCACGGTTGCCGTGATACCGCAATAGACCGCGGCGCAAGGCATCACGCGCCGCTTCCTGCATTTCCGGATCGAGCGATGTCCTTACCCACAACCCGCCCGCATAGACAGAATTCTTGCCGTCTTCCGCCGTTTCCCCGAACTCGGCCATTAACTGACGGCGCACTTCTTCGAGGAAATAGCCCGCATCAACCGATCGCGTGCGGTCGCGCTGGCTAACCAGGCCGAGCGGCTGCGCCTTGGCCGCATTCGCCTCGGCTGCGGTGATAAATCCGTCCTCGACCATCCGGCCGAGCACGAAATTGCGCCGTTCGACGGCACGTTCGGCATTTTGTCTGCGGCTGTATGTTTCCGGTGCCTTGGGCAGAATCGCCAGGAAGGCGGATTCGTGCAGATCCAGGTGACCCACATCCTTGTCGAAATAGGCGCGGCTGGCCGCCTGGACGCCAAAGCTGCGGCGACCAAGGGGGATTTCATTGAGGTAGAGTTCGAGGATTTCCTGCTTGGTCAGCGCCCCCTCGATCCGACGGGCGAGAATCATTTCCTTCAGCTTGCGGGTAATCGAATACTCGTCGCCCAACAGCAGATTCTTGGCGACCTGCTGGGTAATCGTCGATCCGCCGACCGCGCGTTCTCCCGACCCCACCTTGCTGATATAATCGAACACGGCGTTGACGGTACCGGTCAGGTCCACTCCGCCATGCGAAAAAAAGGTCTTGTCCTCTGCGGATAGATACGCCTCAACCAACTGTTGCGGGAAATCGTTATATTGTAGTTGCACCCGCCGTTCGCGGGCATAGGAATGGACGATCTCGCCATCGATTCCGCGTACCACGGTGGGAAGTGGCGTTTCGTATTCGAGCAACGATTCCGCGTCAGGCAAGCCACGCGCCAGGAACGCCCAGGCCAAAAGCCACATCATCAGCGCCATGCCCAATACCATCGAGCCCCAGCGGAACCAGCGCTTTTCCGCCCAGTTGCGCTTGAACCATGCCACTACGCCACTCGCATCGCGGCGGATACGATAGCGGATTGATTCGCCTGTTGTCTGTTCAGTCATGACCGGTCGCAGCCCTTAGCACGCGAATTCTATCTTGCACCATAACCGTTAGCCACCCGATTGGCGCGCGAAATATATGCGGATGGCGCGCGCCATGACCTCGGCAAATCGGGCGCGTCCTTCCTCCGATGCAAGGCGCTGCGCATCTTGCGGGTTGGTGATGTAGCCTGATTCGTAGAGGACTGCCGGGACATCGGGTGCACGCAACACGGCCAACGCCGCCGAACGTCGCGCCTGAGGGTGAAAACGCAGTCTGCCCTGCCCTTCGCGTACGATCAGGCCGGCGAATTCGGCACTATTTTCCTGGACACGGCGTTGCGACAGTTCGACGAGGATATCGTTCACGCGTCCGGCCTGCGCATCCAGGGTGACACCGTTGATTTCGTCGGCACTGTTCTCTCGTTCCGCAAAGCGTGCGGCCGCTTCGCTCGAGGCTTCGCTCGAAAGAGTGTAGATGCTGGCCCCGCTGACACCCTGTTCCTCACCCGCGGAATCGGCGTGAATCGAAATGAACAGATCCGCATCCATCCTGCGGGCGATTTCCGGACGCTCGCCAAGCACGAGGAATATGTCGTCCTCCCGGGTCAGTGCGACCCGTATGCCTCCTTCCTCGACCAGCTTGTCTCTAAGCGCGCGCGCAAGGCCGAGAACAATCGTTTTCTCGCGCAGCCCGGTTCCACTGGCGCCGGGATCCTTGCCGCCATGCCCTGCATCAATCACCACCAGCGGGCGCGAGCGATCTTCCGGTCCATAGATCGTCGGCAGATCCACCGGATCGCCTGCCTGAGGCAGCAGGAAGCGCACGACATAGTCGCGTCCGAAATGCGGCACCGGAATACTCAAACCCAGCGCGTAAAGCGCGGCAAGGGCAAGCGCCGGAGCCAGGAAAACCAGCCAAATTTGCATACGTAGCGACATTGCGCACCGATGTTACGGTGTTGCGGGCGACATGTGCAATATGGTTGCGGCATCAAACCCACGGTGCTAGTTCACGCGCACCGATTGATGGCACTGCCTTTTTACACCGCCCTGTCGGTGCAGGGCGGATTTGGCCGGTATCGGCACGTGCTTGGGGCGTCCTGCCCCAACACTCGCAACAGGTTGATGCAGTGACGAGACGCCTCTCCCCGATCCAGACGATGCAGCCTCAAGGCAGCATTGCGGCATGGTCGGGCCGGGCTGCGCATGATGAGCGCACTCTCATTACTGCAGACACATCACTCCGGCCGCGCACGAAAACAGGCGCAGTCCGGAACGACATTGCCCTCGCATCCACACGAAGCGCGGGCTTCCACACATATGTGCGCATCCCCATGGCAGGCCCGTCGAAAAACGGTGACCCGCCCGGATGCGCCCGGAGACATCATAATGGCCATGCGCATGCTAATCGATGCGCGCCACTCGGAAGAGACCCGGGTGGCGGTACTCAAGGGCAAGAGGATCGAAGAATTCGACTTTGAATCTGCCGAACACAAGCAGATCAAGGGTAACATCTATCTCGCCAAGGTAACCCGTGTAGAACCTTCGTTGCAGGCGGCATTCGTCGATTTCGGCGGCAACCGCCACGGCTTTCTCGCCTTCAGCGAAATCCACCCCGACTACTACCAGATTCCGCAAGCGGATCGCGACAAGCTGCTCGCGGAGGAGGCCGAGGCGGCCGAAGAAGAAGCGCGCCTGCGTGCGGAAGAAGAGGAACAGGGCAACCTGCCGGGCGAAGAATACGACGCCGAGGACGAGGAATCAGCCGAGGCTCTCGCCGAAGACCTTGCCGAGGACGGAGTCGAGGAAATCGACACCTCGGAGAAGGACAAGGTCGCCACGATTGAAGAGGGCCAGGTTGAAAACGGCGAGGATGACGAAGAAGAGGACGAGGACGAATCCGAAGAGGATTCGAGCGAAGATGCTTCCGATGACAACGGCAAGAAACGCACTCGTCGTGGCCGCGGTCGCCGCCGCCAGGGCAAGAGCGGCAAGGGTCGCACGCGCGCCAAGAAAGTCGACGAAGTGCGCGCCCGTCGCCAGGCCCTGCGCCGGCGCTATAAGATCCAGGATGTCATCCAGCGGCGGCAGGTCCTGCTGGTTCAGGTGGTCAAGGAAGAACGCGGCAACAAGGGCGCGGCGCTGACCACGTATCTCAGTCTCGCCGGACGCTATACGGTACTGATGCCGAATAGCAGCCATGGCGGCGGCATTTCGCGCAAGATCAACAGTGCATCCGACCGCAAGCGGCTCAAGCAGATCGTCGGAGATCTCAAACTGCCCAAGACGATGGGGCTGATCGTCCGTACTGCCGGGCTCAGCCGCACCAAAACCGAAATCAAGCGCGATTTCGATTACCTCGCCCGGCTATGGGACGAGATTCGCGAGAAAACACTCACTTCCTCCGCACCCGCGCTGATCCACTCGGACAGCGATCTGATCAAGCGCGCGATCCGCGACATTTACAATCGCGAGATCGAAGAAGTCGTGGTCGAAGGCGAAGAAGGTTACAAACTCGCCAAGCAGTTCATGAAGCTGCTGATGCCGAGCCATGCCCGCCGGGTGAAGGCCTATTCCGATCCCATACCGCTGTTCCAGCGGTATGGCGCGGAGGATCAACTACGCGCGATGTACGATCCTGTCGTGCAGCTCAAATCGGGCGGTTATCTGGTCATCAACCCAACCGAGGCCCTGGTATCGATCGACATCAATTCCGGTCGCTCCACCAAGGAACACGGGATCGAGGCAACCGCTACTGCCACCAACCTGGAAGCGGCTCGGGAAATCGCACGCCAGTTGCGTTTGCGCGACATGGCCGGCCTCGTCGTGATCGACTTCATCGACATGGATTACAATTCCAATATCCGGAAGGTCGAGCGCGCGATGAAGGATGCGCTCAAGCACGATCGTGCGCGTATCCAGGTCGGGCGCATTTCCGGTTTCGGCCTGATGGAAATGAGCCGCCAACGCCTGCGTACCGGCGTGCTCGAGGCAACCACTCGCGAATGCCCGCATTGCGACGGAACGGGACTGGTCCGCACCGCATCCAGCGCTGGCCTGTCGGCATTGCGCCTGATCGAAGACGAGGCCGCCAAAGGCAAGGGAACGACCATTTCCCTGTCGGCGAGCACCGAAGCGGCGGTTTACCTCCTCAACTCGAAACGGGCCGATCTGCAGGAAATCGAGGATCGCTACGGAGTGACTGTCGCGGTCTTGCCCGAGGGCGAAGATGAAGGTGCGAAGATGAGCGTGGCCAGTTCCGGACCGCGCCCGACCGAAGCACCCAAGTTCGAGCCGATTGTCGACGACGATGACGACGATGATGTCGACGCATTTGTCGAAGATGAAGCTGAAGATGGAGATCAGCCGAAGAAGAAACGCCGCCGCCGCCGGGGTGGCCGCGGGCGCAGCAAGAAACGCGATGGCGACGGTCGCGAAGAAGAAGCCCCAGACAGCGATGACGAAGCGGAAAGCGATGACGGCGAGGACAGGCCGAGGAAACGCCGTCGCCGGGGCGGTCGCGGTCGCCGGCGCGGCGGCAGGGTCGAAGCCGAAAATGGCGCCAATGACGCAACCGCTGAAGATGCCGCCGAAGATGCCGACAAGGCCAAGAACGCATCCGGGCAGGACAAGGAAGAAGCCGCCTCCGACAGCCCGGACGAATCACCGGAAACCGACGAAGCGACAACTGCGGAGGACAAGCCCAAACCGAAGCGTGCTCGCCGCAAGAAAACCGATCAGCCGGTGGCGAAGAAGGCCGACGACACGGCAGACGCCGAAGAAAAGCCAAAGCCTAAACGGACGCGCAAGAAAAAGGACGATGTCGCTGCTGATGCCGACGCTGAGCCTGCGACTGGAGAAAAGGTCGAAGAAAAGCCGAAACCCAAACGGGCACGCAAGAAGAAGACCGATGAAGCCGGCAGCGAATCCGTATCGTCGGCCAAGACGGAAAAAGCCGAGAAACCGAAGAAGTCCGTCACCAAAAAGGCCCCGGCCAAGAAAGCTCCCGCCAAGGCAAAGGCAACCGCCGACTCCGGCGGGGGCAAGACTGCCGATGCCAAGCCGCGCCGTGGTTGGTGGCAGCGCACCTTTGGGGAATAGTTTAATCCACAAGCCTCTATCACCACCCTCATTAAGCGGGCCTCATTAAGCGGGCCTCATTAAGCGGGCCTCATTAAGCAGGGTGGCGATCAGGGGCTGTGGCAAGAAGATTTGCCTTCCAGCTTTCGTCCCCATGGCCCATTCCATGCGACCGACCGGGTTTGAGGTAACGGTGTCTAACGCTCGCCCAGAGGCTCAACGGCAAATCCGCCATAGCAAGCCATTGTCGTAATCGGTTGGCACGCGTCATGCTGGCCATCGCCAACTTGCGAGACCATCGTTTTTCCCTTTGACCAATCCCGAAATCGCGGCATGATGACAGTCTGGGGAGGCTGTCATGGCAGAACTGAGAAGTGGCGTTTACCGAACGCCGGACGAAAGCTTTACAGGGATACCGGACTATCCGTTCGATCCGCGCTATCACATCCTCTCCGACGAGTTGCGCCTGCATTACGTCGATGAAGGACCCCGCGACGGTACGCCGGTGCTTATGATGCATGGCGAACCGAGCTGGAGTTTCCTGTATCGCAAGATGATCGGCCCCGTCGTCCAGCAGGGCTACCGGGTCCTCGCGCCCGACCTGATCGGTTTCGGCAAATCGGACAAACTCACCTCGAAAGACGATTACACCTACGCAAGGCATGTTGCATGGATGCGCGAATGGTTCGAGGCGATGGGCCTCAGCAATGTCATCCTTGCCTGTCAGGACTGGGGATCGCTGATCGGACTGCGACTGGTCGCGGCGATGCCCGACATGTTCGCAGGTGTCGTCCTGTCGAACGGAGGCCTTCCCGCGGGCCAGGAACCACCCAGGGCTTTCGCCGCATGGCGCCGCTTTGCCAAATACAGCCCGGTCTTTCCGATCGGCGGAATTATCCAGCGCGCGACCACCACCGAGTTGAGCAAGGCCGAAATTGCCGCTTATGACGCGCCCTTCCCCACCCGTGCGAGCAAGGCGGGTGCGCGCATCTTCCCGGCCCTTGTCCCCCTCGGCGAAAACGAAGCGGTTCCGGACCAGCTCGAAGCATGGAAAGCGCTTGAACGGTTCGACAGGCCATTCACATGCTGCTTCAGCGACAAGGACCCGATTACCAGAGGCGGCGATGCGGCGTTCACGGAACGCGTGCCCGGCGCGAGGAACAACGACCTGCATGCTCGTCTGTCGGGTGGCCATTTCATCCAGGAGGACGATCCCGAAGGTTTCGTATCCGCCATTCTCGACACCGCGGAAAAGGCTGGTTTTTGAGTAAAATGCTTTCCGTCGCTCCGGAGAGCTTCTAACGTGGCGGGCCGAAACGCAATTGGGACCGCATGATGAGCCAGTCGATACAGCCGCTTCGCATACCGCAGGACGCCAAGGAGCAAGTCCGTCTGCTGTTCATGGCCAAGCACGCGCTATGGGGAGGCGGGATGCATCCCGAAGACGGCAATCATGCGATCTACCATCATGAAGTGCGTACCACGCTCGAAAATCTCGAACTGAACCTGCGACTGGAAAACAGTTATGACGTTCTGTTCACCGACCCGGATGTCGATTTCGTCTTCCCGCTACTTAATCGCGGCGGGTTCGTGAATTCGGAAATGCTGATCCCGATCCTGTGCAACATGCATCGGATTCCATATCTCGGCGCGATGCCTTTCCTGCGCGGACTGGGCGACGACAAATCGGTTTCCAAACTGGTCTGCGCCCATGCCGGCGTGCCGACAGCCCCATGGTTTTGCTACCGTCGCGGCGCGCCGGTGCTGGAAAAGGACTGTCCCCCCTCTGCCGAAAGCCGCTGGGTCATCAAGCCCAATGCATCGTCGGCGAGCTGGGGCATTTCGGATGCGCATGATTTTGCCGGGGTCGCCAATGCCGTTGCCGATATCCACGGCCAGGGCCACGACGCCATCGTCGAGCCCTATCTCGACGGATACGATGTCCAATGCGCCTTCATCACTATCGATGACGAACCGATCGCATTGCCTATGCTCTGGTATGAACGCGAAGACACTCAGCGCCTGTGGACCTATTACGAGAAACGCGACCTGGTGCAGAATACCGAAAAGGCGGCGCTCAAGCGGTTCGACGATCCCGAGCTAGCTCCGAAGATCGAAGAAATGGCCAGGAAGGTCGCACGGGAATTCATCCCGTTCGACTATGGCCGGATCGAGTTCCGCCTCGATCTCAAGACCGGCGATATCAACTTCATCGAGATCAATCTCAACTGCAACCTGTGGTCGGAAAAAGTGATGGCCAAGGCGGCCGCCGAAGCCGGCTTCAGCCATGCCGACCTGCTGGAAACACTGCTCGCCGAGGCATGGCGACGGCATGCGCTGATCAGCTAGCACTGCCCTACCCGGCCATGATGCGCTAGCCGGAGGGCTTGAGTGTTTCCTGCTTCCTCCAACCTTGTTCCGCAGGCGGTTCAAGTGGCCGGGAATTTTTGGCCATGGACAGTGTGACAAGTGGTCCATGTCTCCGCTTTCCGCGGGTTTGCGCCGCTTGTCATGGCCTGACTATCCGCTAGAGAGATTGCGACACGGTAACAGGATCGAGCGATGGCGACCTTCACTCTCCCCAAGAATTCGAAGATCAGCGGCAAAGGCCGCACGCACAGGATCGAGGGGGCGAACCGGATACAGAAATTCAAGATTTATCGCTACGATCCCGATAGCGGCGAAAACCCGCGCTACGATACGTTCGAGATCGATCTCGACGATTGCGGTCCGATGGTCCTCGACGCCCTGATCAAGATCAAGAACGAGATCGATCCCACACTGACCTTCCGCCGGTCGTGCCGCGAGGGGATTTGCGGCTCCTGCTCGATGAACCTCAACGGCAAGAACGGCCTCGCCTGCACAACGGCGATGGACGACCTCAAGGGCGATATCCGCATCACTCCCCTACCCCACATGGAAGTGATCAAGGATCTCGTGCCCGACTTCACGCATTTCTACGCCCAATAT
Source organism: Parerythrobacter sp. (assembly GCA_028289565.1). Lineage (GTDB taxonomy): Bacteria > Pseudomonadota > Alphaproteobacteria > Sphingomonadales > Sphingomonadaceae > JANQPE01. The sequence goes on from JANQPE010000097.1 coordinate 11,132, forward strand.
GCCTCGATCCGTCCATGGTTGCAGACCGTCTCCACCACGCCGAGCGGTAAGGAACGCCTGCAAAGCCCCGGGCAGCGCGAGAAGCTCGATGGTCTTTACGAATGCATTCTGTGTGCCTGCTGTTCCACCAGTTGCCCTAGCTACTGGTGGAATTCGGATAAGTTCCTGGGGCCGGCGATCCTGCTTCAGGCCTATCGCTGGCTCGCCGACAGCCGCGACGAGATGACTGGCGAACGGCTCGATCAATTGGAGGATCCATTCCGGTTATATCGCTGCCACACGATCATGAATTGCGCCAATGTCTGCCCCAAAGGCCTCAGCCCCGCCAGGGCGATTGCCGAAACCAAGAAGATGATGGCGGAACGCGAAATCTAAGTGCGCGAGCCGCCGTCTTTTTTCCACTACCGCGAAGTTCCCGGCGAACCTGGCTGGTTCACCTGGGACATGATCGACGACACGCGGTTCAATTCGCAGGTGATCGGTCCGCTCAAGGTTCGCCGTGAAGGTGACAGATGCCGGGTGCGGATGCAGCCGGAAATCAAGCATACCAATCTGCAGGACATGATCCACGGTGCCGCGACACTGGCATTGATCGACATCTCGCTGTTTTCGGCAATGCATGTGTTGGGCGAGAGCGATGCCGGAATGGCTGTAACGCTTGAGCTGTCGACCCAGTTTATCGGAGCGGGAAAACCGGGCATGCCCCTCGACTCCGTGGTCGAGATATTGCGCGAGACCGGCCGCCTGATATTCTTGCGTGGCGAGGTGGTGCAGGAGGATCATCTGGTAGCTGCCTTCTCCGGCGTAATCCGCAAGGCTTCGAAAAGACAATGACCGGCACGCTGGCGCGCTATAAAGCTCTGATCGAAGCGGGCGAGCTGAAACTGGACGAAGAACAGCATAGCGCAGCGCTGCGGCTCGACCGGCTGCAGAGCGAACTCGAGACGGAGGCCGCCGAAAGCGGTTTCCTGGGGAGGGTGTTCGCAAGGCGCCGGGAACAGCCTCGCGGCATCTATCTGTGGGGTGGTGTCGGACGTGGAAAATCGATGCTGATGGACTTGTTCCATGCCGCTCTGGGTATCGAGGAAAAAAACCGTGCCCATTTCCATGCCTTCATGCAGGAAGTGCACGCGATGATGCGCGCCTCGCGCGAGACAGAGCCGGGCGATCCGATTCCCAGGGTTGCGCGCAATATCGCCCAGGATGTGCGCTGCCTCGCTTTCGACGAGATGGTGGTCAACAATTCCGCAGATGCGATGATCATGAGTCGGCTGTTCAGCGCACTGATCGTCGACGAGGGCGTCAGCGTCGTCACTACTTCCAATCGTCCACCCGACGATCTTTACAAGGACGGCCTCAATCGCGAACATTTCCTGCCCTTTATCGATCTGGTGAAAGAGCGACTCGATGTGCTGCCGCTCAACGGGCCTGTCGATTACCGGCTCGAACGACTGGGCGGGATCGATACCTGGCACACACCGCTCGGCGATGCGGCGACAGGGCAAGTGCGCGAAGCATTCTTCCGTCTGACCGACTACAGGCCGGAGGATGCCGAGCATGTCCCGTCCGCCGAACTCGATGTCGGTGGCAAGCGGACGATCCATGTTCCCAAGAGCCTGAAGGGTGTTGCCGTGTTCAGCTTCAAGCGCTTGTGCGGTGAGCCGCGCGGCGCACCCGACTATCTGGCTGTCGCACGTGAATATCACACGGTGATCATCGTCGGCATCCCGCAAATGGGTCCGGACATGCGCAACGAAGCCGCGCGGTTCGTGACACTTGTCGATGCGCTGTACGAACACCGGGTGAAGCTGTTTGCGACTGCCGATGCCGAACCCGAAACCCTCTACCAGGCAGGCGATGGTAGCTTCGAGTTCGAGCGAACAGTCAGCCGCCTCAAGGAAATGCAAAGCAAAGACTACATGGCGCTGGGCCACGGCAGGCAGGGTTGAAGTCCGTAGAAGACATGCCATCTCGTTGGCATTCCGGCGATAACACCCCGCCGATGCGGATACTCCGATGATCGACATAAGACCTTTCGCCTCGCTCGGTGCCATCGACCATGGCTGGCTCGATGCGCGCTATCACTTCAGTTTCGCGCGCTATCACGATCCCGATCGCATGGGTTGGGGATCGATCCGCGTGTGGAACGACGATACCATTGCCGCGCGAGGCGGTTTTCCGCCGCACTCTCACAACGATATGGAAATCATCACTTTCGTGCGCTCGGGCGCGATCACGCACAGGGATTCACTGGGTAATGAAGGGCGAACCCAGGCCGGTGATGTTCAGGTGATGAGCGCCGGTACGGGCATCACCCACTCCGAATTCAACCTCGAAGACGAAGCAACCACCCTGTTCCAGATCTGGATCATGCCCGACCGGAGCGGTGAAGCGCCGTCATGGGGCCAGCGTGAATTCCCCAAAGCCGCGCGGGAGGGTGCTTTCGAAGTACTTGCCAGCGGTGCGTCCAACGAGGATGGTGCCCTGCCCATTCGTGCGGATGCGAAAGTCGCCGCCGCGACCCTTGAGACAGGACAAACGGCAATATGGCAAACCGGTGCTTCACGGCATCTATACCTTGTCGCGCCGACCGGCCGGATTCTCGTCAACGGCCACGAAGCGAATGCGCGTGACGGAATTGCCGTGACCGGTGAATCGGAAATCCGTGTGGAAGCCCTGGAAGACGCCGAGGTGGTGATGGTCGACGCGCGTTAGGCTGCGTTCGACAACCGTGCCTGGGCGGCGGTAAGCCGGCTCATGACCTTGAGATCACGTTCGCCCAATTGAAGGGCGGCATCCGCCCACAACTCGGTAATTCGGAACAACTCGGCCAGTTCGAGTTGCCACGCTACCTTCATTGCCTTGCGCGAATGAAGCAGGCCGGAATGCCGCCGGGTCGACTTCTTGATGAAATCGCGGCAGGTCGCCAAGCCGTCACCGTCTTCGGCAAGGTGATGAACGATCCCGAGTTCGTACATCTGTTCCGCCGTGTAGGTCTCGTTGGATACGATCAGCCGGTCCGCCATCGCACTGCCCAGCTTGCGCGAAAGAAGGGCATGCGCACCCATTCCCGGGAAAAGGCCGAACATGATTTCCGGCAGGCCGAAAGTGGCGCTGCGCTCGGCAATGACATAGTCGAACGATAACAGGGCCTCAAAACCCCCGCCAAGCGCCGCCCCCTCAACCAGCCCGATCGTCAGTATGGGCAGATCGAGCGCGTTAATATTGCGATGGAGTATCTTGCAACACCGATGGCCGTAACCGACCAGTCCTTCGCGGTTGCGCTCGCGGATCAGATCCTGAAACAGTTCGAGATCGCCGCCGAAGCAGAACACACCAGGTGCCCGGCTGCCCAAGACGAGGAAATGCAGCGGAACCTTGTCCGGGCCGAAACCTTCTGAAATATGCTTTTGCCAGCTTTCGAAATCGGCCAGCAGCGTCGGTGTGAAACTCGGCCGCACTTCGGGCCGCATATAAGTCCACAATGTCTGTTGTTCGGCTTCGTAGAGTATGTCGAGTTCGCGAAGAGCGAAGAGTTCTTCCGGGATGGCCGCGTGCAAAACGCTTTCGGCGACCAGTTCCTCGTTGCCCCCACCAAGCGGTAGTGCACTATTCTCGGTACGAACCATGTCACCGTCCGAATTGCGTAATTCCTGTCCCAAGCGATCCATGCGACCCCCGCTTTGGTCCTGCGGTTGCGTTTCCGATTTCGCGAATCTAGGCGAGGCCGGACTCACTTGGCAAACGATTAATTTCGCAAAAGGACGGGATAAGTCTCGGATTGGGGCAAATCATCGTGCAATAGCGACAAATAAATCCGTGGATTACGCCGCATAGCTCCATTCGAGGCTGCACGGCTTCGGATACGTTTCAACCGACCCGCAAATTGCCCAACGACCGCTCCAGCATCAGCAATTGCCACAACAGGCGGGAATTGTCTCTTCGACCGGAAATATGCGCTTCGGCGATTCGAGCGAGACGGGCTGTGTCAAACCAGCCGGTACGGGACAAAACGGCGCTGGTCGAGATCGCCCTCGCCTCGGCGGCAAGCGGCCCGCGCAACCATTGCGCGATCGGCGTCACGAAACCCTGCTTCGGGCGGTACAGGATGTCCTCGGGCAGATACCGTTCCATGGCATGCTTCATCAGCCATTTCCCCTGCCGCCCCCGGACGCGGTACTTCTCCGGCAGTTGAGCGGCGAATTCGATCAGCCGGTGGTCCAGCAGCGGTTCGCGTGCTTCAAGACTTACATCCATGCTCGTACGGTCGACCTTGGTCAGGATATCGCCCGGCAGCCAGAACTTCAGATCGGCATATTGAGCCCGGTCGAGGCCAGAACGAGCCGGAGCATTGCGCATGACCGCAACAAGCGCGTCTTCGGCACAATAACCGCCGAGGTCACGGCGAAACCCCGCAGAATATAACGCGTGGCGCGCTGACTTCGATATTACGGCCAGGGCATCGGAGTATCCCGCTTCACCGTCACCGGCGAGCGAAAGCAGCGTCGTTTTCGCTCGCAATGATCGCGGTGCCCAATCCGCCTTTGGCCATATCGCACCCAGTCCAGAGAAGAGCGGTTCGCGCAATGCCTTGGGAAGCACGCCACGTACCTGTTCCTCCCGATGATGGAACACCTGCCTTCGATACCCGGCCAGTGCCTCGTCGGCACCATCGCCGGAGAGAGCAACGGTCACCGATCGCCGCGCCAGTTCGCAAACTCGCCAGGTCGGCAAGGCAGAGGCATCGGCAAAGGGTTCATCGAAAATCCCGGCGAGGCGGTCTGCAAGCGTGAAATCCGCCGGATCTACGATACGGGCGGTATGATCCGTGGCGAAACGCTCCGCGACGGACCGAGCGTGGGCACTCTCGTCCAGCTCTGCGACATCGAATCCGATCGAACAGGTTCGCACGGGCGCGCGGCTTGCCTCGGCCATCAAGGCCACGACAGAGGAAGAATCCACTCCCCCCGAGAGAAAAGCGCCCAGTGGAACGTCGGCCACCATGCGCGATGTCACTGCTTCACGCATATGATGGAGCAGCTCCGCGGAAAGATCCGCCTGCGTTCCCTTGCGCCGTTTCGCAAAACTGACATCCCACCATTTCACAGGCAGCGCCGGTGGCATATCGTGTTTCAACAGCCGATAATGGCCAGCCGGCAATTTCTCGACATTCTTGAGGATCGAACGATGATCCGGAACATAGCCCCATGCGAGGTAATCCTCGATCGCCTGCGGATCCGCTTCTCGCCGCAGCAGGGGGTGCGCCAATAGCCCCTTCAGTTCCGATGCGAAGGCCAGGCTGCCATCACTGAGATGAGCCATGAACAACGGCTTCACACCAAGCCGGTCCCTGGCGAGAAACAGCTCGCGCCGGACACAATCGTAAATCGCAAAAGCGAACATGCCATGCAGGTGCGACAGGCAATCCGGCCCCCAGAGCTGCCACGCAGCAAGGATTACCTCGGTATCACCACCGGTTCTAAAGATGCTCCCCCTGGCTTCGAGTTCACGGCGTAATTCGCGGTAATTGTATATCTCACCGTTGAAACTGAGCACTGCATGTCCGTCGGCGGAAATCATCGGCTGCGGCGACCCTGCAAGATCGATCACCGATAGCCGGCGGTGACCGAGACCGACGCCCGGTGCCGTCCAAACGCCCGAACCATCCGGTCCGCGATGAGCCAGAGCCTCGGCCATCCGCTCGACCCGTTCGGGATCAACCGGCTTGGGTATGCCGCAATGGAAAATACCAGCGATCCCGCACATGGATCGCGCCCTACCGAAGGCCCGCCGCGCGGTCCATCCATTCTCCGGCATCGCCCATCGCTTCGCGTAGTTTCACAACGGCATCGACCGGTTCAATCCCGTCTTGCTCGCGGCTCGACAAAATCAGGGTCATGACAGGACGCCGCCGCACGAATGCACGGTCGCGCATGATGGCAAGCTTGAGCCTGGCCACACTCCCGGTAGTGAGGCCACCAGTACGATAGCTGGTCTGTGCGAACCTCTTGACGGTCCCGTTGGCAAGGAGAAATTCGGCCCTGCTGCCGTCACTTGCAGGACCTGGTTCGAGCCAGCGCCAGGGAGTATCCGGTACTAGCGCGCCTTCACCGACGGCACTCGCATCACGGTCTTCGCCTTGTGCTGCATAGATTGCAAGCGAGACATCAACTTGCTGGCCGTTGGCGTTGTGATAACTGGCCAGCAAATGCCTGTCTGCGCCACCTGCTCGTGGCAACCAGGTATTCACGGGCTCGAAGGGAATGCGTTCCCAACCCGGAATTGGCGGCAGTTCCAGAGCGACCGGCATGCTCGCTTCGGCCCGTGAAGCAACCGTCTGCCAGGAGGCGAAAGCGATTATCGCCGTCAGCAGAGTGAGCAGCGCGCCATTCGCGCTGAGCCGCTTGTCGGCCAGTTTCGACAGAAATGACGATGCATTCAATTCAGCGGCATCAACCCCCAATTCTTCAGGCAATCGATCGAACCAGCGCCACGCGCCGACAAGCAGTGCAGCGACGACAAGCGCAAAGAACACCCAGCCGTAGAAAACATGATCGAACCCTTCGGCAAACGCGATTCCCTGCGATTGGGCGATATAGATCGTGCCCCAGGCACGCACGCCATTGGCCATGATCGGCAGGGCGAGACATGCCGCCAGAAACAAGGTCCGCCGTTTCCAGCCATGGAAGCAGGTATGCGCAACCAGGACTCCCAACGCCAGCATGGCGACAAGGAACTTCACCCCCGAACATGCTTCGGCCACCTCGAACAGGCCGACAGGGGTGTCGATGAATACACCGTTGATCACCGCGGGGGTGCCACTCAATCCGACCAGCACGATCACGATCTCGGCCGTGATCGTCTGCAACACCGGGACCAGTTCATCGCCGAAGGGCACGAGAAACAGCATATAGCCCAGCGGGAAAAGCAGGGCTGCCACTACGCGCGGACCGAACAACACTGCTACGGCGGATTGCAAGGCCAGTACGGCTCCGAGCTGGCTCGCAAAATCGAAACCGGACAATCTTCCCAACAGCCACAGGAACAGTGAACCGCCCAGCATCATCAGACCGGGCCACCATGCCGAAGGGCTTAGCCCGGCCAGGACCTCGCGCCGGTTCCAGACAAGCCAACCGACGATAAACGGCACGAACAGGATATGATTGTAGGTTGAAACATCCCACCATTGGCGTGTCATCGCGATCCAGTCCGCGATCGCGAGAAGGACAAGCCCAGCCCATGCGAGAGCCAGCCGTCCAAGCGGTGCACGCCAATGCTCCGGCAATTGCGCCGCAAATCCCGCGTGCCGCCATTGGGCAAGATCCGCGTCATGCCGCATCGCGGGATACCCCATCCGTTGCGAAGCCGCACAATTCGGGTAGCCGGGCAAGCATTGCATCCCACCCCTGTTCCTCGCAGACGAAACGGCGTGCCGCGGCTCCCATCGCCAGGGCTTCGCCACCATCGCCAAGCAACGCCTCCATACCGGCAAGCATTCGGTCATCGTCATCGCCGATGACGAAATGCTCGCCATCAACACCGGCGATTCCGGTTGCCGCCTCCGCGCTCAGGACGACAGGCCTGGCCATTGCCATCGCCTCAAGCACCTTGTTCTGCACGCCGCGCGCGATGGTCAGCGGCGCAAGGACGATATCGGCGGCGGCCAGGAAGGGCCGTATATCGGGCACTTCACCCCACACACGCACACCATCCTTGCCATCATATTGCATCAGTTCGGGGCCGGCGGCCCGGCCAACGACATGCAGCCGTGCAACATGATGTTTGCGCCGGATTGCGGGAAGCAGATCATGTATCGCACGCTTCATGGCGGCAATGTTCGGCGGATAATCCATCTGCCCGGTGAACACCAAATGTGGCCCGGGCATGGCCGCCATGTCCGGCTGCGGGCCAACCGCTTGTGGATCGAAGAAAGCGGTATCGATTCCGTTGCGGATCGCCGCGATCGAAATGCCTTCCGCCGATCCCAAACGATCGCGAAACAGAGCCGCTTCGGCATCGCTGACTAGCAGCGTATGGTCCGCGCGCCGGGCCAGCCGTCGCTCCTCGACGGCCAGCAGTCCCGCTTCGCGGGCATGGAGCCACCTCAACGGAGGCACGGAATTCTCGGCATAGGCCTCGAACTTGGCGGAATCGACATCGCACAGGTCGACAATCACCCTGCCTCGGTAATCATGCGGAACATACTGTCCCATCTGGCCGGAGAACACGAAGATCGTCGAGATATCGCGCGTCTCCAGCCTCTCACGGACCCACTCCTCCAAGCCTCTGTCGTAAAACGCCATCAGGCTGACCGGCTTGTGCGATGCCAGCGCCTGCAATCCCGACAGAGGCAGATTTTGCAGGCGATCGGCCAGGTGATAGGTCGCAGCCACGCCCGCCAACCGGCTTTCATGCGAGCGATCCGTTTCGTTTTCCGCGAAGCAGCCGACATGAACCGGCGCGAAACCGGCTAACGCCCTGACTATGTGATGCGACCGGATCTTGTCGCCGCGATCGGGCAGAAACGGGATCCGGTGTGCCAGGAACAGGATCTCGCCCATCAGGCCAGCCCTTTCGCGATATGCGGCCCCACGCGGTTGGCGACGGCAAGGGGGAGCTTCTTCCAAAGCGCGATCTTGCTCGAATAGGCCTCGTTGCCCGGATCGATCTGGCGTGTCTCGCCCGATGCATCCGACCACACACCATAGGTTAACGGCCGCGGATCGAAGCCCCAATTCTTCTTGTAGGCATACGGTCCGCTACCGGTTTTGGAGCGGCCGAAATCGAATAGCCCGCAACCGCGACGTCGGGCGTGGCGCATAAGCTCGTAATACATCCGCTCGTTGGCTCGCAGGTGACGCGCAGCGAATATCCCGCCGCCCCAATAGGGCATCACAACGCCATCATGGTACAAGGACAGCACGCTCGAAACTGGCATGCCATCCCGGTACACATTCATGATGTCGGCGTTATCGCCGAAATGGTCCAGCATCGCATCGAACAGGGCACGGGGGAATACCGGCGTGCCAAGGTTGCGCACGCTTTCCGAATAGACGGCATAATGCGCTGCCCGGTCGCGTTCCGAAGTCCCGGTTTCCACCGTGAGAGCGCCTTTCAGGCTCTTGCGGATTTCGGCACGTTGCTTGCGCGGGATGGCCAGCAACTGCGCTTCGTCGTCGTCTTCGAGCGGGCGCACGAACCCGGCATGCCTGTCGGCGATTTCATCCCATTCCGCGGGAAATACCCCACCGCGTAGTTCGATCGAGGAACAGGATTGCCTGACGGCAAGCTCTTCGGCCGCCTTGCAAAGCGCATTTGCCGTGGCCGCTTTCCTGGTCAGCGCTCCACCGCCTACCGCAAATCCGCTCGACACCAGCGCCCGTCCGAACAGAGGTGAATGCGCTTCGGTCAACGGCAACCATCCGGTAACGATACCGCCTTTCTCCGCAACGAGACCGGTCGCGCGCTGGCCTGTCCCCTGCTCGACCGCATGCAGCCATGCCGGACGGTGGAACACCGTGCCTTCGCATTCGGCCACGAACTGCTCTATCCGCGCGACTTCGCCCGGATCGCGCATGTCGACTACCGCCACCTCTTCGACACCCAGTGGAAACGGCGCGTTCATGCAGCCAGCTCCGTCGCCCGCTCGCGCTCGCGATGGGCGATCAGATCCATTCGTCCCCAGGCGAAGTGATGGACGAGTTCGCGCAGCTTGCCGGCCATCTTGTCGAGATTGGTGTAATGCCGCAATCGCGACTTGACCGGCGCATTGCCGACACGCGGTTGATCCGGGTCGATTTCCCACGGATGGAAATAGAATACTGCCGGCCGTTCCTCGCGACGATTGACCTGCCGGATCGCCCATTTGGAAAAGCCGTAAGGCAGGACACGGAAGAACCCGCCGCCGCCGGCAGCGACCCGGCGACCGCCGAGGATTGCGGTTGTCACCGGAAGCTCGACCAGTTCCGACCAGGGCAGCGGCTTGAACGCGAAGCGCGGCGCCTCGCGCCAGCCATAATGGTCATGCGCCACCGGAGCCACGCTGGAGGAATAAAGATACCCTTGCTCGGCGAGTTCCATATAGGCCCACGGAGTACGCTGATCGATCGAGAAGCTCGGCGCGCGGTAACCTCTCACCCGGATACCGGAAGCGTCTTCGATAACCTTGCGTGCATGATCGATGTCGGCTGCGAATTGCGTGCGATCGAAGGTGAAGACCCGTGCATGATCGTAACCGTGGCTGGCAAGCTCATGGCCCGCCTCGGCAATCCGGCGCATCAGTGAACCATTGCGGCGCGCCACCCAGCCAAGGATGAAGAACGTCGCTTTGACGTCAGCCTCTGCAAACAGGTCGAGAATGCGCAGCACGTTATCCTCGACGCGACAAGCCAGCCCGTCCCACTCGCCGCGCTCGATCACTTTTTCGAACGCACCGACCTGGAACCAATCCTCTACATCGACCGACAGGCCGTTGACGATCTGCGTTTCAGCCATCGGAATACGCCCCTCAGGCCGCTTCGCGCGGTGGCTGGCCGGTTTCGACCCATTCGACCAGCATGGCGAGCACATGGCGAACCGAGCGCTCTTGCTCTTCGAGCCTGGCCTCGAGAGCAGCCATGCGCTCAACCAAATCGTCTTGCCCGGCACCCTTGCCGTGTCCGTCGGCTTGCGAAAGCTCGACCACCGCTTGTTGCAGTTCGCGAATATGCGCGTCGCGTTCGGCTAGCAGTGCGTGGAAGTCGGGTTGTGGCTGCCCTTGTTCCGGTTCACTCTCGCGTTTCGGTCGGGGATATGTCGCGTGTTTCACGGGTCCTGGCGTAGGAGCCGGAGCCGGTTTCGGCATCGGGCTCGGCGCGGCTTCCGGAAATGCATTGTCGCTTTTCATTTCCTTGAGCACGGCACTGAGCATTGCATTGTCTATCCGCGTGCGCTGTTCGACGGCACCAAGAAGAAGCAGGCGCGTGGTCACTTGGTTCACACGGCGCGGAATGCCCCCGGTCGCCTCGTAAAGTTCCGCATAGACACGCTGGTCGAATTCCGGATTGCCGCTCCACCCGACACACTCCAGGCGGTGCTTGATATACGGCTCCAGTTCACCCGATTCCATCGCTTCCAGATGGTGTGCGGCGATCACTCGCTGGCGCAATTGCTCCAGTTCGTCATGATCGGACAGAACCTGTCTGAACTCCGGCTGGCCGAGCAGCAATTGCTGCAACAAGGGATGCGAACCAAGCTGGAAGTTCGACATCATCCGCAATTCTTCGAGCGCCTCGATGCTGAGATTCTGCGATTCATCGACCAGTAGCAGACAACGGCGCCCCTTGCGGGCTTCTTCGTGCAGGAAGCTTTCGATTTCCCCCAGGGCCGAAGCCTTATCGTGCCCTTCGATATCGAGACCAAAACTCTGTGCGACGACATGGACCAATTCCTCTCCATCGAGATTGCTGGTGACCACCTGGCCAACCGTCATCCGCGTCTTGTCGATCCTCCGCATCAGATGGGCAGCGAGTGTGGATTTACCCGTCCCCACCTCGCCGGTGATGACGATGAAACCTTCACCCTGGGCCATCCCGTATCCAAGGTAGGACAACGCCTTGCGATGCGTGGCGCTCTCGAAATAGAAATTCGGATCGGGCGTGAGCTGGAACGGGCGCCTCGTCAGACCGTAAAAATCATCGAACATCGTCATTCACCCCAGCTTAGAAGTCGTAGCGCAGACCGAGCAGCGCGGATGCGGTCGCAAAATCCAGATCCACTGCATCGCTGTCGATATGATCCAACGCGACCGCGGCACGGGCAGAAAGCCGTCCGGTAATCGCCTGGTTGTATGCTGCCGAAGCGCCGACCGCGAGCACGTCGCCCGTATTGTCGAAACCGCTCCGCAAATAGCTTGCATAGGCATTGGCGGACCACGAAGCGCTGCGCCCGACATCGCCTCCAAGGAAGAAGTTCGTCCAGAAGGTTTCGTCGATCACGCCATTCGCATCGGCCAGTACCGTGCCCGGTGCAGCAATGAAGCGGCGGCGGTCATAGCCTGCCGCGACACCCGTCTGGATACGCCCGGCCTGTACCGAATAGCTGGCGGCAACCCCGCGCGACCGGAACACCGCCGACCGGACGGAACCGAGCGCTCCATTCACGCAATTGTCGCCAGCGAGGCTGACAACGCAACCGTTGAAGTCACCGGTAAGGGCATTGCGCGAGGCGCTGAATTCGGTCGGCAGATTGGCCAATGCCGTGGTCAGTCGATTGCCGAAGCCGCTAACCGTATCGTAGACTGACACGCCGACGTTGCTACGGCTGCTGGGCGCCCAGGCAAACGAACCGTAATAGCTGGTCGAATCGTAACGGCGGCCGACATGGGCTTCGAGCGAAGTACGGCGGCTTGGACGCCAGACGACACCGACATCCCAGATCAGGCCCGACACGTCATAGGCAAGCTGGCGCGGCTGGCTCCTATCGGTCTGAAAACGGCCATCGGAGCCGGTCACCGGATCACCATTGGCATCGAGCACGGCGGCGCGGCTCGAAATCTCGACATCCTCGTAACCGATACCTGCGACCAGGGCGACATTCTGGCTGACAGGCACCGTGACGTCGCCGCGGACATACACGTCGCGCACTCGCTGATCGAGGTTCGACACGTCTTCCTGCGTCCAACCTGCTCCTACGCCAACCCCGACCGGCAGCGACTCTCCGGGGCGGGTCGCAAGGTGTACTGCCGCGCTCTGGGTCAGGCTGTCGTCGAATACATCAATGGGTTCCGTCCCCGGGGAGACCTGAAAGGCATCGGGTGCCTCGACCTTGGTATAGCCGATGCGGTAATTGGCGTTGATTTCGACATCGCCAGCGCGTGTGTGAAAGCTGGGTCCGGCATAAGCGGAATATATTTGCGTTTCGGAATCGTCGCCATTGACCGGGTTCGGCGTCAAGCCGCCATTGCCATCGACGCGCGCGCGCGAGGCCAGTGCGCCGGCTTCCACTGTCAAGACTCGCGGTACGACCGAAGCATAGCCACGCACCACGCCGCTCAAACGGTCGGTATCGAGCACATCATTATCATAACCGATATTCTTCTCGTAGCGGATCGAGACCGAAGCACCGTTGTTGCGCCCCGTAACCGAAGCGTCGACGCCTGCCGCAACCTGTGTGTAGGTAACGACATCATCGCCCGGCAACAGTTGAGCCGATACAATCTGGGAGACCTCGATATACGGATCGACACTGACGCGGCGGTCGCTCCGAACCTCACCTTCTTCCTTGCTGCCACCGTCCTGCGCCATCACCGGCGTTGCCGCGGCAAGCACGGTGCCAAACACCATGGCGATGCAGAGCGAACTGAAAAGCCCGTCTTTCATGGCGAGTTATTCCCCGTATCCGTAATAGGATCCGAAGTTGCGTCCGCTCGGGCTGAAATGGGCACCGTTCAAAAGCAATTTGATGTCCGGACATGCCGAGAGCAGTTCGGCGGCGTCTTCGAGCGCGCTCTGACCGGTCGTATCCGCACGAGCGACCAGGATCGCCTGCCCGACATGCTTGGCCAGTTCCGCGGCCGGCGATGCCGCCAGTGCAGGCGGTGTATCAAACACAACGACCCGGTTCGGTGCGCCTGCCGTCACGCGATCGAGCACTTCCGCAGTGCGTCGGCTGGCAAGATATTCGCTGGCCGAATTGGTCTGGTTGCCCGCAGGCAGAACCCACAGACCCGGAATGTCCGTTCCAATAACGCATTCTTCAGGCTGGACTTGCGGATTGGCGAGACAGTCCATGAACCCGGCGCCTTTCGGCAAACCGAGGGTGGACAAGATCGAAGGCTTTGCAAAATCTGCATCCACCAGCAACACCTCGCTGTCACGCTCGGCGGCGATGGCGATGGCCAAATTGGTCGCGCAGAATGTCTTGCCTTCTCCCGGATGCGGTGAGCAGACAAGGACACGGCGCGATGCAGCGGTGCCCAGCTTGGTGGCAGTGCCAATCACTCCGCGCTTCACGATGCGGAATTCTTCGATCAATGCCCCGGCTGCAGCCTCGGGAACGATCAGACCCTGATCACGCAGCAATTCGCGATCGACGGGAAGGCGCTTGCCTCCGAACCTTACGGCATAATCGACTGGTTCGGCCACGCTATCGGATGGCAGGACAGGCACCGGCAATGGAGGCTCGGTCGAGAGGCGTGCCATCTGTTGCGCGGTGGCCTCTTCCCGTTCGGGAACCCCCTGTTTCGCATGCGTCGGCTCCTCGACCTTTTGCTTGCGTATCCTGGTGCGTTTAATCGGCTGCTCGTCGAGCTTCCCGGGCAGTGGAGCAGGCGTGAAGGTGTCGAACCCGAACGCACCACTGGCACGCTCGAACAACGAGGTGCCCTTTTCATTTTCGGGCGGGACAGGGATTTTCTTGTGCTCGGTCATTTCCCTCTCCTCACGCCACCATGCCGCGTTGCAGGAATTCGACTGCCAGCAGGATGACGCACAGGCCGGCGAGCGAAGCAGTGCCTGCCGCGAACATCTTCATTCGCCTGGCTCGCAATTCGCGCCCGGCATCGGTCAGAGTATGCGAGATCGAACCCACGACCGGCAGATCGAGGGCACGCTCCAGCTTTGCCGTCGTGGCAAAGGTCGAACGAAGCTGGCCCATGGCGAAGGCTACGCCGACACCGGCTCCCACACCCGCAAGCAGCACGCCGATCAGCAGCAGCGGGCGATTGGGGGCGGACGGCGAACGCGGCATCGTCGGAGGATCGATCACTTCGAACTTGAACGAACTGCGCTCGTTTTCGACCTGGCCGCGCAGACGCATTTCCTCGCGATCCTGCAGCAGTTCGTCATATTTCTTCTTCAACACTTCGTAGTCGCGGCTGATGCGGCTGGCTTCGGCGGCAACGGCCGGCTCTTCGGCCTGGCTGGCCATGATCGCAGCCAGGTCGGACTGCAGGGCTGCCTTGCGTGCGGTCAGCGCCTGGACATTTGCCTGCCGCTCCGCCTGGATCGCCTGCAAAGACGTATAAGCGGGATTGGAAGATGCCGAGCCGTTCGACCCTTCGCGCGCAGCCTCCCGTTCGAGCAGGGCTATTTTGCGCTTGAGCGCGGCGACGTCAGGATGGCTGTCGGTCAGGCCTCGAGCCTGCAACTCCGCCATCTGCGAACGGGCGCTCATCAAAGCACCCGCCGCGCCGCCGGGCGCACCTGGCGTGACTATGGAGCGCGGCGTGCCGGCCAACTGGCCGTTAATTGCCGCAAGCGCGCTTGATGCCGCTGCCAGATCGGCCTCGACCCCGCGCAATTCGGACCGCAGGCTGGAAATCCGCGCGGCCAGCGCCGTGCTGCCTCCGATCAAGTCGGGATATTGCGCTTCGAATGCCAGCCGGCGTTGCTCGGCCTCTTCGAGTTCGCGCTTGCGAGCGTCGAGCTGCTGGTCGAGAAAGACCAGTGTTTCGGCGACTTCGCCACGATTGCCAGCGATATTTTCCTCACGGAATCTATCGATCAGCTTCTGGACGACATCGTGGGCCAGAGTCGCATTTTCGGCATCCGACAAGTGACCGGCGCCGACCTCTGCGGTCAGTTCGAAGAGATTGTCTTCTTCGCTCTTGATCGCGACCGATTCACTCAGGCCGGCAATCGCGGCCTCCATCTGCTTCTGGTCGGAGATTCCTTCGCCAAGCTTGGTCGAGCGGATGACCTTTGCCAGGTTGATCGAACTCGCGAGAGTCTGGCGCACGCGAGTAATATCGCGCTGACCGCCGCCCGCGATGCCGATCTGTTCGGCCAGCACGTCTTCAAGCTGGACATAGATCCTGGCCTGCGATTCATACGCGTTGGGGATCAAAGCAACCGCCAGCCAGCCCAGGATGCAAACCGCCCAGGCGATAGCCAGCGCCAGCCAGCGCCGCTGCCAGACCGAATGTACCGCCACGCGGAATTCCTCGAAGACTTCGTTCATGCGGTGCGACGCCTTCTCAGAACAGGCTTTCGGGGATGATGATTACGTCACCGGGCACCAGCATCACATTCGCACGGCTGTCCCCCTTCTTGAGCAAATCCCCAAGTTTCAGCGCATATTCGCGCTGGCGGCCGACTTGCTTGTCGAAGCGGATCAGCTTGGCGCGATTGCCCGCGGCGAATTCGCTGAGTCCTCCGACCGCGATCATCGCATCGAGCACGGTCATGTTTGCACGGTAGGGGATCGAGGAGGGCTTCTCGGTCGCGCCGACGATGCGAATCTGCTGGCTGAACGTGCCGTTGGAGGTGTTGACGATGACCGAGACCAGCGGTTCTTCGATATATTGCGACAGGTGCAGGCGAATGTCTTCGGCCAGCATCGCCGAGGTCTTGCCCACGGCCGGCATGTCAGTGACCAGCGGGGTCGTGATACGCCCGTCGGGCCTGACCTGGATATTTTCGGCCCCGAGTTCGGGGTTGCGCCAGACGTGAATGGTCAACTCGTCGAGCGGACCAATCACATATTCCTCGCTCGGCCCTTCCTGCATGGCCACGAAAGCGGCGGGCGGTAGCTCGGCCCCTCCACCCGAAGCACAACCGGAAAGGGCGAGCGCGGCCAACGCGCTGGTCGCGAGCAATTTGGGCATATGTGTATTCGGCATCGATGCGCATCCTTGCCTTCGGCACGGGCATGCTTTGCGCAAGGGAGGAGCGACCTGCCCTTCCGCACCCGCGGGTTCGGACAGTCTTCCTCGCCAAAAAGGGTGAATATTCTGTTAGCTATATCGGTTTTGCAAGAGGCAGTCCCGGTCCGGGGCAGCACGCCCGTAAAGGTTAAACTAGCGTTTCGCCTGCCGGACCCTGCCCAAGGAACGCCGCGGGCGATGCCGTCGCCCCATACGCACCCGCGCAAAACACCGCGACAAGGTCACCGATCTCGCTTTTCGGCAGATGCGCCTTGTCCGCCAGCCGGTCGAGCGGAGTACACAGGCAACCGACGACATTCGCCTCCTCCTCCGGCTCCGCATCGAAACGCGAGGCAATCGCCACCGGATAATTGCGGCGAACCACGGTCCCGAAATTGCCCGATGCGGCAAGCTGGTGATGCAGCCCGCCATCGGTAACCAGGAAAGTCTGGCCATGGCTTTCCTTCCGGTCGACGATCCGGGTCAGGTACACACCTGCCTCCCCGACGAGATAACGCCCCAATTCGAGGCACAGTCCGGCCTCGCGTAGCGAGTCCGGCAGGTCCGCAACCCGTTCTGCCAGTGCTGCTCCGACCGCAGGTAAATCCAGCGACTCGTCTCCATGGAAGTAGGGAATACCGAACCCACCACCCATATTGAGCCTGGGCAGCCTGGTCCCGATTTCTTCCGCCAGTCTATCCGCCAGCGAAAGGACATTCGCCTGCGTCTCGATAACTGCTCCGGAATCCAGCGCCTGACTGCCGGTGAAAATGTGCAGCCCACGCCACTCGGCACCCGCCGCGATGACTTCCTTGGCAAGGGCTGGCACACGTCTTTCATCGAGACCGAACGGCTTGGCGCCGCCACCCATTTTCATACCCGAACCACGCAATTCGAAAGACGGGTTGACCCGGATCGCGATGCGCGGCTTCCTGTCGATGCGATCTGCGATCGCCAATGCGCGATGCGCTTCTCCTTCGGATTCACAATTGAGCG
>JANQPE010000103.1 GCA_028289565.1 Parerythrobacter sp.
TATCTGGCGGGTCGTGGCGCCGGGCGCGGAGCCCGCGGCTGCGATAGAGCGGTTACGCGGTCGTTCGCTTGCCCCGCAACGCGAACTGACAGGCGATCCACGCGCCAGCTTCCGAGAGGATTTCGCCCGCGAGCGACCGGCCGAATAGCCTTCAGAGGGATTTTCCGTCGCGTCCCGCGAGCTCGGTAACGAACTGCCATGCGGTGCGACCCGACATGGCCCCGCGTTGGCGAGCCCATTGCGCGGCCTCCGCCGCGTCCCATTCGAGACCGTATCGTTCGGTATAGCCGCGCACGATATCAAGATAGGTCGCCTCGTTGCAATTGTGGAAGCCGAGCGTGATCCCGAACCGATCGGCCAGGGCGAGCTTGTCGTCCACCGCATCGCGCGGATTCAGGGGGTCGCCCTGTTCGCTCGCCTGACGTGGCAACAGCGCTCGGCGATTGGAGGTTACCGCCAGCCGCACATTGTCCGGACGCGCCTCGACACCGCCTTCCAGCCAACTGCGCAACCGCCGGGGACCATGCATGTCGCCGTCGGCGAAGCCCAGATCGTCGATATAGAGCAGAAAGCGTCGCTCCTCCGCCCCGAGAAGCGCGAGCAGCCGCGGCAATGTTTCCAGAGCCCCGGATCCGGCCTGTACCAATGCGAGGGAGCTGCCGCCCTTGGACTGCGCCTCGATGACCGCCGCGCGCACCAGCGCCGACTTGCCCATGCCCCGCGCGCCCCACAATAGCATGTCATGCGCCGCGTGTCCCGCGGCCAGCCGGGCGATATTGGTGCATACGATATGTTTCTGCTCGTCGATCCCCCGAAGCAGGTCGAGGGCTGGTGCTTCCAGGGCCGCAATGGGCCGGGCGCCCTCCCTGTTCCAGACATAGGCCGGGGCGGCCAGCCAGTCCGGCTTTGCGGCAGGTGCCGGAGACAACCGTTCGAGCGCATCGGTGATGCGGGCCAGTAGGCCGTCCCGGTCGGTAGGCGTTTCGGGCATCAGCGAGCAAACTCCTCGGCGGGCAAGGTATAGAGCAGTTCCGCCCCTGCGCTGGCTGACGCCTTGGGGCCGGCGGCTTCGGGCACGATCCGGTCGAGGAAGAAGCGCGTGATTACCGGTTTTGTCCGGGCCAGCGAGGGGGCGTCTCCCGCCTCCCCCGCGCGCTGCTGGAGCAGCAATTGCCATCCGGCAACCGCGACAGCCGACATTGTGCAGAACGGTACACTGCCTGCCAGCCGGTCGTCCAGGCTTGCTTTCTCGCGCATCCACTGGCCGATGCTCGCGCAATCCCGCGCCAGCGCGGCCAGCGTGGGTTCGGTGGAAGCATCGCGCACGATATCCGCCATCAGTGCGGCATAGGCTTCGCCATTTTCGAAACCGAGCTTGCGTGTGACCAGATCGGCGGCCTGGATCCCGTTAGTGCCTTCGTAAACCGGGGCGATGCGTGCGTCGCGCCAATGCTGCGCCGCGCCGGTCTCCTCGACAAAGCCCATCCCGCCATGGACTTGGATACCAATGCTGGCGACCTCGATTCCCGCATCAGTACCCCACGCCTTGATCAGCGGAGTAAGGATTTCGCCGCGCATGCCGGCGGCCCGATTGTCCGGGGTATCGTCCAGCGTGCCGCGATCGGTCTGCCCGGCGCAATAATAGAGCAATGCGCGGATGCCTTCGGTAAGCGCCTTCATCCGTAGCAGCATGCGACGGACATCGGGGTGCTCGATGATCGCCACCGGGCTTTTGTCCGGCGCACCCGCGCGGGCCGACTGGATCCGCTCCGAAGCGAAGGCGACTGCCTGTTGCGTTGCGCGCTCGGCAATCTGCACGCCTTGGTTGCCGACATTGATCCGTGCATTGTTCATCATCGTGAACATCGCCATCAGTCCGCGGTTTTCCGAGCCCACCAGCTCACCGACGCATTTGCCGTTATCGCCATAGGACATGACGCAGGTCGGTGAGGCGTTGATGCCCAGCTTGTGCTCCAGGCTGACGCATCTGAGATCGTTCCTCGGGCCGAGCGAACCATCGCCGTTCACGTGATATTTGGGCACGAGGAACAGCGAAATGCCGCGTGTGCCCTCCGGCGCGCCCGGAGTCCGGGCCAGGACCAGGTGGACGATGTTCTCCGCCAGCTCGTGCTCGCCCCAGGTGATGAAGATCTTCTGGCCTTCGATCAGGTATTTCCCGGCATGTTCGCCCGCGAATTGATCGGCACTGACCGGCATGGCGGTGGTGCGCAGTGCGCCGACATCGCTCCCGGCCTGTGGTTCGGTCAGGTTCATCGTGCCCGACCACTCGCCGCTGACCAGCCTGGGCAAATATGTGTTCTTCTGCTCGTCGCTGCCGTGATGCTCGAGCGCTTCGATCGCGCCGACCGAGAGCATCGGGAGCAAGTTGAAGGCCATGTTCGCCGTGCCAAGGTTTTCCAGCACGTTGCAAGCGAGGGTGAATGGCAGGCCTTGCCCACCATATTCGTGCGGGCTGGCAATCGCGTTCCAGCCTTGCTCGACATAGTCGGCATAGGCGTCGGCGAAACCGCCGGGCAGGTGAACCACACCGTTTTCAAGCCTGGCGCCTTCCATGTCGCCAGCCCGGTTGAGCGGCGCCCATTCGCCTGCCGCCAAGGCGCCCACGCCCTCGACGATCGCTTCGACGAGATCGGGCTCGGCGGCGGCGAAGCGTTCCGCTTGCGCCAGTTCGTCGATCCCCGCATTGACGCGAATGGCGAGCAACTGGTCCTGGGTGGCGGGCGAATAGGGAATCATGTGGCGGCCGTCCTTGTCTCTTGGCCTCTTGGCTTGGTGGGCAATCACCTATAGCGCGCGCGCATGGCACACAAGAACGCTACGGAAGCGCTGGATGCGGACAGCGACGGGATTGCCCGGGCGGCGGGAATCCTGCGCGATGGCGGCCTGGTCGCCGTGCCGACCGAGACGGTTTACGGCCTTGCCGCCCGCGCGGACAGCGACGAAGCGGTCGCGAAAATATATGCGGCCAAGGACCGGCCGGATTTCAACCCGCTGATCGTGCATGTGGCTGGTATCGAACAGGCCGAGGGCCTGGCCCTTTTCGACGACCGCGCCCGGCAACTCGTCGCGCGGTTCTGGCCCGGTCCGCTGACCATCGTACGGCCCGCGCGCGAGGAGGCTTCTCTGGCGGTGGCCGTGACAGCGGGCCTGCCGACCGTCGCGCTTCGAATGCCGGCGCATCCCGCGATGCGCGCGGTACTCAAACAGGCGGAATTCCCGCTGGCCGCCCCATCGGCCAATCGCAGCGGCTCGGTCAGCCCGACCCGCGCGGATCATGTCGCGGCTTCGCTCGGCGGCCGGATCGATGCGATCCTCGATGGCGGTCCGTGCACGCGCGGGATGGAATCGACCATCGTCGCATTGCGCGACAATGGCTGGCAGGTGCTGCGGCCCGGTCATGTGACGGAAGCGCAATTGGCGAACATGCTCGGACCGGCGAGCGAAGTCGTGCCGTCGAGAGTGGAGGCGCCGGGGCAACTCGCGAGCCATTATTCGCCGGGCAAGCCCATCCGCCTGGATGCGAGGGAAGCGCGCGCGGACGAATTCCTGATCGGTTTCGGGGCAGTGTCGAGCGGCGGCTGTTCGCTCAGCGTTGCCGGCGATCTCGCGGAAGCGGCTGCGCGGCTCTACGAATGCCTGCACCTGGCGGCGCGGGCAAGGCAGCCGCGCATAGCCGTCGCCCCAATTCCCACCGACGGGATTGGCCGGGCGATCAATGACCGCCGCCGCCGCGCCGCGGCCTAATTACCGTCGGGTTCGGCGGGAACCGTCGGCAGGACAAGCTGAATCTCGGCGTAGGTATCCTGCGCATCGGAGCAGGCCTGGCGGTCGCCGTCGCGGCAGTCTTCGAGCTGCTTTTCGTAACGCCGTTCGAGCTTGCCGAGGCGTTCCTCGCGCCTGCGGATTTCGCGCCCGCGCTTTTCGTCGGCTTCCGATTGGCTGGTGGTGGCGAGATCGACCGCCTTGCTCGCCACTTTTACCGGGGCAGTCGCCACGTCGAGTGCGGTCCGGGCAATGCAGCCGGGCAATGCCAGCGCCCCCGCCAGGGCGATGATCAGGATTATGCCGCGCATGGGTCTTGTCTCCTCATGCGCGGCATAGTCGAGCCGAGCCGGCAGGTCGATGGCTTACTCGGCGGATTCGGTTTCCGGCTTCGCAGCCTCGCCGTCCGGCGTGGCGGCGGCATCGGAACAGACCAGCCTGCCGGAGCCGAACGAATTGATGTCGCAGGTTGCGCTGCCGCTGACCTGCACGGTTCCGGAACCGAAGATATTCGCTTCGACATTGCCGTCCGAAGCGAAGGATGCATTGCCCGAACCGGCGATGGAGACTTCCGCGTTCCC
>JANQPE010000109.1 GCA_028289565.1 Parerythrobacter sp.
CCCCGCTTTCGCGGGGGTGACAAGGAGGTTGGGTAGGGCGCACCCGAACCCTGGTCACGGCAGCCAGAGCCTGCCTGCGCGCCTGCGCGCCTGCGCGACTGCGCGACGGCCGGTCAGGCCTAAGCCAGGCGGGCCGGACGGCCCGCGCCCGGCGTCTGAGGGCGTAAACAAAAACACGCGAGGCACAAGCCGAGCCACAGGTCCACAGGGTCGCCCGCAGCCCCGCAGGGGCGGGGAAAGCCAAGGGAGCGGACGCGAACGCCGGCGCCTGAGGCTGAACAAACAGACCCCGGAACAGGCAATCTCCTCAGCTCTGCGCCTTCACCTTGCCCTGGAAACTTTTCCTGAGTTTCGTCAGCTTGGGCGGGATGGTCGCGAGACAATAGGGATTCCGCTGGCCCTCGCCTTCCCAGTATTCCTGGTGATAATCCTCGGCCGGATACCATTCGGCAGGACCTTCCACCGTTGTCACGACCTCACCCGTGTTTTCGGCATTCCAGCGTGCGATTGCCGCTTCGGCTTCGATGCGTTGCGCATCGCCGGTCACGAAAATGGCGGAGCGATACTGCGTCCCGACATCATTGCCTTGCCGGTTCAGCTGGGTCGGATCGTGCGTACCTAGGAATACATCGTAGATTTCGGGGAGGGAAATCGTGCCTGGATCGTAAGTCACCCGGATCGCTTCGGCGTGACCGGTATCGCCCGAGCAGACCTGCTTGTAGGTCGGGTCGGGAACGGTGCCGCCAATATAGCCGCTCTCGACTTCCGTCACCCCCACGACATCGCGGAATACGGCTTCGGTGCACCAGAAGCACCCGCCTGCCACAATCGCTTGCTCCAAGCTGCTCACATGAAATCTCCTTTCTCCCGAAGATAGGTAGCCGGTGCGCCCTTGTCATCGCCTGCACCGTGCGTAGAGTGCGCCGCGAACACTTACAGGGAGAAACCCATGCGTATCCTTCTTGCCGCCACTGCTTCGCTCGCCGCCCTGACACTCGCTGCACCCGTGTCGGCGGATGGCCATATGGAAAATTCCGCGCTTGCCTCCGTGCTGGCCGATGAACGGCGCGCCGACGATCGCGCGCGCGACGAATTCCGCCATCCCGCCGAGACGCTGGAATTCTTCCGCGTCGAGCCGACGCATACCGTGGCCGAATATGCGCCGGGTGGTGGCTGGTATACGCGCGTGATCGCGCCTTATGTCGCGCCGCGAGGTCGCTATATCGGCCTCAACTTCGGCCCGGGCGGTGGCGTGCCCGAGCGGTTTCACGAACGCCTGCTTGCCTTTCCCGGCAGCTTCGGTGCACGGGTTGTCGAACAGACCGGCGTACCGGCAGACAGGGTTTCCGCCTATCTCGCGGCCGATGTCCCGGAGGACATGAACGGTACGGTCGACCGCATCCTGATCATCCGCATGATGCACAATATGGTACGCTGGGGTATTGCGGATACCGAGCTGATGGCGATGCGCAAGCTGCTCAAGGATGACGGGCTGGTGGGCATAGTCCAGCATCAGGCGCCGGAAGGCATGGCCTATGAGAAAACCAACGGGAATCACGGCTACCTCCAGAAATCCGATATGATAGCCCTGATGGAACTCTACGGCTTCGAACTGGTCGACGAGAGTTTCGTCAATACCAATCCCAACGATACCGCGGACCATCCTTCGGGTGTGTGGACCCTGCCGCCGAGCTATGCGCGCGGCGAGGAGGATCGCGCGAAATATGCCGCGATCGGCGAATCGAACCGGATGACGCTGTTGTTCAAGAAGGCCGATTGATCCCGGTCGGCGGCGCGCGAAGAGACTGCGATGACCAGCATCACCGTCGCCGCTCTACAACTGGCCCTCGGTTCGGATGACGAGCAGGAGAACATCGCCGCCGTGGCCGCGTTGGTCGAAGAGGCGGCGGGGCGAGGCGCGCAAGTCGTGCTGCCGCCGGAACTGTTTTCCGGTCCCTATTTCTGCAAGGTCGAGGATGAGGCGCTGTTTGCGCTTGCGCGTCCTGCCGCCGAGCATCCCTCGGTCATCGCGATGCAGGCACTTGCAAGAGGGCTCGGTATCGCGATTCCGACCAGCTTTTTCGAGCGCGATGGGCACCATTACTACAACGCCCTGGCCATGGTGGATGCGGGTGGCGAAATCCTCGGCACCTATCGCAAGAGCCATATCCCCGACGGGCCCGGCTATGAGGAGAAATTCTATTTCCGTCCCGGCAATGACGGGTTCAAGGTATGGGACGTGTCGTGCGGAAACGGGGCCGGGACGCGGATCGGTGTCGGGATCTGCTGGGATCAGTGGTATCCCGAATGCGCGCGGGTGATGGCGCTCAAGGGGGCCGAAATGCTGTTTTACCCGACCGCGATCGGCTCCGAACCCCATGATGCCGATTTCGACACCAGTCGCATGTGGCGCCGCGCGATGGTCGGTCATGCGGTATCCAATTGCATGCCGCTGGTTGCCGCCAACCGGATCGGGGTGGAAGATGCGCAGTCTTTTTACGGCCATTCCTTCATCAGCGACGAGTGGGGCGATTTGCGCGCCGAATTCGGCAGGGAGGAGAGCGGCGTGCTGATTGCAACGCTCGACCTCGGGCAGGCTGCCAGGCACCGAGCGGGCATGGGTTTCTTCCGCGACCGGCGACCGCAACTCTATGGCCGGATTTGCGAGGACATCTGACTCAGACCTATCTCATCGCGCTCGGTTCGAACATTCGCCATGTACGGTTTGGCGGTCCGTGCGCGATTCTCTCATCCGCGCTGGAAGAGATCGGGCGGCGCGCAATAACGGTCGAGGCGGTGTCGCCGATCATTTCGAGCGCTCCGGTCGGCCCTTCGCAGCGGCGCTTCGCCAATGCCGTGGCACGCATATCGACAATGCATGGGCCGGGCGCGCTGCTCGGCGAGTTGCAGGCGATTGAGCACCGGTTCGGACGGCGCGACCGGGGCGGGCAGCGCTGGCGTGCGCGTGTGCTGGATCTCGATATCGTGCTGTGGAGCGGCGGGACATGGGCAAGTCCGGATCTGCTTATTCCGCACCCAGCTTTCCGCCAGCGCGATTTCGTGCTTGGTCCCGCGGCAGGGATAGCCCCCGAGTGGCGCGACCCGCTGAGCGGCCTTTCCCTGCGCCAGCTCCATGCCCGCTTGACCCGCCCCAAACGTCTCCCTAGGTGACGCCTCCTAACATTGTCATTCCCTGGGGCCCTTAGCTCAGTCGGTAGAGCAACTGACTTTTAATCAGTAGGTCGCTGGTTCGAACCCAGCAGGGCTCACCACCTTTTTTCCGGGTATCCTTATTCGGCTTCTTCAGTTTCGGCCCCATCCAGCCACTGAGCCAATTTCACACCAAGCGTGATCAGGAACGGGACCAGTACCAGCGACAGCACCACTTTCGCTACCACCTGGCCGATCAGCAGATTGGTGATTTCGAACTGGCCGTAAAAGGCTAGGGTAATGAAGATGACCGAATCGATCGCCTGGCTCAGCGCCGATGCGATCGCACCGCGCACCATCAGCGATATCGTGCCGCCATCGTTGCCGCCGCGCAGCTTCGAGAATATCCATACATTGAGCAGCAGCGATACGAGATAGGCGGCCGGCCCGGCGAGCCAAACGCGCCATGTCGAGCGATGGACCTGCTCGAAAGCCGCGAGGTCGTCGGGCCGGAATTCGAGCATTTCGGTCGAGGCGGGCAGGCCGAGCACGAACCACATCAGCAGTGACGATATTCCCAGTGGCACGAAACCCCACCAGACGATGCGCGTGGCGGTTTTCTGCCCGTAAAGCTGGGCCACGGTGCTCGAAATCACGACCAGCAGCAGGAATGCGAATATGCCTGCCTCGACGGCAAGATCGGTCGGCGGGAGCTGTACCTGCTTGAAAGCCAGTACCCCGGCCAGCACGGTCATGCCGCCATACAGCAGCATATAGACGAACAGCCCGCGCGGCATTGCCAGTGCGCGGGCCATGGTTTCCTGCTTGATTTCGTCGCTCATGATGCAGGCCTATTCGCACCGATGGGAAAAGGAAAGGCGGGTAAGGATCTGCCCGCGGTTTGACTGTGGATGATGAAAAGGCGACAGACCGCCCGATCGAATCTTGTAAACAGGGCAAACCATGCATCCGATTGTGACCAGCCTGCTTGGCATAGCGGCGATCCTGCTGATCGCGTTCCTGCTTTCGACGGGCAAGAAGCGTATCAGCTTACGTATCGTAGGTGCGGCCTTTGCGTTGCAGGCGCTGATGGCGCTGCTCGTGCTGCGTACCCCGTGGGGGGTTACGGCGATCCAGTGGCTGTCGAACGGCGTCATCGCCCTGCTCGATTTCTCCAAGGTCGGGATCGCTGCGGTGTTCGGCCCGATGGATGCGAACCCGTTCGCCAATACATTCGTGATAGCCGCTCTTCCGGTCATTATCTTCTTCGCGGCGCTGGTTTCGATCCTGTACCATTGGGGGATCATGCAGCGACTGGTGCGCTGGGTCGGGGGCGCGATCGGCTGGATCACCGGGATCAGCAAGGTTGAGGCGCTGGGCAGCGCGGCTAATATCTTCGTCGGCCAGTCGGAAAGCCCGTTGGTCGTCCGCCCCTATCTCGCCGCACTGCCGCCTGCGCGTCTGTTCACGCTGATGAGCGTTGGCATGGCGGGTGTCGCGGGGACGATCCTGGCCGCCTATGCTTCTTTCATCGGTGAAGACGCGGTGCCGTTCCTGCTGGCGGCGGCCTTCATGTCCGCGCCGGGCGGTATCCTGATGGCGAAAATCATCATGCCCGACGATGAGGAGGAAGCTGCCAAGCACGACAGGCTGATGGCCGACGTTGCCGTGTCGGAGACGTTTGAGGAAGGGCACAAACCGGCCAATGTTATTGAGGCTGCCGCGCAGGGCACGCAGACAGGTGTCAAGCTGGCGGTCGCCGTCGGTGCGATGGTGCTGGTGTTCGTGGCGCTGGTGGCTCTTGCCAATGGATTGCTCGGTGGGATCGGAGGCTGGTTCGGCTATCCCGACCTCAGCTTCCAGCAATTACTCGGATATATCTTCGCGCCGGTGATGTATCTGATCGGGATCGGTGACTGGGAGCAGGCCAAGCTGGCAGGCGGATTGTTTGGCACCAAGATCGTGCTCAACGAATTCGTCGCCTTTATCGATCTCGGCCAGCTTCAGGGCCTGACCGAACGCAGCCGCGCCATCGTGACCTTTGCATTGTGCGGCTTTGCCAATTTCTCCTCCATCGCCATCCAGATGGCGGTCACGGGCGGACTTGCGCCAAATCAAAGACCCGTGATCGCAAAGCTGGGATTACGCGCACTTGCCGCCGGTTCGCTGGCCAACCTGATGAGCGCCGCGCTTGCCGGCCTGTTCCTACCATATTGAGAAGCCACATGTCCGATATTGCATCCGTTTCCATCGCCCGACCACTGCCCGAAGTTGCCGACGAACTGGGGCGCAGTTTTTCCGAATACGGTTTTGCCGTCATTCGCGATCACGGCATCCCGATCGACCTGATCGAACGCGCCGAGAAAATGTCGAAAGCGTTTTTCGACCTGCCGGAGGCAACCAAGCAGGCCTACCATGTCGAGGGCGGTGGTGGTGCGCGCGGCTATACTCCGTTCGGGACCGAAAAAGCCAAGGACGCCGAGGTCTTCGATCTCAAGGAATTCTGGCATATCGGCAGAAGCCTGTCCGAAGGGCATCCGCTATCCGAATACATGTCGCCTAATGTCTGGCCGGAGGAGATCGAGGGCTTTCGCGAGACTTTCGAGACACTGTTCTCGGAATTCGAGAAAGCCGGGGACCGGATGCTGCGCGCAATCGCGCTTCATCTCGGCCTGGCCGAAGACTGGTTCGTGGCCACGGTGGAGGATGGCAATTCGGTGATGCGCCTGCTGCATTACCCGCCTTTGCCGGAAAGCGCGCCCGAAGGGGCCGTGCGTGCCGCGGCACATGGCGATATCAATACGATCACGCTGCTGCTCGGGGCCGAGGAAGCGGGGCTCGAATTGTTGAGCAAGTCAGGCGAGTGGCTTCCGGTCAGCCCGCCTCCCGGTGCCTTGGCGGTCAATATCGGCGACATGCTCGACCGGTTGACCAATGGCCGCCTCGTCTCGACCACGCATCGAGTGGTCAATCCGAAAGGCGATGCGGCGCGCCGTTCTCGCTATTCGATGCCGTTCTTCCTTCACTTCCGTCCGGACTTCACGATCGAGACGCTCGAATCGTGCATCGACCCCGAATCGCCCGACGATCATCCGGCACCGATTTCGAGCCACGACTTCCTTTTGCAGCGTTTGCGTGAGATCAACCTTGCCTGATTCTGCCGTCCGGCAGTGGACGGTTTGTGCATAAGCCCAGAATCTTGCATATTGTTGCAATGCGGCCACATCTGTTTGACGCTACGGAATCCTCACTTTTTCGCATTCGGCTCCTGTGAGGACAGTGATTCCCGCTGTTTGTCATCGGCGTGTCATAAAAGCTACTTTCTAGCGTCGTCATACGTGCCTAGTCGGCCCGCATCCAAGTAACCAAATCTCTTAGCGTCACCCGAGGGAACGATTTCATGAAGCTCAAATATCTCCTGGCTGCCAGCGTCGTAAGCCTTTCCGCCTCTGCCATGGTTGCCGCACCGGCTGCCGCACAGCAGATTACTTCCGGCATCGAAGGTCAGGTCACCGATGTCGACGGAGCCCCGATTTCGGGCGCCAGCGTGGTGGTCACCGATACGCGGACCGGGCAGGTGCGCACCCTGAGTGCCGATACGAACGGCACGTTCCGCACCGCTTCTCTCGTTCCGGGCGGGCCGTACACGGTCACGGTCACGGCGAACGGCTATGAGGGCCAGACCGTCGAAGGCCAGTTCATCACCGTTTCGGGCAATACCGATTACACCTTCCAACTGACCCCGACCGCAGTCGGCGGTGCGGATACGGTGATCGTCGTCACCGGCGCACGCGCCAATGTGCAGCAACTGGCGGTCGGTCCGGGTCTCGCATTCGACGAAACCACGCTTGAAGCTTTCCCGAGCCTGAGCCGCGACGTACGCGACATCATTCGTCTCGATCCGCGTGTCAGCCTCGAACGGGCCAACGAAGTCGACCGTATCTCCTGCCTTGGCGGTAACGATCGCTCGAATACCTTCACTGTCGACGGGATCGTGCAGGCGGACGTCTTCGGTCTCAACGGAACGCCATTTGCCGCTCGTAACTCGCTTCCGCTTCCCTTCGATGTAATCCGCGAGACTTCGGTCGAATTCGCGCCGTTCGACGTCGAATATTCGGACTTCACCGGTTGCCTCGTGAATGTCGTGACCAAGTCGGGTCAGAACGAATTCCACGGTTCGGCTTTCTACACCTTCTTCAACGACGATCTCCTGGCTGATACCGTTGTCCGCCCCGACGGCACCGTTTCACCGCTTTCTTCGGGTAGCGAGAAGCGCTGGGGTGCCACGCTCGGCGGACCGATCATTCCTGACCGCGTATTCTTCTATGCCGGCTACGAGGAAGTCGATCTTGGCGATGCCAATGATGAAGGCCCCATTGGTGCCGGCTTCGCCAATGAACTCGAATTTACGACGCAGGCCGATTTCGACCGTTTCGCGCAGATCGCACGCGATGTTTACGGTCAGGATGTTGGTGGTTATCCGCGCACCCTGCCTGAAACCAGCGTTCGTTATTTTGGCCGGATCGATGCATACATCACTGAAGATCATCGTCTTGAAGCGACCTATCAGCGTCTGGAAGAGTCGAATGTCGAAAGCGATTTCGGCAATGACAACATCACCGGCCTGAACAGCTTCGAAGACGAAGGCACCGTTTCGAATTACTACTCGGTCCGGCTCTATTCGGACTGGAGCGACAAGGTTTCGACCGAGCTGCGCCTCAGCCGTTCGGAAGTAACCGACGTTCAGGGTCCGGTCGGTTTCGGTGAAGCGCAGTCGGCCAACCCGACCGTTCGCCTCGTGGTCGGTAATATCGGCCCCAATGGCGACACCGGTACTTTTAGCACCGGCCCGGGTATCTTCCGTTCGGCCAATGCGCTCGAAAGCACAATCAACCAGGCGAAGTTCCAGATCAATATCGACGGTGGTGATCACCAGTTCAAGATCGGTGCCGAACTCAACGACCTGGAAATTTTCAACCTGTTTGCCATCAACGCAACCGGTTCGCTGTATTTCCAAAATCTCGATGATTTCGAAAACGGGATCCTGACCACAGGTTTCTCGTTCTTCCCCGATGCCGACGATATCACCAGCGGCAATTCCTACGCTGCGGACATCAATGCGACGCCGTCGGGCGACATCAACGAAGCGGCTGCGACTTTCGGTCGTCAGATATATTCGTTCTATGTCCAGGATGATTGGCAGGCGAGCGATCAGCTTTCGATCACAGCCGGTGTCCGTGCCCAGCTTTATGCTGGTGACGCACCGCGCCACAACCCGCTGTTCCTCCAGCGCTTCGGCTTCAGCAACGCGAATTCGTTTGGCCGTATCGACCCGGTGATCCTGCCGCGTCTTTCGGCAACTTACGAGTTCGACAATGCCGGCTTCTTCAGCAATTCACGCCTTACCGGCGGAATTGGCATGTTCACCGGTGGTGATCCGGTTGTGTTCTTCTCGAACGCGTTTTCGAACAATGGTTTCTCCTCGGCCCTGGGTACTTCGGTATTCTGCGCCAACCGGCCGACCAATGCTCTCGATGCCAATGGCAATTTCACCGGTTTCCCGCAATGTGTCACCGACTCCGGTTCGGCCAGTGCCGCGCGCGGTGCGGCAGACGTCCAGTCGACCGACCCCGACTTCAAGGTTCCGGTCGTAACTCGTGCGAATCTCGGCTTCAGCAGCGATTTCGGCACCGAGAACGGCTTCTTCAGCGACTGGCACCTGAATCTCGACTATATCTACAGCCGGTTCAACAACCCGCTGAACTTCGTCGATCTGGTTCAGGTTCCGGATATCCGCGTCAATGGCGGTTTCACGACCGACGGTCGCCCAATCTATGCGCCGATCGATCCGTTGAATGCCGGTTGTAACGCACAGTTGCAGAACCAGGGCGGTACTCCGCCGACCTACACAAATGTCAGTGCAGCTTGCTTCGGCACCGGGCTGGATGATTTCATCCAGCTAACCAACGGTCGCGACTATGAAAGCCATATCGCCTCGATCCTGTTGTCGAAGAACTTCCGTAGAGGCCTGTTCACCGAAGGCGGCGGTGTCAGCATGCGTTTCGGCTATGCTTATACTGATTCCGAAAATTTCCGGGACGTGGGCAGTTCGACCGCAACCTCGAATTTCGACCGTTCGGCCGCTTTTGATCGCCAGAATCCGGCCAATTCGACCTCGAACTTCGAAACCCGGCACAACTTCACGGCGGCAGTCAGCTTCCGCGAGGAGTTTTTCGGTGATTACAAGACCAAGCTGGGCCTGTTCTTCCGCGCCCGCTCTGGCCGTCCGTATAGCCTGACCTTCGATGGAAGCGGTGTCTTCCATGATCGGAGCTCGGGTTCGGATAATGCACTGCTTTACGTGCCGACAGGGCCGAACGATCCGAATGTATCGGCGCTTTCGCAGGCAGGCGCCGTGCAGGAAGTGATCGACTACGTTGCCGCATCGGGCTGTGATTTCACGCCGGGTGAGACAGTGCGTCGCAACTCTTGCCGTAATCCATGGTCATATGATCTGGATCTGCGCTTTAGTCAGGAACTGCCGTTCATCGGCAGTCTGACGGGACTCGTGGATGATCGGGTCGAGTTGTTTCTCGACTTCGATAACTTCCTCAACTTCATCGACTCCGAAGCGAACCGGGTTATCTTCCGCCCGAGTCTGGTTGACGTGATTGACGGCAATATCGACCGTGCGACCGGTCAGTACATCTTCGAGGAAACCAACAATAACCCGAATGATCCCTTTAATCACATCAATCCGGATGATGATCAGGACATTTCGATCTCGGGTTCGGTCTGGAGAATCCAGGTCGGTATCCGTTACGAATTCTGATCCTCGCGATCATTCGTAACCTGGAAAACGGCGGTTCCCTCGGGAGCCGCCGTTTTCGGTTTCGGGATAGCTTGCCCCTGCGGCGGTGCCCGCATCATCGCCAGCCGGCATGCGATCGGCTATGCTATCGGCCGGCCGTCGGGTTGCGGCCACGGGACCGCGTTGCTTTGCTTGGGTGTCAATGACCGATAACAGCCGTTTCTCGACTTCTTCACGCAAGCTGCGCCCCGGCACGCTGGTGTTGATCGGCCTGTTTCATGTGGTGGCGATCTACGGGTTGAGCAGGGCTTTCGCGCCGGGTGTGGTGCAATCGGTCGAACGCAGCGTGATCGCGGCCTTCACGGTCACGGTGACCAGCCCGGAAGATCCGCCCGAAGAAGCGGAGCCGGTACCGGATGAGGGTGCCGCCGGCGAAGCCGGCAGGCGTGCCATCCCGAAATCGGTGACTGCGCCCCCCAATCCCGTCCGCAGCGATACGTCCATGCCCAAGGCTTCCTCGACCGGAGCGGCCGATAGTTCGGGGGCGAAGGAACAAGGTGAGGGGACCGGCGCGGTGGGAAGCGGCCTTGGCACGGGTAGCGGACGCGGTGGCGGTGGTCAGGGCGGCGGGATCGCGACCAAGCCGGTCCATGTTTCGGGCGGGATCGACAATGCGCGCGATTACCCGATACCGCCTGGCGGTCGCGCGGCGCGGCGCGGCAGCGAGGTGATCGTGAAAGTCACCGTTGGGGTGAACGGGCGCGCCTCGAATTGCAGCGTTTACCGGGCAAGCCCCGACCCCGAGGCCGACCGGATTACCTGCAGGCTGGTGGTGGAGCGCCTCCGTTTCGAGCCCGCACGCACCCGGACCGGCGATCCGGTGGCGGCTCCGTTCTATTGGCGGCAGCGTTGGTTTTAGTGCTGGTTCTGGAATTGCTGGTTCCGGCGTTGGTCTCTCCGGGCGGTTTTTCGGGGCATAACGCAATTCTAAGCGCTTGCTGCTACGCAGGGGCATTATGACGACGATCCATCCGGTCATATTATGCGGCGGCAGTGGGACACGGTTGTGGCCCCGTAGCCGTGCCGATCGCCCCAAACCGTTCTTGCGGCTGCTGGACGAAAAGACCCTGTTCGAAGCGACTCTCGCGCGGTGCGCCGATCCGGGCATGTTCGCGCCACCGATTGTCGTAGCCGGTGCGAAGCACCGCAGGCATGTCGAAGAACAGGGCGGGGATGTCGACGGTCTGGTGCTGATCGTGGAACCGCAGGGGCGCAATACCGCTCCTGCAATCGCACTCGCTGCCGCCCGCCTGCCAGCTGATGCGGTCATGATGGTGTGCCCGAGCGACCATCATATCGCCGATACCGCAGCGTTCCGAAATGCGGCACGGCAGGCGGCGACGCTTGCCGCCGCCGACTGGCTGGTTTCGTTCGGAATTGCTCCTACCCATCCTGAAACCGGCTATGGCTATATCGAGCGAGGCGCGGCAATCGCAGGCGGGTTCGAAATCGCACGGTTCGTCGAAAAGCCGGATCTCGACACAGCGAGAGATTTCCTGTCCGAAGGTGGATTTGACTGGAATGGCGGCATTTTCGCCTTTCGCGCCGGGGCCTTCCTCAATGAGCTGGCCGTCCATCGCCCTGCCATGGCGCGGGCGGTCGAAAGAGCGGTCGCCGAGGGCGAAGCGCAGGGAGAAGGGGTATTTTGTCCCTCCGAAACGTCTTGGAGCGAGATAGAAGGCGAGTCGGTCGATTATGCGGTGATGGAGAATACCGCCCGCGCCGCGGTAGTCCCGGTGGCGATGGGCTGGTCGGATATCGGCAATTGGCAGGCCCTGCGCGATGCGAGCGAGAGGGATGCCGCTGGCAATGTCGCCAGCGAGAATGCGGAACTGGTCGACTGCGTCAAGGTAATGGCCGTGAGCGATGGCCCGCGCATCTCCTGCATCGGGCTTAGCGACATTGTCGTGATCGTCGATGGCGGCGAGGTGCTGGTCACGACTGCTTCCGGCGCGCAAAGGGTCGGCGCTCTCAAAGGCACGAAGGAGCAATGAGCGTGCGCCTGCTCCCCATGCGGAGTATCGAAAAGGTCTGGGGCCGCGATATCCTGCCGCCGCCGTTCGTGGCGCCTACGGGGAAGCGGATCGGAGAAATCTGGTTCGAACCGCCGGACGAGATCGACAGTGTGCTGGTGAAATACCTGTTCACCAGCGAGAAGCTCTCGGTGCAGGTCCATCCTTCGGACATGCAGGCTCCGCCGGGATCGACCGGCAAGGAAGAGTGCTGGCTGGTCCTCGACGCTGAACCCGATGCAAGGCTGGCGATCGGGTTCGACCGCGATGTGGGTGCTGAAGAGATGCGTTCTGCCGCGCAGGACGGATCGATCGAGAAACTGCTGACCTGGCACAAGGCCGAAGCGGGTGATTTCTTCCACCTGCCGGCGGGAACCGTCCACGCCATCGGGCCGGGCCTCAGCCTCCTCGAGGTGCAACAGAACTGCGACATGACATATCGCCTGTTCGATTACGGTCGTCCGCGCGAACTCCATCTCGAGGATGCCATACGCGTGGCACGCGGGACGCCCCATGGAAGCGATTGCCGCCGGAAGATTTCCCGGGACGAGACTGTCACCCTGGTCGACGGCCCGTTTTTCCGGCTTGTACAAGCGACAGGCGTTCCTGATACCTCGACCATGCAATTCTTCGATGGCCGCCTGCTGGTGCTGCCCCTCGAAGGCGAAGTCGGAGGTCCCGACGGAGCGATCGCTACTGGTTTCTGCGGGTTGTGTGACAGACTCGACACGCTTGATTTCAGCGGTGCGAAACGGACGCTGCTCGTGGCCGCGGCCTGCTGACGGGCTAGTCCTTTTCCAACAACTTCTGACCCTGTTGCCGGATAGCGCCTGAAACCATTGGTTCGATAAAGCTCAGTGCAGGCGGCAGATCGACTTCGAATACAAGCTGGCTGTCCTCGATATCGACATGGGCCTGCAAGTCCTGGCCCATCGCACTGATGGTCATGTCCATCCGGTCTTCGCTCGGCCATCGGGTGTGCACTTCGGCCATGCCGCCGGGAATATGATCGGCGATTTCGTGGCTGCGGTCGCGCAATCGTTCGCGGACCACCTCACGCTCGAGTTGGTGGGGGACTGCAACGCGCATCAACCGGGCTCCTTGGCGGTTTCGTCGGCTTCGCCATATTTGTATTCGAGGTAACGATTCTTGATCGCCAGGTCGTCGAGCGCGCCTTCGGCCAACTGGCGGGTAACGTGGTCGATTTCCTTGCTGATCTTGCCGAGGCTTTCGGTCAGTTGCTCGTCGGGTGTGGTGCCGGCGCGTTTCTCGTCGCGCAAATGCGCGGGAATCTTGCGATAGCTGTCGACCGTTTCAGGCAGGATCTCGCCGACGAGCTTGCGTACTTCGCGAGCCGCGGGATGCTGCTGGTCGATGGTCTCGAGCTGAACGCCGAGCGAGTCGAGTTGGACGCCCATGTCCTCGACGATCTTGGCTGCCGACGGGGGCAGGGCGGGTCGCTGGTGTTCGAGCCACAATTCGGTCCGCCCGACCATCTGCCTCACATCGCCCTTGGTCAGATCGGCCCGTTTGGGCACTTTCATTTTCGGGAACACGGTGAAGGCCGCGATGGCGGCGATAATGGCGAGGAACGTCACCATGATACCGGTAAAGCCGATTCCGTCGACGATCAGCCCCGCGACCATCGCTGCGGCGACGATCCCGCCGACCGAGAATACGACCCGCTTCAGCTTGCTCATCATATGGCGCATCTTGAGATTGGCCGAGCCGCGCCCGATCGATTCCCGGCGATGCCGCCCGCCTTGGCGGTTGTCGTCGCGCAGCATGCGGCCTTCCTCGATCAGCCGGTCGCTGTCGTGTGTCAGGTCGGGCAATCAGTCCTCCACCGTTAGCAGGTTGGATTCGGCCACGTCCTGCTGCGCCCGTGCCTGCCCTTCGGCGCGCGCGATATAGCCCTTGGATTTTTCGACTTCGCTCGACAGCGCATCGACGGTCTGCTTCATCGAATCGAGCGCGCGGACCTTGAAATCGTCGACCTCGTCCATCGTGTCGTAGATGTTCTGGAAAGCACGCTGGAGCGTTTCTAGCGGGATCGTGCTGGCGGCCGCCTGCTCGTGAATCTTGCCGGTCTGATCGCGCAGCAGGGTGCTGGTCGAATCGATGATCCCGGCGGTGGTTTCGTTAAGAGCAGTGATCTGACCGAGCACCAGGCGCTGATTCGTCATCGCCTCCGAGACCGTTACTGCAGTGCGCAATGCGCCAACCGTAGTGGTGCTGGCGCGGTCGACCCCTTTCACCAGCTCGACATTGTTCTTCTTGACCAGATCCAGCGCGAGATATCCCTGAACGCTGACCGCCATCTGCGTGAGCAGGTCCTGCGTGCGCTGGCGGACATAGAACAGCGCGGTTTCACGGACCGCCTTCGCTTTTGCCGGGTCGGTTGCGTCGAGTTCGGTGGCTTTCTCCTCAAGCTTGGCGTCGAGCGTCTTGGAGATATGGACCATCTGCTCGAGGTCGCCCATCGCTTCCCACAGCTTGGCGCGCTCGGTATCGATCGCGGCATTATCCATCAGCAACTCGTCCTTGCCGTTGCCGAGCTTCATCAGGATCTGCTGGATATGCGTCTGCGCGCTCTGGTAGCTGCGGAAGTAGTTGGTCAGCTTGTTGCCGAACGGAATGATACCGAGGAACTTGCGCGGTCCGGTCAGCTTGCCGCGACGGCCCGGATCGAGATCTTCGACCGTGCGCCGGAGTTCGGCGAGGTTGGCGCCCACGCCCTCATCCTTGTCCATCGCCCGCAACGGGCGATCGAGGAAGCGATTGGAATGCGCAGCGGCCGCCATGATTTCCTTGCGGCCCATATTGGTCAACTGGTCGACCTTCTTGCCGAATTCGGGCGAATTGGCATCCTGCGCGATAAGATCGGCGACGAAGCCATCGACCTTCTCGTCGAGCTTGCTCTTGGTCTCCTTCGACACGGGAACGAGACCTTCAGCTTTTTCGGGGGCGACCGCCGGTACCGGATCGGGCGGGGTCAGATCGAATTCGACATCGGTCGCGGTCTTGGTTTCGCTGGTGGCCATGGCTGTAGACTTAACTCCTGAAAACTCGATACTGTATTAGGTATCTAAGACACAAACTTCAAGATTTGTGCCTCATGGTGGCATCCGCGTCCAGCTTTCGTTGTCGCGGCTTTGCCGCTAGATCGGTGTCGAGACGGAGGGGTTTGCACAAAGTGGACAATAATGCAGGCGTGAACAGGACGCCTTCCTTCACCCGGGTTATGCTGAGCTGGCGCCGCTGGTGGCGTGATGCGGTGATCGGCACGGTCGACCAGGCGGCAGTAATCGAAAAACGGCGCGCCGAATGCGGTCTGTCCGCCCGCTACCTGTTCATGACCGCGATGTCGGGCGGGATCGCGGTGCTCGGCCTACTACTGTCTTCGCCGGCGGTGGTCATTGGCGCCATGCTGCTTTCGCCGCTGATGGATCCGATCATGGGGATCGGCTTTGCCCTGGCTATCGGCGACTATCGCTGGTTGCGCCGGTCGGCCATCTCCCTCCTATGGGGATCGGTGATGGCGATCGGCCTGTGCGCGGTAGTGGTGTTCTTCTCACCCTTGCAGGATATCACAGCGGAGATCGCGTCGCGCACCCGGCCCAATCTGTTCGATCTCCTCGTGGCGCTGTTTTCCGCACTGGCCGGCGCCTATGCGATGATCCGCGGTCGCGAAGGCACGATTGTCGGCGTGGCCATCG
Organism: Parerythrobacter sp.; assembly: GCA_028289565.1. Classification (GTDB taxonomy): domain Bacteria; phylum Pseudomonadota; class Alphaproteobacteria; order Sphingomonadales; family Sphingomonadaceae; genus JANQPE01. The sequence continues at coordinate 15,753 of JANQPE010000109.1, forward strand.
CAACCGCCCTGATGCCGCCGCTGGCCGTGATCGGGTTCGGTCTTGCGACGTTCAACTGGACGGTCTTCTCCGGCGCCTTGCTGCTTTACGTCACCAATCTGATGGCAATCGCGCTGACGGCGGCATTGATGGCCTGGCTGTACGGTTTTCGCACGACATTGTCCGAACGCCAGACCCAGTTGCAGAACTTCGTCATCGTTATCGTGTTCATCGCGCTCGCCGTGCCGCTTGGACTGTCGCTGAGGCAGATTGCGTGGGAAGCGAACGCAGCCCGGCAGGTGCGCGGGGAACTGGTCGAGACCTTCGGGAATTCCGCGCGCCTTTCGCAGCCGGAAATCGACTTCGACGGCGAGCCGATGCAGGTATCGGCCTTCGTCTGGACGACACAATTGCGCCCGGATGCCGAGATCAGGGCAGAGGAAAGTCTGGCGCGTATCCTGGGGCGGCCGGTCGATCTGGAACTCAAGCAGTTCCTCGTCCGTGACGAGAAGAGCGCCGAGGAGGCACAACTCGCCTCCGCCAAGGTGCAGGAAGAAGCCGCCGTGAACGAGCGCGTCGAGGATCTGGGCGAACGGCTCGCGCTTGTCGCGGGCGTTTCCGAAGATGACGTGCTCGTCGATCGGCAGAGGCGCAGGGCCCATGTACGCGCGGAAGAGCTCGATGGTGCAGGTTTGCGGACTTATTACGTCCTGGAAAGACGGATCGCTGAACTGGAACCGGAATGGCGGATCGAGCTGATCCCGCCGACGGGCGCCTTGCCGGAAATTCCTTTCGAGGGCGGGGAACCGACAGAGGATGGCCGTGCGGCTCTCGCCCTGGTTGCGTGGGCTGCCGAACGCCTCGATGCGCCCGTCGAACTCTCTGGGCCGCAAGCGGACGCGGAACGTGCCGCGGAACTGCTGCGCGAGGAAGGAACGGAAAGCGCGATTGCCGTCGGGCGCACACCGCTCAGGGCGCGCTGGGCGACGGTCGTGCAGTAATCAGGCCGCTTGCAACAGCGGCAGCGGTTGAATTTCGCCCGACAGGTAAAGCTTCTTCGCCTTGGCCCGGCTGAGCTTGCCCGAACTGGTGCGCGGCAGCGTGCGCGGTGGGACCAGTTCGACGACGCAGTTCATGCCGGTAATCGAGCGGACCTTGTCGCGGATCTGTTCGTGCAGGCGGGCTCTCTCTTCCGGATCGGAAACGCGGCAGTGAACCAGTACGGCGGGGGCTTCCTCGCCATCTTCCTTCTCAACCGAAAAGGCGGCGATATCGCCGTGGTTGAAGCCCGGAAGCTGCTCGACCGCCCACTCGATGTCCTGCGGCCAGTGGTTCTTGCCGTTGATGATGATCATGTCTTTCGCCCGGCCGACGATGAACAGGTAATCCTCGGCCATGTAGCCCATGTCACCGGTATCGAGCCATCCGTCGACCAGGCAGTCCTGCGTGGCCTCTTCGTTGCGGAAATAGGAATGCATCACGCTCGGGCCGCGACACCAGACCTTGCCGATCTGGTGATCGCCTTTCGCCACGCCGTTTTCGCCGCGGATTTCGACATCCATGTCCGGTAGCGGCTTGCCGCAATTGACGATCGCCCGATAACGGGCCGGGCGCGACAAGTCGCGCCGTGTGCCGGCCAGGCGGTCCTCTTCGACCAGCTCGACTCGGATACCTTCGCCCGGGGGCATGATAGTAACCGCCAGAGTCGCTTCGGCGAGGCCGTAGCTGGGGGTAAAGGCGCTTGCTTTGAAACCGGCATCGGCGAAGGCATTGACGAAATTCTGCATCACATCCGGCCGGATCATGTCGGCGCCGTTGCCGGCGAGTCGCCAACGGGATAGGTCGAACCGGTCGGCAACATGGCTCTGGCTGGATATGCGACGTGCGCAAATGTCGTAGCCAAAGGTCGGCGAATAGCTGAGCGTGGTGCCCGTGTTGCGGCTGATCAGGTCGAGCCAGGCGAGCGGGCGCCGGGCGAAGTGCTCCGTCTTGAGGTAGTCGACCGACACCTGGTTGGCGACCAGCGACAGGAAGCAACCGACCAGCCCCATGTCGTGATACCATGGCAGCCAACTGACCACGCGGTCGTTGGTGCCGATATCCATCGAAGTCGCATGGCCGTAGAGATTGTGCAGCAAAGCTTCGTGCGTGACAGCAACGCCGGTGGGGAAGCGGGTCGATCCGGAAGAATATTGCAGATAGCAGATATCCTCCGGTTTCGCGTCCGGCAGCTCGCATTCGGGCGCGTCGCGGGTGCCGAAGCTCGCCCAGTCGATCCCCTCGCAGCCCTGATGGTCGGCGGCGGCCTTCGCCATTTCGGCGATTTCGGGCGGATAGATCAGAATCTTCGGGTCCGAACTGTCGAGCTGGACGGCCAGTTGGTCGATATAGCTGTCCTTGCCTCCGAACGTGGTCGGCAAGGGCAGGGGCACCGGCCATGCTCCGGCATAGATGCAGGCGCAGAACAGGGCTGCGAATTCGGGGCTGGTCTCGGCGATCAGCGCCACCCGGTCGTCCTTGCGGATTCCGGCCGCCACCAGCCGCCTGGCCATGGTCAGCGCATCCTCCCGCATTTGCGCGTAGGGATAAACGCGTTCCAGCGTCCCACGCATATCGTGGAAGTTGAGACCCTTCTCGCTGCGAGCGGCGTAATCGATCGCTTCGCTGAAGGTTGCGAAATCCGAACGCCGCCGCGGCAAGGCGCAGTCGTTAGGCGTCGGTGTCAGTTCGGTATCTGTCATGTGTGGATGCGAAACCCGTCTTGCACGCCCATCGCGGCGCTGCCTGCAGTCCCATTGGCGCAATTATCATGAACCGCGCCAGATCAGGCTTTCCCATTTGAGAAGGTTTATGGCACGAATAAGGCCAATGGCGGATCGCAGTTTTTTCGGCAGGCATCGCACAAGGCCTCTCAAACCCCTCGATTCCACGCGTTTCGAGGACATGGCGCTGGCTTATGTTGCGCGATATGCAACGACATCGGCCAAGCTGGAACGTTACCTCAAGCGCAAATTGCGTGAACGCGGCTGGGAGGGCGAAGGTGAACCGGACGTTGCCGGCCTCGTCGCGCGCTATGTCGAGCTGGGCTATGTCGACGACGAAGCATATGCCCGGGCACGCAGTGGCGGCTTGCTGCGGCGCGGATATGGTGCGCGGCGGGTGGCGCAGGTGTTGGGCGAGGCGGGAATTGCCGAGGATATCCGCGAGAAAATGCGACCGGACGAAGCCGCGGCGCGGCGAGCCGCCCTGGCGCTTGCCCGGCGGCGCCGGTTCGGGCCGTTCGGCGCGGAGCCACCCGGTCGCCATCGTCGCGAGAAGCAACTGGCGGCGATGATTCGTGCCGGGCATGGATTCGATGCCGCGCACGCTGTATTGGATGCGGCGAGTGAGGCCGAGGCCGAAGACTGGGCCGCCGACGCTTTCGAGGAGGAGAACTAGGCCATGCGTTTATTTGTCATCCCCCTGCTATTGAGCCTCGCGGCATGTTCTCCGCAGCCCTCGGCCGAAGCTACGCCGGCTGCGAATGCGCAGGCGGCGGTGCATCCCGTGTCAGGCCTCCGGATCATCCCCCTGACCGTGATAGACAGCGACAAACGGCATGAATTTCGTGTGGAAGTGGCGGCAACGCCCGAACAGCGCGCACGCGGTCTCATGTTCCGCACCGAACTGGGGCCGGACGAAGGCATGCTTTTCCCCAACAAAACGCCGGCGCTGGAAAGCTTCTGGATGAAGAATACGCCCCTGCCGCTCGACATCATATTCATCGGTGTCGATGGACGGGTCAGCAATATCGCGGCCGAAACCGTGCCTTATTCGCTCGAATCGATACCTTCGACGGGGCTGGCCTCGGCCGTGCTCGAGCTGCCTGGGGGGCGTGCGGCCGAACTGGGGATCGCTCCCGGCGATCGCGTGGAATGGTGAGTTTCCCGCTTGGCCCTCCCGGTCGAATCGGCTAACCGCCCGTCCATGAGTTTCCTCGGCAAGATATTCACCTGGTGGGATGGCGCGACGATAGGCACGTTGCTCGATAGCTGGCGGACCGGCGTGCATGTCGGCACGGATGTACAGGGCAATAAATATTATCGCTCCAGAAAGAAGGCCGCAGACGGTCGCGAACGCCGCTGGGTAATCTATGACGGTGCGAACGATGCCAGCCGAGTGCCGGCCGAGTGGCATGGCTGGCTGCATGGCGCGGGCGACGATGTGCCCGAAAGCCGCCTGCCGCCGCCCAAGGTCTGGGAAGCCGAGTACACACCCAATGCGACTGGCACCGCGAACGCATACCGCCCGCAAGGAGCGCTTGAGCGCGGCGGCAGGCGCGCCGATGCGACCGGCGATTACGAAGCCTGGTCGCCCGAAGGCTGATCGTGCGGCGAGCGGCGATATTGGCGCTGGCGGCATTGGTTGCGAGTTGCGGGCAGGATGTTTCCGGGCCGCGTCCCGCCGAAGCGGACTTGCCTGAAAACGGAAATTCCGCGGATAGCGCCCCCGCGCCATCGCAGGCTGCCGAAGAAGCCGGTATCGGCACACCGATGCCCGAGCGTGTCGCAACCATCGGCTTGCTGAACAAACGCAACAACGTCTCACGCGATTTCGAACTCAAACCGGGCGAATCGCGCCGGGTCGACGATGTCATTCTGCGCCTGTCCGCCTGCGAGCGCACGGCACCGTGGGAATTGCCGCGGGAAACCGGCGCCTTCGTTCAGGTGCTGGTGCGCGATCGCAGCGACGAAAGCCAGTGGATCAAGGTTTTTTCGGGGTGGTTGTTCAAGAACTCGCCCTCCCTCAACGTCGTCGAGCATCCGATCTACGATGTCTGGGTCAAGGACTGCGCAATGAGCTTCCCGGGCGAGGAAGCACCGGCCTCTTCGAGCAGCAACGAATAGGCGGCTCCAAGGCTGCTGTCGGGTTCCCCTCCTGCCTCGGTCAACAATTGGCAGTAACGTTCCTGCGTGATCGCAACGGCACCGAGCGAGGCGAGATGGTCGGTCATGAACTGGCAGTCGAGCAACTGCACGCCGCTCCGCCGTAACAGTGCCACCAGCCATGCTAGTGCGACCTTCGATGCATTGCCGGCAAGGCTGAACATGCTTTCGCCGCAAAAGACACGATCGAAAGCCACGCCATACAATCCGCCGACCAGCCTGTTGGCCTGCCAGCATTCAACGGAATGGGCATGGCCTGCATGGTGCAAATTGCGATAGCTTGTCGCGATACGGTCGCTGATCCAGCTTTCAGGGTGGTCGGGGCGGGGCGCCGCGCAGGCCTTGACGACATCCGCGAACGCTTCGTCCACCGTGATCCGGAAGCGATCCTGCCGTACCAGCTTGCGGAGCGAGGTGGATGGTCTGAACCCGTCCAGCGGAATGATGGCACGTTCGCGCGGTTCGATCCAGAAGATTTCGATATCGTCGCGGCTATCCGCCATCGGAAAGATCCCGCTGCGATAGGCTGCGAGCAGCATTTCGACCGGAATCGTCTCGGGGCGGGGCGCATGCATGGTATCCTCCGATACACCCGCTTGCGTTCGCTGCCCAGCACCCCTAAAGGCCGCATCCGCCTGCAGGGGTGTAGCTCAGTTGGTAGAGCATCGGTCTCCAAAACCGAGGGCCACGGGTTCGAATCCTGTCACCCCTGCCAGCTTTTTTTGAAAGCCCGCGCAGGCGCCGGCGGCATAAACCCCCGGTTCCGGCCGATTTCCGTTTCTTCACCCACGGCATGTCGCGGCGGCATCGTGCGCCGGGGCAGATGTGCTGGGCGAGCGATCTGAGAGTGACAATCCTGTCCGGCGGTGACTAGGTGTTGCCTGCCAAGGCCGCGTAAGCGGTGATCAGGGAAAGTGGCAGGAACATGATCCAGGACCTGTGCTTGGCCCGTGAAAGAAACAGCGCCAGTATTCCAGTCAGGCCGGAGCAGAACGACAAAGCCAGGAGAGTGGCGATGACGGCTTGAGCGGGAGCTACCGCAATCACTACGAGAACCGCCGCATGCCCCCACCAGAATAACGTCAGGATGTGCCAACCCACCCATAAGGTCAGCCTGGTATTTTCCAGACTGCCCAGAATGACGGGGAGATCGGAGCGCTTCAGGAGCGGAACGATAAGGCGCTTCCCGCCAAGGAAGCTGTGCATTGCACCGACTGCGAACAGGAGTCCGGCGGCAAGAATCAGCATGACGTATCCTCTCGACTGCGTATTAGTGAAAAGTGTGATTGCACGGCGATCAAAGCTGGTATCCGGGGACCGGATTTTTCAAATAACCGATCCATTCCGGCGGTAGCCGGATGTCGTAGAACGCACCGAGCAGGATGGCGTTGACCGTGAGCGCGATCAGAACTCCGCTGGTCGAGATCAGCCAGAAAGCGTTTCCCGCCATATTCGGAAGCTGACGCTGCAGAAGATGCAGGCGTACCGCGCATCCCAGATGTACGAACAGCGCGGAGATACCCAGAAAATAATATGGAGCGAAGTACCAGCGAAAGGGAGACGCGCTCATGACCGATGCGGGCCAGAAAAAGGTGGTGTCCAGCCCACCAACCCAGCGCGTTACTCCCATCGCGACCAGATGCTGCAGGATGAAGATCAGAAAAATGAGACCGGAAAGGGTCTGCCGGCGCGACCATTTTTCGCCCATCTTCCGAAGAAAGTTATTGGTGGCCAGGCCGAATCCGATTCCCGCCTGCACCACGAATGATGCCAGCAGCAAGGGCTCGACAATCGGGTTGCGGTAGAAATAGCGCAGCACGTTCTGGGTCGCGGCATAGGCATCGATGCCCCAAAGGCCCGACAAATGGGTCGCCATGTGAATCGCCACAAAGGCAGTCAGGAATATCCCGTTGATGCGGTGAAAGGCCTTCTTGTTCATCGGCCCGGTTTCATGCTTGAAGCGCGGCGAGAGCGCTGAGGCCCCCGATCACAGCAAAGAGCGAGGTCGAAGGGAAACGCCACGGCTGTATTTTCGCCAGCCACGCTACACCGGCGCTCAGGATCGATAGTGTGAAGCTCAACGATCCCAGGAAGATCAGTGACGGGAGATGGGGGTGGCGGGCAAGCCAGGAAAAGCCTGCAACGTAAAAAACCAGCAGAACTGTTGTGACATGCCAGCAGTAATAGTTCAGCCATTTCGATGCCAGGGGCATGGTTTGGTCGGCAAGCAGCGGGCGTGCCGCTTTCCTGCCGCCAACGAATGCATGGACGCAAAATGTCAGGAGTGATGTTGCGGCAGCCAGCCACGTGAATGTGGTCATATGACGAAGACTCTTTACTAGAATTTATTTTCTAGTATATCTTCATGATATGGGACGAACGTCAACCTTTTCCGACGAAAAAATTTTCTCGGCAGTCAGCTCCCAGATTGCTGAAGGGAACGAATTCAGAATTCAGGCTCTCGCGCATGAGGCGGGGATTTCGGTTGGATCACTCTATCATCGATACGGATCGCGCGAGGAGCTTCTGGCACTGGCCTGGCTAGATGCCGTGCAAGCATTTCAACATCGGTTTTTGACTGTGCTGCGGGAAGGGGGAGCAGCCGCAGGAGAACGGGCGGCGTTGGAAACTCCCCGCTTTTGCAGGATGCAGCGTGACCGGGCGGTCATCTTATGCGTGGGGCGCCGCGAAGCATTGATGAGCGACAAGGCGCCACCCGAAATCCTGCGCAATGTCGAAGCGCTGAATGCAGACACGCACTCGGCATTGATGACATTCGCGAAACAGGAAAACTTCTCGCTGCAGGCCTGCCTGCACGGGATCGTGGCTTTCCCGCTTGCATCCGTGCGGCTGTATTTGCCGCGCCACCCCGTCCCGAGGTCGACCGACGCTTTCATCCGTGCCGCCTATCGATCGGCGATCGGGGTTTGCTCACGGGAGGCAGGATGATGGTCGACATGCCGACCGGCAAGCTACCGGGAACGATCCGGCGGATAATCATCATCGTGCTGGCTGGCCTGTTGATCTTGTATCATGGCTACACCATCCACGAACTGCATGGCAGTTCGATCGCTTTTACCGGCTTCGATCATGTTCAGGTCAGTTTGAAGTGCATTATCATTGCAAGCCTGGCACTCGTTATCGCCAATATACGCCTGGGCTTGTGGGGCATGTGGTTCGGTATTCTCGCTCTGATCGGCACTCAGTATTGGGCCCATTTCGGGTTTCAGACGGCTGAATTTACCGAGGGGAGGTCGCTCTTTTCATATCTGCGTGGCTTTATCGTTCCGGTCGTCGTCACCATCGTGTTTCCGGATAGGGATTAGGGGGCGGCGACTTGCTGAACCATGCCTGCGCGCGCCGTTCAGGAACGGTGTGGGCGAGACGTGCATATTCATCGATGAATCGAAGGCGCATTGACCCAGGAGGTTGCCATGTCGAGCTATTCTTTCCGCAGCAGCCGCCCCGATGGCTGGACACAGCCGCGGCCCTATAGCGATGCCACGTTGCGCCTGATGGCGCATGGCCCGATCCAGCCGATGGAAGAGCCGGGGTTCCTCGCCCGCCTGTTCGGCAATCGCTGACGAATACGAAACACATGGGGAAAGGGCCGGTCATCGTGACCGGCCTTTTGCTGTTTTCGGTCGGACGAACCGGTCAGTATTCGTTCGGCTCTTCCGGCGTATCGGCCGTGTGGGTTGGTCCGGCGGTTTTATCGCCTTGCGCCAGCTTGAACACGACGCCTGACAGGAGCATCAGCGCCAGGATGTTCGGCAACGCCATCGCAGCGTTGGCAATATCGCCCAGGCGCCACACCAGCGTAAGATCCTGGAAGCTGCCGATGAAAATGGCGACGCACCAAATGATGCGCCACACCAGATGGAGCACCTTTTCGCCCCCACGGGTGGAGCCTGGAATACGATCGTAAAGAAACGTAATCGCCCGCTCGCCATAGTAACTCCAGGTCAACAGCGTCGTGAACACGAACAGGATTAGCGCTGTCGAAGCGATCAGCGTGCCCACTGGGACGTTGAATACCTGGACCGGGAAGGCCGCCGCGAAGGCGCCGCTGGTCATCGCAAAACCTTCCAGATCGGACTGCCAGGCGTGCTGGACGGCTTGTCCGCCGCCAGTGAAATCGCCCTGTACCGTCAGGATCACCAATGCGGTCATTGTGCAGATCACAATAGTGTCGATGAAAGTCCCCATCATGGCCATGCGGCCTTGCTGTTGCGGATCATCCGTTTGTGCCACGGCGTGCGCCATGGCCGTGGATCCTTGCCCTGCCTCGTTGGAGAACAATCCGCGTGCCACCCCTGCCCGGATCGCAAAGATGATCGCCGCGCCCAGGAAGCCGCCGGAGGCGCTTTGATAATTGAACGCGCCGTGGAAGATGCGGCCAAAGGTCTCCGGAATGTCCTGGATATTCAGGATCAATGCGATGATCGCCATGATCAAATAGGCCGCCGCCATGAAGGGAACGATCTTCTCGGCCACGCTGCCGATCGACTTGATCCCGCCGATAATGACGACGAACACTGCCACTGCCACAATGATTCCGGCGATCCATTCTTCGATCCCGAACAGTTCGTTGAAACTGTCTGCAACCGCATTGGCCTGAATCGAGTTGCCGGTAACCAGCGCCGAGAACAGCGTGCCCAGACAGAACAGGATCGCGAGCCAGGTCCATTTTTTGCCAAGCCCCATCATGATGTAACTCATCGGGCCGCCACGATAGACGCCATCGCTTGTCTTCTCGCGATAACGGATCGCAAGACTGCCTTCTGCGAAAGCCAGCGACAGACAGACCAATGCAGTCAACCACATCCAGAAGATCGCTCCTGGCCCGCCAAGTGCGATCGCGGTAGCCACGCCGGCAAGGTTGCCGGTGCCGACCTGCCCGGAAAGCGCGGTCGACAGCGCTGCGAATGGTGAGATTTCGCCATCGCCGCTTCCCTTACGGCTGCGAAACAGGCCTTTGAAAGCTTCGGGCAGTTTGAATATCGGATAGAGTTTCAGCCCGAACAGCATGAAAAGGCCGGCGCCAAAGAATATGATCACCATCGGAGGGAAGGGAATGACCTCCTGGCCGTCCCAGATACCGCCCCAGATGAAATCGGATATGTTGGTAATCCGGTCGATCAGGCTGACCGATCCTGTGTCGCTAGCGGCCATTATCGGTTTCCCCCCAATATGTGCTTGTCGTTACGGTGCACGCTAGAGCGGCCTGCCCGGCATGGCTAGCGGAAAAGTTTCGTCCGTGGCCGGCCGATCTGTACCTTGCTTTTGGCCGCTCTGCCGCCTAAATGGCTCCCCGTCTTCCGACATCGGAACATGAAAAGCCCCTCCCGGACTTGAACCGGGGCGGCGATGTCCCCATCCCGGAAGACAGGAATTTTAATGTAGGGACGGCGATATCATGGCCGAAGCGAAGAAAAAGAAGACGACCCCGGGCGAATTCATCCGCCAGGTCCGCACCGAAGCGAGCAAGGTCGTGTGGCCGACGCGCGAGGAAACGGTGCGCACGGCAATCTTCGTATTCATCATGATGGTGCTGTTGTCGCTGTTCTTTCTCGGCATCGATTCGGCTTTCGGAGCCGTCGTAAGCTGGTTGCTCACGCTGGCTTGATTGTGGCGCCTGGGCGCTGACTTTACACAGGATCACCAATGGCACGCTGGTACATCATCCACGCCTATTCGGGCTTCGAAAACAAGGTACGCGATGCGATCATCGCCGAGGCCGAGCGGTTGGGCCTGTCCGAAGCGGTGGAAGAGGTCGAGGTTCCGACCGAGACCGTGACTGAAATCAAGCGGGGCAAGAAGGTCCAGGTCGAACGCAAGTTCATGCCCGGCTACGTCCTGGCCAAGCTGACCATGACCGACGATGTCTACCACCTGGTCAAGAACACGCCCAAGGTCACCGGGTTTCTCGGCAACAACAACAAGCCGCAACCGATCAGCGAGGCCGAGGCGGCCCGCTATTTCGGCGGCGTCGAGGAGGCCAAGTCCGCGCCCAAGAAGCAGATTCATGTCGATTACGAAATCGGCGACCAGATCAAAGTGCTCGACGGCCCCTTCGCCAGTTTCAACGGTGTGGTCGAGGAGCTCGATTTCGACAAGCAGAAGGTCAAGGTTTCGGTCTCGATCTTCGGCCGAGCAACACCTGTGGAGCTGGATTTCGAACAGGTCGAACTGGTCAAGTAATATTGTTGCGTTTTGCAGTATCTCCGGTTAGGGGCGCCGCTTCCCGAAAGGGAACCCGTGCGGGAGGCGAGGAAACTCGCTGTTCGACCGCTTGACATGAGGCCGTGCCGCGAGGTTCGTCCGACAGTGTGAAAGGAGGCCCCGGTGGCCAAGAAAATCGAAGGCTATATCAAACTGCAAGTGCCCGCGGGCACTGCCAACCCGTCACCCCCGATCGGCCCGGCCCTGGGCCAGCGTGGCGTGAACATCATGGAATTCTGCAAGGCGTTCAACGCGGCGACGCAGGACCTCGAAAAGAATGCGCCGATCCCGACGACGATCACCGTCTATGCCGACCGTTCGTTCACTTTCACGACCAAGACGCCGCCGGCGAGCTATTACCTGAAGAAGGCCGCCAAACTTAAATCGGGCGCCAACGAGCCGGGCAAGGAAGTTGCCGGTTCGGTCCGCAAGAGTCAGGTGAAAGAGATCGCCGAAGCCAAGATGGCCGACCTGAACGCGAATGATATCGACCAGGCCATGAAAATCATCGAAGGCTCCGCGCGTTCGATGGGCCTCGAAGTGGTGGAGGGCTGAAACGATGGCTAGGCAGACCAAGAAGCAGAAAGCGCTCGCCGAACTCGACAGCGAGAAGCTGTGGAGCGTCGACGAAGCGATCGCCACGCTGCGTGAGCATGGCAGCAAGAAGTTCGACGAAACGGTTGAAATCGCCCTGAACCTGGGCGTCGACCCGCGTCACGCCGACCAGATGGTCCGCGGCATGGTCGCGCTGCCTTCGGGCACCGGCAAGGATGTCAAGGTCGCGGTCTTCGCGAAGGGCGACAATGCCGACAAGGCCAAGGCGGCCGGTGCCGACAAGGTCGGTGCGGAAGACTTGATGGAAGACATGCAGGCCGGCAATCTCGACTATGACCGCGTGATCGCGACGCCCGATATGATGGGTATCGTCGGCCGTCTGGGCAAGGTGCTGGGTCCCAAGGGCCTGATGCCGAACCCCAAGCTCGGCACGGTGACCCCGAATGTCGAGCAGGCGGTGAAGGATGCCAAGGGCGGCCAGGTCGAATTCCGCGTCGAGAAGGCGGGAATCGTCCATAGCGGCATCGGCAAGCTGAGCTTTTCCGACGAGGATCTGAAGAAGAACTTCGAGGCCTTCACCGGCGCGATCGTGAAGGCCAAGCCTTCGGGTGCGAAGGGCAAGTTCGTGAAGAAGGTCTCGCTGACCACGACCATGGGGCCGGGCCTGAAGATCGACACGGCCAATATCGAAGGGGCGTAATTCGTCCTGGCGTCTACCGCCGTGACGGAAAGGCCGGGGAGGGAAGCCTCTCCGGCCTTTTATTTTCCCACATCGCGTGGGGATACCATTGAGAGTGATGGGGCGTCACCCTTGTCGTCTTATGATGGCAAGGCGGTCAGATTCCGCCGGGCGTGAAATCCCAGCCGTTCTCAGCCAGCCCTTCGCATAGCGTATACAGACAGCTTTGCAGCGCGTCGGCGTCGGTCGAGCGGATTACGAAATTGGCACCCACCCTGCCTTCGCGGAAGAAGGGATAGCTGCCGATCTGGCAGTCCTCATGCGCCTGTTCGACTTCGCGCAGCAAGCTCGAGACTTCGCTCTCGGGAATGTATCCGCCGATGGTTTCACTGAGCAGCGGTGCGCCGCCTTCGAGCGTGCCGGTCAGCGCGTCGAGCATTTGGGCGGCGATATGCGGGACTCCTGCCATCATGTGAATATTGCCGATCTTGATCCCGGGGGCGCCCGACATGCGGTTGGGGATCAGGTCGGCGCCCTCGGGTACGCGCGCCATGCGTAGCCGGCCTTCGTTCACTCCGCCCTTGTCGGCATAGTATTTCTCGAGCACTGCGCGCGCCGCGGGATGGATGACCACGCCAACACCCAGGGCCGCAGCCACTGCATCGACGGTGATATCGTCATGCGTCGGGCCGATCCCGCCTGTGGTGAAGAGATAGTCATTCCCTTCGCGCAACGCGTTGACTGCTTCGACGATCCTTTCGAGTATGTCGGGCACCACGCGCACCTCGGAAAGGCGGATACCCTGCACTTGCAGCCAGCTTGCGACCTGCGCGATGTTTTTGTCGTGCGTGCGGCCCGAGAGAATCTCGTCGCCGATCACGACGAGCCCGGCGGTGTAGATGCGATCGGTGGCGGTCATGAGGAAGAGAGAGTAGGGGAAAGGATCAAGTCACAAAACCCAAAACTCGTCATACCGTCTTCCGACGTCCGCTTCCCTTTTTGCCAAACTCGCACCTTTTTCCGTTATTCCCATCGCTCCTCTCGTCATTCCCGCGCAAGCGGGGATTCAGTATGGCTGGTACTGCGCCTTGCGGCCCTGCTTGCGCGGTGATTGCGAAAGATCGGATGTCAGATTTACTCCGCCGCTTCGAGTTGCTCTTCGGCCTGCATCGCATCCGCGCCCCTTTGGCGTAGCGCCAGTATCCCGTCGTCGACCGGGCTATCGCGCATGATCTTGCGATCGGAAATATATTCCTGATTGAGCCGCCAGGGATAGGCGAGCGCACTCTTGGGCATGATGTCGAGCGCGCGCTGGATATAGCCGGAAGAGAAGTCGAAAATATCGTCTTCTTCCAACCCGTGATCCTCGGGCAGGACGGGAACCGCGATATCCGCGCCCCTGGCGTTCATTTCGTTGAGAACGCGGCAGATATAGTCGGAATTGACATCCGCCCGCAGAGTCCAACTGGCGTTGAGATAGCCGAACACTACCGCCAGGTTGGGCAGGTTCGAGAACATGCAGCCCTTGTAATAGAAACGCTTGGCGAAATCGACCGGGCGACCGTCCTGGCTGATCGCGATCTTGCCGCAGACGGCCAGCTTCAATCCGGTGGCGGTGACGATGATATCCGCTTCGATCACCTCGCCGTTCTCGAGCTCGATGCCTTGCTCGACGAAGCGCGCGATCCTGCCGGTAACGACGCTGGCCCTGCCCGCTTTCATCGCCTCGAACAAATCGTCGTCGGGGACCAGGCACAGGCGCTGGTCCCACGGGTCATAAGGCGGAGTGAAGGTTGTCTCGTCGAACTGTTCGCCCATGATCTTGCGGATGCGCTTGTGGAGCATCGCTTTCATTTTTTCGGGCTGGTTGCGTGCTCTCTTGAAACTCCAGTCCTGCAGCTTGATGTTCTTCCACCTTGTGACCCTGTAAGCGAGTTCGTCGGGCAAGATCCTGCGCAGGAAATTCGCAATCCCGTCCTTCGCGGGACGCGAGAACATCCAGGTGGGCGTGCGCTGGAGCATGGTGACGTGATTGGTCTTGTCGCTCATCGCGGGGACGATGGTAACGGCCGTGGCGCCGGAACCGATCACTACGACTTTCTTGCCGGAATAATCGAGATCTTCGGGCCAGAATTGCGGGTGGATCACCCGGCCCTTGAAATCGGCGAATTCGAAGCCGGGATCGTAGGGCTGGTCGTAGTCGTAATAACCGGAGCCGAGATAGAGGAAACTGGCGGTCAGGTGCTTACGCTCGCCATCGGCGAGTTCGACCGTGACATGCCAGCATGCCTCGTCGCCGCGCCAGTCGGCTGAGACGACCTTGTGCCCGTGGCGGATATGCTGGCGGATGCCGCGTTCATCGACGATGCGGTTGAGATAATCGAGGATCGCAGGTCCGTCGGCAATACTCTTCTCGTGCCTCCATGGCTCGAACACGAAACCAAGCGTATGCATGTCGCTGTCCGAGCGGATTCCGGGATAACGGAACAGGTCCCAGGTGCCGCCGAGGTTCTCGCGCCGTTCGACAATGCCGTAGCTGCGGCCGGGACAGCGCATTTCCATATGCGCGGCCATGCCGATGCCGGATATGCCGGCGCCGACGATCAGCACATCGAAATCGGTCTCGATCTTGGCCATGGTGGGTTCTCCGCTCTTTCCGTAAGCGTAACCTACCCGGGCGACCCATGCCAGCCCCGTTGCGTCCTGCAACCGAATTGGAGTAGCGCGGCCCGATGAGGTCGCGAAGATTCCCAACCGCCACTGCGTTCGCCGCTGCTGCAATGACGGGGCCGTTCCCGCTGTCAGCGCAAGACGATGCCGCCGGGCAAGATCAACCGGTTATCGTCGTGACCGGGCAAGGCCTGCCAGATTCACCCGCGATCCCGGCCTATGCCAATGTCGAACTCGATCGCGAGCAAATCGTCACAGTGCCTTCGGGCCGGATCGAGGAAGCACTTGGTGCGGTCGCCGGCTTCCAGCAGTTTCGCCGCTCGGACAGCCGCTCGTCCAATCCCAGCGCACAGGGGGTGACGTTGCGCGCTTTGGGCGGGAATGCGACGAGCCGGGCGCTGGTGCTGCTCGACGGCGTGCCGATGGCCGATCCGTTCTTTGGCTATATTCCGCTCAGCGCCATCGTGCCTGAGCGGCTGGACACTATCCGGGTGACGCGTGGTGGTGGGTCAGGTCCGTTCGGGGCAGGGGCACTTGCGGGCACGATCGAGCTGACCAGTGCCGATATGTCGGCACTGGAGCCGGTCATGGCAAGTCTGCTGGTCAATGATAGGGGCGAGACCGAGGCCAGCGGTACGATCGCGCGGGAACTGGGCGGAGGGTTTGCCGTGCTCAGCGGGCGCTGGGACCAGGGGAAGGGCTTCTTCACCACGCCTGAGGTCCAGCGCGTTCCCGCCAGTGCGAGAGCTGCTTTCGACAGCTGGTCGGTGGGCGCGCGCGTGGCTACCCCGCTTTCGGAGAGCATCGAATTGCAGGCACGCGGCTTGGTCTTCCGCGACGAGCGCACTTTACGCTTCGATGGAGCAGATTCTTCCAGCGAAGGGCAGGATGCCAGTATCCGTCTGGTGGGTCGGGGTGTCTGGCAATTCGATGCGCTGGCTTATGTTCAGGCGCGCAATTTCTCCAACATGGTGATCAGTTCGACCCGCTTCGTGCGTGTGCTCGATCAGCGCAATACGCCATCGACCGGGCTGGGCGGAAAGCTGGAAATACGTCCACCTGCGGGATCGGATCATGTCCTGCGGCTGGGTGTTGACTACCGCCGGTCGTCGGGTGAATTGCAGGAGGAGGCGTACAGCGCTTTCACCGGCAATTTGCGCGAGCGCCGCCGTGCAGGTGGGCGCAATTCGGATCTCGGCTTCTTCATCGAGAACGACTGGTCGCTGGGTGCGCTGGTGCTGACCGGCGGGTTGCGTGCGGATCGGACGGTAATCGAAGGCGGGTTCTTTCGTGCCGTCGATGCAAATGGAGCCCTGGTCAGCGAAGCCATCGCTCCGGATCGCTCGGACTGGTCGCTTTCCTACCGTGCGGGCGCGACTTACCGGGTGAGCAATGTACTGCGCCTGCGTACTGCGATCTATAGCGGTTTGCGCCTGCCTACGCTCAACGAACTCTACCGGCCGTTCGTCGTGTTTCCCGTCGTCACGCAAGCCAATGCCGCGCTTGGGAACGAACGGCTGGAAGGCTTCGAGGCGGGGATCGATCTGATGCCTGCGAATGGCGTGGAATTTTCGCTGACCGCATTCGACAACCGGGTCGAAAATGCAATCGCCAATGTGACGCTAACACCGACCTTGCGTCAGCGGCGGAACCTTCCGGCGATCGAAGCACGCGGGATCGAAGCGGGACTGTCGGTGACACGCGGTCAGGTGAGCCTCACCGGTTCGCTCGTGCTTACCGATGCCGAGGTGGACGGGCGCGGGGCATCGGCGGCTCTCGACGGCAACCGCCCGCCGCAAACGCCTGAATTTGCCGCCGGGACAACGCTGGCATGGCGGCCGGCCGCTGGCTGGCTGCTGTCCGCGACGCTGCGCCATGTCGGCAAGCAGTTCGAAAGCGACCGGGAAACCGATGTCCTGCCCGCTGCCACGACTGTCGGTGCTTATGCACAGGTGCCTATTACCGGGAAGCTCGCCCTGGTCCTGCGCGGCGAAAACCTGTTCGACGAAACCATCGTCACGCGCAATTCGAACGGCGCGATCGATCTTGGAGTGCCGCGCACGCTGTGGGCCGGATTGCGCTGGGGCTACTGACCGGTCGCCAGGCCGCGCTGCTCGTCCATGCCCATTGCGACAAGCAGCGGGTTTTCATCCTGCCGCGTCTTGAAGGTAGCCTTGTCGCCCATGCCGCGCCAATCGGTCAGGATCAGCGATTGCGCGACGGCGCCGCCCAACGTTGTGCCAGGTCCGGTGACGATAAACAGGTCGGGTGCGAACTCGCGGGCTGCAACGGCGATGGCGCGGGTAAAGTCGTAACTCTCGGTCACCTGGTGGCCGAGTGTGTAATCCCATAGCGCTTCGGTATCGCTCGCATGCGGCCACCAGATCGCACCGCGCCCATCGATCATCGGCAAGACGGGCTGGCCGAACAGATCCGGCGGCAGTTTCGCACGCCCTTTCTCGGCAACGGGCCGCTGCAGGTGGGTGTGAAAGGCAGCGTGGTTGCCGAGCCGCATCGGGAAGCGACCGTGGATCGGCTCCGCCGTTTCCTCGAAGGCCTTCAGCCCGGCTTCGTTGCCGGCGAGGACCAGCATCCCGCCCAGGTTGATCGAAAGGGCAAGGACGCAATCGGCCCGTCCGTCGATTTCGGCGACGATGGTGGACAATTGCGCCTTTCTCGCGGAGTCCGGTCGCCAGTCGTCACCAAGGAAAGGATAGACCAGTTGGCCGCCGATCAGTGCCTCCTGCATCAGCGTTCCCATCGTGTTGGCGATGCTGAACCCGTCTTTCGGTGAAACCGCCCCGGCACAGGTGAGCGCGGAATACCAGCCCATCGAATTGCCGGTTACCGCGACTACGTCGATTATTTCGCGGTTGATCGACAGGAAATCACCCAGAGTCGCGACGAAAATCAGGCCCGAAGCGTTGTCGCCGCGTGTATGCCCGGCGAGGCTGAAGCGTTCCGCGCCATCGAGAGCGGTCAGCGTTTCCTGCCCCTCGGCTCCGCGCTGCGCATCGAATGCAGCAAGCAAGCCCGCATCGGGGAAATAACGTGACAGATAGCCCAGTTCGGCCTTGTTGTATGTCCCGCGGCCCGGACAAATGATAACGGCTGTTTTTCTTGGCGCGGTCATGCCTTGTCTCCGGCCAGTTTGCATGCGGCTGCCACGATGCCGGCCACGGACGGCATGGTCGCGGCATAGGCTGGGCCGGTCGGGATGAAACTGTCCTCGGCGCAATAGCGCGCATGCGGCTTGTCGATGCGTTCGGCGAGCAGCGCCATCAGCGCTTCGGCCAGGCCACCCGTCCGGCGTGTTTCGTCGACGATCAGCACACGGCTTGCATCTCCGATAGCATCGATCAGTGCATCCCCGGGCAGCGGGTTGAGCCAATGCAGGTCGATCACGCGCACTGCGATACCGTCATCGGCCAGCCGTTTTCGCGCCTGCAAAGACAGATGCAACCCGTTGGCATAGCTGACAATGGCAAGGTCCGTCTCTTTGCCATGCGTGGTCACTTCGCCCAGTCCGATCCGTTCGGACGGCTCGGGATAGGTTCGCAGCCATGCGCCATCGCCTGCCTCGTGCAGGTCGCGCATCGGATAAAGTGCGATCGGCTCAAGGAATACGACCAGCCGCTGTTCCTCGCGCGCCAGGCGCACGCATTCGCGCAGCAACTTCGCGGCGTCCGCCCCGTTGGACGGGCAGCACAGGATCAGTCCCGGCACGTCGCGTAAGGCGGCGAAACTGTTGTCGTTATGGAAGTGCCCACCGAAGCCGCGCTGATAGCCGAGCCCGGCGATGCGGACGACCATCGGATTGGCATATTGGCCATTGGAAAAGAACGGTAATGTCGCGCCTTCGCCGCGCAGTTGATCCTCGGCATTGTGGTAATAGGCGAGGAACTGGATTTCCGTGATCGGCAGCAGCCCGTTCTGCGCCATGCCAAGCCCCAGCCCGAGGATCGACTGCTCGTCGAGCAGCGTATCGATCACCCGCGCCCGCCCGAAGCGCCCGGAAAGCTTCTGGGTCACCCCATAGACCCCGCCCTTGGCCTCGATATCCTCGCCCATCAGCGCGATCTCGCGATGTACGAGCATCAGGTCGGTCAGCGCCCAGTTAATCAGCCTGGTCATGATCTGCGGTTG
>JANQPE010000120.1 GCA_028289565.1 Parerythrobacter sp.
TGCCCGGAATATTGTCGACCGAATCGCCCATCAGCGCGAGGACATCGCCGACCAGGTCGGGATGCACACCGAATTTCTCTTCGACTTCGGGAACGCCGATTCGCTGGCTCTTCATCGTATCGAGCATGTCGATCTCGCCTTCGCCCGCGCGCTGGCCGACCAACTGCATGAGGTCCTTGTCCGACGAGACGATGGTGACGTTCCAGCCCTGCTTCGCGGCCATGCGGGCATAGCTGGCGATCAGATCGTCCGCCTCGAGACCTTCCTCTTCGATGCAGGGCAGGCTGAATGCGCGCGTCGCATCGCGAATCAGCGGGAATTGCGGCACCAGGTCCTCGGGCGGGGGTGGGCGATTCGCCTTGTATTCAGGGTAGATCTCGTTGCGGAAGGACCGGCCCGACTTGTCGAGAATCACCGCCAGATGGGTCGGTCCGTCCGCGCTGTCGAGGTCGTCCGCCAGCTTCCACAACATCGTGGTATAGCCATAGACGGCGCCGACCGGCGTGCCGTCCGGATCGGTAAGCGGAGGAAGCCGGTGGTATGCGCGGAAAATATAGGCCGAGCCGTCGACCAGATAGAGATGCTGCCTGTCTGCCATGTGCCGGTCGTAGCAGCGTCTCCGAAAACGGCCAGCCGGTTTTCGCGGCTGTATGGCGGATAAACGAAATGCGGCATAAAAGTGTCAAAAAGCTTGCATCGTCACAATCTCGCCATTATTTAGACAGCACGAGGCCCGCTCGCTTGGGCTTCGCGCCCGCCCCGAACAGGGGCGGGTGGCAAACACTCGCTGTTTAAGGATACCAAACCTATGCGTAAGATCGTTCTTGCTGCCGCTGCTGCCGGCGCTGCCCTGTCCCTCGCCGCTTGCTCGGAAGGCACTCAGGAAGCTACCGGTGAAGCTGCTGACGCAGCCATGGCCGACGCTGAAGCCAACATGGAAGCTGCTGGCGACGCCGTTGAAGGCGCTGCTGATGCGACTGCCGAAGCTGCCGGTGAAGCTGCTGAAGATGCCATGGAAAGCGCTGAAGGTGCCATGGAAGGCGCTGAAGATGCCATGGAAGGCGAAGCTCAGTAAGCTCTCGCATTCTTTGCAAAAAAAAGAGGGGCGGTGCCGAGAGGCGCCGCCCTTTCTTTATGTCTTGGACCTCGTGGTCCTGGTGTTTTCAAAAGTGCCTATTCGCCGCCGTAATCGGCATTCGCCCAATTATGGCGGTCGGTCGAACGATCGCCGAACCCATGGTACAGGGCGCTGGTGATCGCGGCGATGCGCGCATCGCGCTGGCTCCGTGCTTTCAGCTTCTGGTTCCTGCTCCCGTTCTCGGCTTTGAGCGAGGGGCTCTGGCCGGTTACGTAGATTGCCGCGGCAATGGCTCGACCATCAGGCGTGTGGAAGATGCCTATATCACTAGCCGTCCTGCTCAGCGTACCGGTCTTGTGAGCGAGGCTGGCGCTCATCGGGAGCGCCGAGCGCATCCGCTTCTTGCCCGTTGTAGTCTTGCCCATCGCGTTCATCAGGACCCGGCGCGAACTCGCGCTTAGCCAGCGGTCCTGATAGATTCCCGCGAGGAGCTGGCCCATCGCGCGTGGTGTCGCGCTGTCACGGATGTCAATACTGGAAGCAGGATCCAGTTCCCCGTCTTCGCGAATCAGCGTGGCGATATCGCGGTTAAGCTGAAAACCGGAAATTCCGGCCCTACGTACCCATCGGTTGACTGCGGCGGGGCCACCGACAGCGGAGAGCAGGGCGTCGGTACAGTCGTTGCAACTCTTGCTGATCATTAGTTCGATCAGGCGATATGCGGGGACATGTTTGCCACCGGGGCGCGGGAGCCGCCATTCGCTCGTCAAGCTCCAGCGGCCCTGATCTACCCCCGCGAGATAAACAGCGGCGACTGCAACCTTGCTGGTACTGGCCATCGGAAAGCGTTGGTCCGCGAGAACTCCGATTTCCCGGCCAGTGGAGAGATCTATTGCGTAGACCCCGATCCGGCCCTGATCGCCATCGGCGAGCCGGGCGATCTGCCGCTCGAAGCCGGTTTCGTAGGCCGCATTGAATTCGCGCGGTGCGCGGGTATCGGTTCCGAGCAGTGCGTCGAATGCGGCTTCGAAATTTCCGTCATTGGCCTGGGCGGGCGCATGCGCGGCAAGGACAATAGCGGTCGCAGCAGCCAGCCTCAGTGCCTTATCGAATGCCTTATCGAACAGTTTTTTCATTAACCCCGCATACTCCCAGCTTGGTTTGCAACAGCTTAACGGCGATCGATTCTCGCCTACAAGCGCTTTCGCGACGAAAAGTGTCGCTGGAGCGACCGATTAGTATCATCGGTGTGTGGCGGATTTCGCCAAAAGGGCGAAATCATGCTTGAACGATGGCCGTTTCTATCCTCTTGCTGGTCTCTCCGGTCATGGTCTTGTCGATTTCGTCAACCAGGCGTTTTTGCAGTTCGGAATGGTAGTGTCGCCGCATTTCGCCCAGCGTTTTAGGGTCCGCGATAACCAGCAAGTCGCGAATTTCACCGGCGATCGCCTTGGCGTTGAGCCATTCGGCTGCAGCGGCACCATGGGCCAGTTCGTGAAGATCGGTAGCCCCGCGCAATTGGCCGATATCGTCCTGGTGTTTTACGCCCGCGCTGAAATTAGTTGCCGTGAGATCGGGGCGGTGTTGCCTGCCCAGTCTGGGCTCGAACGGGCTGCCCTCGTTGCGCATGACGATGAAGATTTCTCCGTCGACGATCGCAACATGGGCCTTGTGTGGCAGTTTCATGCAGTTCTCCTTGTCCTGAGGCGTGCTTCTTACCAATGCGCGGTCGGCGATATAGTTGCGCTTGCGATAGCCGGCAGGCCCTGCCGGAAGGTTCCCAGGCGTTGTTTGCCATTGCAGCCGCGCCTTGCTGGTTTAGGGAGGACTCATGACCAACTGGACCATCGGCATCATCGGGGGCAGCGGCCTCTATCAGATAGACGCGCTGGAGGATGCGCAGTGGATTCGGGTGAACTCGCCTTTCGGCGAAGCCTCCGACGAGATCCTGTGCGGGCGGCTCGACGATGTGCAGCTACGCTTTCTCCCCCGTCATGGGCGGGGGCACCGTATCCCGCCATCCGAAGTCAATGCGCGCGCCAATGTCGATGCGCTCAAGCGGGCGGGGTGCACCGACATCCTGTCCATTTCCTCTGTCGGGAGCCTGCGTGAAGATCTCGAGCCGGGGTGTTTCGTCGTCGTCGACCAGTTCATCGACTGGACCAAGGGCCGGCCGTCGAGCTTCTTCGGTACCGGCATGGTGGCGCATGTCAGCATGGCCGAACCGGTCTGCGAGCGATTATCTGGGTTCGCCGCGGCGGCGGTTGAAGCGGCGGGCGGCGCGATCGCCAAGGGCGGCACGTACCTCGCGATGGAAGGTCCGCAATTCTCGACCCGGGCCGAAAGCCATCTCTACCGCCAATGGGGTGCCGACGTGATCGGGATGACCGCGATGCCCGAAGCCAAGCTCTGCCGCGAGGCGGAGATGCCCTATGCACTGATCGGCATGGTCACCGATTACGATTGCTGGCGCGAGGACGCCGCCTTCGTCGAAGTCAGCGAGGTGATCGAACAACTGAACGCCAATGGCGTGCTCGCGTGCAAGACGGTTGAGGAACTGGTCGCCGCGCTGCCCAAGGAACGGGAAACTTGTCCGCTCGACACCGTACTGGACGCAGCCCTGATTACCGCCCCCGACGCGCGCGACCCGGCGATGCTGGCAAAGCTCGATGCAGTGGCGGGGCGGGTGCTGTGAGTTCGGCTAGTCCATGGCCAGACTGCGACAGCCCGTATGATTGGCGCGAAGACTAGGCTGAACAACTCGCTCCGCCCAGCACACAAAACCGTGCGCAATGGGGGTGGTTGAGGGCGATTTCGCCCGATGCTTCTTCCAGCGTCGCGCCCATGTCGAAGCCCTTGTCATACGGGATCAGAGTGCACGCCGCGACGCGCGGAGCAGGCTCGCCCTTGCGGTGGACGACCATGCGGCTGGTCGCGCACATGATGTCCGCCGGTGACTTGCCGAGGATCGACCAGCAACCGGTCGTGATCTCGGAAATATCCCTGGTCTCGTCCATCTCGGGAAACAGCACCAGCCGCATCGGATCGCGCGCGTCCACGAGGATGTTTTCGGTGGCGAACAGGCGGGCATAGCCCTTGCGAGCCTCGTCCATCCCTTCGCCCGGCAACAGGCGACCCGCGACTGCGATGGAGAAGCCGTTGCCCGATAGCCATTTGAGGCCATCCAGCCCCGGCTCCCAACTGCGCGGACCGCGCTCGCCCTCGTGACCTTCCCTGGTGTGGTGGTCGAGGCTGACGCGGATGGTAAGCCGGTCACCGAAGCGCTGCTTCAGGTCGAGCAGTGCCGCCTCGTGTCGTCGCATCGGCTTCATCGCATTGCTGAGCACCAGCGCTTCGAACCCGCGCTCGAGCGTGTCTTCGAGCATGGTGAGGAATTCGGGATTCATGAAGGGTTCGCCGCCGGTAAAACCGATCTCGCGCGTACCCTTGTCTTGCGCCTCTTCCAGAAAACGCGCCACATCGGTGTGCGAGATATAGACCAGCGCATCGTTGGTCGGGCTGCTTTCGATATAGCAGGTTGTGCAAGCAAGATTGCACAGGGTGCCGGTGTTGAACCACAGCGTTTCGAACCCGGTCAGCGAAACGGAAGCGCGTCGCTCGCCGTCCGCCGTCCATTCGGGATCGGAAAATTTCTCCGCCGGCAGTGCGCCTGCCTCCACCTTGAAAGGAGACGGCCCGATTGGCGCGCTACGGCTTTGCGTGCGGATTGCGGTCAATTGAAGGTCCTGCGCATCTTGGCGACGAAAGCCGCATATTTTTTCGGCAGTGATCCGAACACGGTTGGTTCCCATGCGCTGAATGCGGCGGCTTTGGAAATCTCGCTACGCGTTGGATAGGAGATGATCGCACTGCCCAAGGCGAAGGTGCTGCTCTTGCCGGTGATCGACTGGGTGAAGGGCAGCAGCAATTCGCCCGCATTCTTGCCGCAAATGCTCGCGCCGATCACCTTCTTGCCCTTGAGCACGACCTTGAGGTGCCCTTTGGTTGAATCCTCGGCGATGGCGCGTTCGTTATGGTCGAATCCTTCCTTCACCACGGTTACCTTGGCCCCGAATTTATTGCGTGCTTCCTCTTCGGTCAGGCCGATCTGGGCCACTTCGGGTTCGGTATAGGTGCACCATGGCAATGCGCGCCAGTCGACCTTGGCCGGAATGCCGGTGACGATCTCGAGTGCGACGTTCGAGCCTTCGTAACCCGAGACGTGGGTGAGACGCGGACCCTCGCGGCAATCGCCGATTGCGTAGATCGACTTGACCGAAGTGCGCCGGCGGGCATCGACCTTGATCCCGTTGCGGCCCAGTTCGATCCCGAGTTCTTCCAGACCGTAACCCTCCACACGGGCCTTGCGACCCACGGCGATGAGCAGGTGCGAGCCGTTGACGGTTTCCCCGCCATCGGTGTGTACTGCGATGGTGCCGTCGCGCGCCTCGACCCGCTGCCCCATGCCGTTCACGAAGGTCACGCCTTCCTCGCGCATCACATCGGCAACGACCTGGACCGATTCCTCGTCGTCGCGCCCCATCAGCCTGCCGGGATTGATAACGGTCACCTTGCTGCCGAGCCGGCAGAAGCTTTGCGCCATTTCCATGCCGATCACCCCGCCACCGATAATCACCAGATGTTCTGGCTGTTCGGTCAGGTCGAACAGGTTCTCATTGGTGAGATAGGGCACTTCGTCCAGCCCTTCGATCGGCGGGACGAACGGCTCCGATCCGGTCGCTATCACGATGCGCGGCGCCGAGAGCGTGCGCCCACCGGCTTCGACAGTGTGCTTGCCTGTGATTCGTGCCCGGTCGAGGATCACCTCGACCCCCATTTCCTCGAAGGTCTCTTTCGAATCGTGCGGTTCGATATGCGCGATCGCGTCATGGATGTGCCGGTGGACGCCGGCCCATTCGACTTTCGGTGCCGCCAGCGTGATTCCGTAGCGCTGTTCCTCGCGCGCTTCCTGCGCCCGCTTGGCCGCGGTGATGATCGCCTTGGACGGGACGCAGCCATTGTTGAGGCATTCGCCGCCCATCTTGTTGCCTTCGATCAGTGCGGCTTCAAGGCCGAACAGCGCGCAGCCCCCTGCGGCTGTAAGTCCCGCGGCTCCGCCGCCAATAACGATGACATCATGTGTGAAATTCATATCGATCCCATGTAACCCTATACGCTTCGGCGACGAAGCGCTACGGGCACATCATTCGCCTGCCGGGGACTGGACGTTACATGAATATCGAGAACAGCCGCGACTATTACGGCAAAGTACTGCACGGGTCGGAAGATCTGAAAACCGATGCCTGCTGCACGGCAGAGGCCCCGCCGCCTGCGGTGGTGGAGGCGTTGCGCAACGTCCATGAAGAGGTGCGCGCCCGTTATTACGGTTGCGGCCTGGTTTCTCCGCAAGCGATCGAAGGCGCGCATATCCTCGACCTGGGTTCGGGTAGCGGACAAGACGCCTACGTTCTTGCGCAGATCGTGGGCGAGCACGGTTCGGTGACAGGTGTCGACACCACGCCGGAACAGTTGGCGGTGGCGAACGCGCATCTCGATTGGCACCGTGAAAAATTCGGCTATGCCAAGTCGAACGTCGCGTTCGTCGAAGGCGATATCGAGCAACTGGATCGGCTTGACCTCCCGCAAGGACATTACGACGTGATCGTCTCTAACTGCGTCATCAACCTGGTGAAGGACAAGCAGGCGGTGTTCGCTGCCGTGCACCGGCTGCTGAAAGAAGGCGGTGAGCTCTATTTTTCCGATGTCTATTCGGACCGGCGAGTGCCGGAGGCGTTACAAGACGACCCGGTCTTGCATGGAGAATGCCTGTCGGGCGCGCTTTACTGGGGCGATTTTCTCGACCACGCAAAGCAGGCTGGCTTCCTCGATCCGAGGCTTGTCGCCAGCCGCCCGCTGGGTATTGGCGATCCCGAAACGGCGGCCAAGCTCGACGGGATCGATTTTTATTCGGCAACATTCCGCCTGTTCAAGCTCACCGATCTCGAAATGCAGTGTGAGGATTACGGGCAGGCCGTTTGTTACAGGGGTACGGTGCGCGGGCAGGAACGCGTGTTCGAACTCGACGATCACCACCACATCGAGGCAGGCCGGATGTTCCGAATCTGCGGCAATAGCTGGAAGATGCTGGCCGACACTCGTTTTGCCGAACATTTCGATTTCTTCGGTGATTTCTCGACCCATTACGGCGTGTTTCCCGATTGCGGCGTTGCCATCCCGTTCGAAGATGGCCCGACCGGAACGCCCACCGCACCGGCAGCCTGTTGCTGAACATACTCGTCACCGGTGCCGCCGGCCTGGTCGGCGGCGAAGTCTGCGCGCGACTTGTCGCGACGGGGCATCGTGTGACGGCGCTCGTCCATCGCAATCCGGAGGTGCGGGCCAATGACGGTTCGCTGGTACCGGTCGCGCAGGTGATCAGGGGTGATGTATCCGCCGATCGGTTCGGCTGGAATGCAGAGACGTTCGCCGAAATCGCTGCTTCTCACGACTTGCTGATCCATTGCGCGGCAACGGTTCGCTTCGATCTCGATGAGGAAGATTATCGGGCAGTCAATGTGGCCGGGGTCGCCAACGCGCTGGAATTGGCCGGAGCGGGCGACATGGGCGTCCTTCATATCAGCACGGCTTATGTGTGCGGCACGCGCGATGGACCGATTGCCGAGGACGATCCGCTTCCGACAGGCGCTTTCGCCAATGGTTACGAGGCAAGCAAGGCAGCAGGGGAACGCCTCGTCAGGGATAGCGGTTTGTTCTGGGCGATCGTGCGTCCTTCGATCGTCGTGGGCGCGCATGGCGACGGTGCGATCCGGCAGTTCGATACGACCTATGCCGCGTTCAAGCTGATCGCGGAAGGCCGGGTGCGGCATATGCCTGCGCGTGCGGACGCGACGCTCGATTTCGTACCCATCGACTATGTCGCGGCGGGTATCGCCGCACTGGCAAACCGAATGGATGAAGCAGCGGGCGGTACGTTCCATCTTGTTTCGGGGCAGCGGCTCCCGGTCGGGCGGTTCGCCGCAGCGATAGGGGCCTACCCGCATTTTCACGAACCCGAACTGGTCCCGCCGGAAGCATTCGACCCTGTACGGCTACCGGCGCTCGAACGGCGCCTGTTCCGCCGGGTGGCGGGCCTTTACGCGAGCTATTTCCAGCGCGATCCGCATTTCGACGATACGCAGTTCAGCGCGGTTTCGGGACAGCGCTGCCCCGAGACTGGTGAGGCCTATATCGCGCGCCTGATCGACTATTGTATCGCTGCCGGTTTTCTTCCGGCTAGCGAATATGCGGATAGTGCCTAGCCAGCCTGGAGCGCGCGCCGAGCGCCCACAGGATGCCGATCTTGAAATAGATCCAGTTCGCCCTGAGCGGACCCCAAGCGGTAATCCGCCGGTCGGAGGTTTCGATCCAGCGCGGCACCATGCGAATCTTCCCCAGCCGGGCGAATTTGATGCACAAATCCGCCTCTTCCATCACCATATCGCCCGGCGTGCAGCCGCCGATCGCCAGGAACTGCGTGCGGCGGAAGAACATCGCATGATCGCCGAACAGCAGCCGCACCCCGCGCAGGAACAGGTGTGGGCGGGTGATCAGCGGGGCGTACCAGGTCTTGATCCAGTTGTGGAACGTTGTGAACCAGCGGGTCTTGTCCGGCCCTCTGATCAGCGGGGTGAAGCTGGCGAGGGCAATTCCTTCATCGGCCAGCGTCTCCCCGATCACTGTTACCATGTCGACGGGAGGGGTGGTATCGGCGTGCAGGACACATGCCAGCGGGGCGCTTGCCGCCTTGATGCCCGCATTGATCTGGAGCGCGCGGCCTGACCCGGTTTCGAGCAGGCGATAGCCTGCCTCGCGAACCAGTCGGCAGGTATCATCCGTGCTGCCGCCATCGACTACCACCACTTCCGCCGGGCGCGGGTCCAACAGCCCGAGCCTTTCGATGAGTTCCGGCAAGGCCTTCTCCTCGTCGAGCACCGGGATGATGATGGCGACATGGGGCCGTTCCATACTCATGGCAGGAAGCCGGGCCAGTTTTCGAGATCGGAAGCAGTATCGATGTCGCCAAGGGCAGGCAGGCGGAACGGTTCGATCCCGCGCGCGGCAAAGCGCCGGACCGTCTCGTCGAAGACTGCTTCGGTACTCCAGGGCATGTCGGCAAAGGCGAAAGCGGCATCCTCGCGATAGCCGAGCAGGTAATAGCCGCCATCATGTGCCGGACCGATAACTGCCGGATGGGTGTCCAGCATATCGCATGCCGTCCGCAACATGGCGGCGGTCAGTCCGGGCGCGTCGCTGCCGATGACGATCGTCGGGGCCGGCACGCGTGAGAGCCTGGCTGTCAGGTCACCATCGCCTTGGTCCTTTATGTCCAGGTCGCCTCCGAACCACTCATGAAAGGCGTGCGGTGCGGCTCCGGTCACGCGCAATTCGAACGGGATGCCGCTGGCTCGTGCGACTTCGACCGTGTGCGTCAGCAGTTTGCGATAGATCGCGGCTGCGCCATCGGGGCCGAAATGGGGGATCAACCGGGTCTTGGCTTGCCCGGGTTCGGGCCAGCGAGCGAAGATCGAAATGACAGGGACGGGCATCGTCACGCATCTAGCCATATTCGTGCCGACACGCCAAGGTCGCTCATACCGTATCGTTCTGTCGAGGGCGGCTTGACTCATGCGCGGGCTTGAGGCCCATTGCGCATTGGCCATTCGAATAGGGGAGCCACCGC
This sequence comes from Parerythrobacter sp., assembly GCA_028289565.1. GTDB lineage: Bacteria > Pseudomonadota > Alphaproteobacteria > Sphingomonadales > Sphingomonadaceae > JANQPE01. Next base: position 9,819 of record JANQPE010000120.1, read on the forward strand.
AATGACAGTTCAGCAGTTCCGATCCTGTGCCCGCTTGTTGTTCGCGACGAGCGTGCTTGCTTCCGCCGCGGCATTGGCGACCGGCGAAACCCCGATTGTGCAGCCCGGCGCACCGGGCACGGATCCCAGGGCCTTGACGGCGGAGCAGGCGACCCGGTTGGCACGCCTCGCATACGCTCCGGCCGATGTCGGATTCATGCAAGGCATGATCGTCCACCACCAGCAGGCGGTCGACATGTCCGCGCTGGTTGCCGAGCGGACCAATCGCGAGGAAATCGTCGCGCTTGCCGGACGGATCGACGCGAGCCAGGCGGACGAGATGAATTTCATGCGCGGCTGGCTGGCCGACCGGAGCGAGCCGGTGACGATGGCCGGAATGGGCCATGCGCATCACACGATGATGGGAATGGCGAGTCCCGAGGACATGGTGCGTCTCGCCGCGGCGCGCGGGGTTGCGTTCGACCGGCTGTTCCTCGAACTGATGGTCGCGCATCATCAGGGCGCGGTCGACATGGTGGACGAATTGCTCGACCAGCGTGGCACGGCTTACGACCCGGTGATGAAGGAATTCGTCGATGATGTGAAAACCGACCAGGAGGACGAGATCGAGCGCATGAATGCGATCCTCGCCAGCCTGTCGAGCGATCCGCGTGCGACGCTGAAAGCCGGCTTTACCGATGCAGGCGAGGCGATTCTCAACCTGCGCAAGGTTGCCAGCCTGCCCAAGCCAGCCGGTTTTTTCGACCCTTCCAATCCGGCCGAGCTTCGTCCCGAGAAACCGGCTGACAAGAAG
>JANQPE010000136.1 GCA_028289565.1 Parerythrobacter sp.
GAACCCCAATTCTATGCCGAGCTGCGGAGGTTGGCCGGGCTGGAGGATGACCCGGCTCTCGATGCGCAGCACGACCGTACGGCCTGGCCCGACCTCAAAGCCAGGCTGGCCAGGGTGTTCAGATCGAAAACGCGCGACGAGTGGTGTGCCGTCATGGAGCATACCGACGTTTGTTTCGCCCCGGTGCTGACCATGAGCGAGGCCGCACGGCATCCGCACAACGTGGCGCGCGCAACCTTCGTCCAGGTGGACGGTGACAAACAGCCCGCACCGGCCCCGCGCTTCAGCGACACGCCTGCATCCAGCCCTGGCCCGGCTCCGCTTCCCGGCGACGATACCGATGCGATCCTGGAATCGCTCGGCATCGACGAAGCCGGACGCGCTGCCTTGCGTGATGCGGGAACGGTGGCCTGAGGAAATTTGACGAAAGGACAGAACATGCCCGTCATCGACGTACCCCAACCCGAATTCATGGAAGACGAGGAAATCGCGGTCTTTGCCGATGCGGTGGGCAAGTTCTTCGAGCAGAAGGCTCCGCCGAAACGAGTCGATAAATGGTGCGAGGACGGCCAGGTCGAGCGCGAATTCTGGAACGAAGCCGGCGAGGCAGGCCTGCTCGGCATGACCGTGCCGGAAGAATATGGTGGCCATGGCGGTGATTTCCGGCACGACCTGGTGGTGCTCGACCAGCAGGCGGAAAAGGGTGTCGACGGTTTCGCCTCGAGCCTGCACAACGTGATCATCCTGCCTTACATCGTGCGCCACGGCACCGAGGAACAGAAGAAACGCTGGCTGCCCAGGCTGGTCTCCGGCGAATTGATATCGGCCATTGCAATGACCGAGCCGGGCGTGGGTTCGGATTTGCAGAATGTCGCGACCACTGCGGTCAAGGACGGGAACGGGTACCGGCTCAACGGAGCCAAGACCTTCATTTCCAGCGGCCAGCTTGCGAATTTCGTTGTCGTCGTCGCCAAGACGGACCCGAAGGAGGGGGCCAGGGGCATTTCGCTGATGTGTCTCGAAACCGACGAGGCGGACGGGTTTCGCCGCGGCAAGAAGCTCGACAAGATCGGGATGGATGCCGCCGATACGTCGGAGCTGTTTTTCGACGATGTATTCGTGCCGGGCGACAATATGCTCGGCGGCGAGGAAGGGCGCGGTTTCTATCAGTTGATGAGCGAACTGCCGCAGGAGCGGCTGGTGATCGCGGTCGGAGCGATGAAGACCATCGAAAGCGCGCTCGACAGCACTGTCGAATACGTCAAGCAGCGCAAAGCGTTCGGCAAGACGATCTGGGATTTCCAGAACACCCAGTTCACGCTTGCCGACCTCAAGGCGCGCGGGACGGCAGCCAAGGTGTTTCTCAACGACTGCATCGCCAAGCTGCTCAGAGACGAACTTGATGTCACCACCGCATCGATGGCCAAATACTGGCTGACCGAACTGCAGGGTGAAGTGGTCGACAAGTGCCTGCAGCTTCACGGGGGCTGGGGGTATATCAACGAATACCCGATCGCGAAGATGTATCGCGATAGCCGGGTCACCCGGATTTTCGGCGGTTCGAACGAAATCATGAAAATGCTGATCGCACGCTCGATGTGACGGCTCTGTCGCCATCCCGGATTGAGGCCGGGGTGGCGGTCAGGCGGGAATCGGTTCGCGTCCCACGACCTTCAGGCCATACCCCTCGAGACCCACTACCGTCCGTTCACTATCGGTCAGCAGGACCATTTCGGTCACTTCGCGATCGACCAGGATCTGGGCACCGATGCCGTAATCGCGCAGTTCGCCCTCGCCCGGCGGATGGCGGCCGATCTCGGCCTGCAGTTTCTCCGGACGGTCGGGCATGATGACCACGATCAGTCCCGCCCCGCGCTCGCCGATTGCAGTCATCGAACGTTGCAATTGACGCTTTTTCGTACCCGATTGCCCCAGCACGTCGTCGAAGATCGAAATGGCATGCATCCGCACTAGCGTTGGTTCCTTTGGGTCGACATGCCCTTTCTGCAGCACCACATGCGTCGCGCCGGAGACCTTGCTGCGATAAGTCATCGCACGCCATTCACCGCCATAATCGGAGGCGAGGCTGCTTTCGCTGACCTGTTCGACCAGATGATCGTGACGCAGGCGGTAGGCAATCAAATCGCGGATAGTGCCGATCTTGAGCTCGTGGCGGCGTGCAAAGGCGATGAGATCGTCCATCCGCGACATCGAGCCGTCTTCGTTCATGACCTCGCAGATCACGCCCGAGGGATTGAGGCCGGCCAGCCGGGAAATGTCCACCGCGGCCTCGGTATGTCCGGCACGCACCAGCACGCCCCCGTCGCGCGCGACCAGCGGGAACACATGGCCCGGGCTGACAATGTCCTCCGGGCCTTTCCTGGCATCGATGGCGACGGACACGGTACGCGCGCGGTCGGTGGCCGAAATGCCCGTCGTCACACCCTCGCGTGCTTCGATCGAGACGGTGAACGCGGTTTGCATCGATTCGCGATTGTCGCGGCTCATCGGCTCAAGGCCAAGATATTCCACGCGCTTGCGGTCGAGCGAGAGGCAGATCAGTCCCTTGCCGTGCGTGGCCATGAAATTGATCGCGGCCGGTGTTGCCATCTGCGCCGGTATCACCAGGTCGCCCTCGTTTTCGCGGTCTTCGTCGTCGACCAGTACGAACATGCGTCCGTTGCGCGCTTCGTCGATGATTTCCTCGATCGTCGCCAGGACCGGCCGATCGTCATTCGCGCGAATGAAGGTTTCGAGTTTTTCCAACGTGTCGGCGGTCGGGTTCCAGCCGTCCTCGCCACAATCGCGCAGGGTGTTGGCATGCAGCCCCGCGGCGCGGGCGATCCCTGCGCGGGACATGCTGCCGTCGGCTACGAGTTCGTTGATCTTCAGCTTGATGGACTGGGTGCTCATTTCGGTCATGCCGCGTTGATACACATCTGAATGTTTAACAACAAGCATTAAATCACATTACAATGTGATCAGGTGATCGGCGGTGCGGTTTAATTCCGTGCGGCTGGGCGGTGCCATCCGCTTGTGTGGAAGGCGAAACGATTGCTTCCTTGCCCGATTCCGGGCGATTCATGGACGAAGATTCGGTGTTCAACTTGCTGTCACCGGTCTGTCATGTACTGTACGCTTGGGGTTCTGAGGAGGGCTCTGATGATTCTCTTGCGTGCGAGTCGGCTTGCCCTGTTGGCGGGCATGGCTCTTGTTTCCGCACCGTTGTCCGCGGATGTGATGGAAATCGGAGAAAATGGCGCGCGCTGGGTAACCGGCGACCGGGCCGACATGCGTGTGGCCGCGCCTACCGCGATCATGCCGGAAGAAATCGTACCCCTGCATGCTGTTGCTCGTGCCGATCACCATGCTTCGCTGGTTCCTGCCGTTTACGCCGAAAAGGTGCGCGAGCTTTCCGTCCGGTTCGATCTGAGCCCGGCACTCATCGAGGCGCTGGTGTGGCAGGAGAGCCGCTGGCGTTCCGATGCTGTGTCTCCGGTCGGCGCGCGCGGCTTGGCTCAATTAATGCCGGGTACGGCCCGCTATCTCGGCGTCGATCCGAACGATCCATATGCCAATCTCGAAGGCGGTGCGCGGTATTTGCGCGAACAGCTCGATACGTTCGACGGAGATTTGGAGAAGGCGCTTGCCGCCTATAATGCCGGTCCTGGCCGGGTCATGCGTGCCGGCGGAATCCCGCGGATTCGCGAGACCCAGAATTATGTCGCGGCGATCATGGGTCGTCTGTCCAACCATTCGCGTGAAGGTAGCTGATTACATGCGTTCATTTTCTCGCCTGGCTTCCGTGGCCGCATTGCTCCTCCCCACTGCCGCCCAGGCACAGCAGGCTTCCGATCCGCAGGGCTCCGGTCCGATCGTCGCCGCACTCGGTTGGCTGCAGGGAACCTTGCTTGGCAACGTCGCTACTGCCGTCGCGGTCATGGCTGTGGCCGCCGTTGGCTTCATGATGCTAACGGGGCGCCTCAACTGGCGTTTCGGTGCGACGGTGATCATAGGTGTGTTCATTCTCTTCGGAGCGGGAACGATCGTTGCCGGTATTCAGGGGGCGGCCGGAGGCTGACCCGCGATGGAACAACTCGTCCGCCATCCCGTCCATCGCTCGCTTACCCGGCCGCAGATGTTTGCGGGGGTGACATATAACTACTTCATCCTGAACTTCCTGATCACCACCGAAGCCTTTCTGATTTTCAAGAGCATGTGGATCATCCCCGTGCCTTTCATCATGCACGCGATCGGTTATTTCGCCTGCTTGCGAGAGCCGCGGATTTTCGATCTGTGGATCACGAAAGTCTCGAAATGCCCGCGAGTGAAGAATTGGAAGCGGTGGGGCTGCAACAGCTATGCCGCGTGATTTTTAACCTGATTTCAGGTGCCTACGACCTTTAGGAGGGTCGCCGAAATGAGCAAATGGATCGGAGCAGCCGCCTGGAGCGCGAAGGAAGCCCGCGCCGGCGACCGGCTGCCCTATGCCGGCCTGCTCGACGAAAGCACGATCATGCTGCGCGACGGTTCGGTGATGACGGCGATCCAGGTTCCGGGACTGCTGTTCGAAACCGAAGACAGCGAAGCGCTCAACGCCCATGCCGCCACTCGCGAGGTGATGCTGCGTTCGACACTCGATGCGCGTTTCGTGATGTACCATCATGTCATCCGCCGCAGAGTGGAGGTGGAGCTGGATGCCGAGTTTCCCGACCCGCTCAGCCGCCATATCGATGCCAGATGGAAGGAAAGACTGGCAGGCGGTTCGCTGTTCATCAATGACCAGTTCGTCACTCTGATCCGCCGCCCGGCGCGGGGCAAGGCAGGCCTGGCGGAGAAGCTGGCGAAGCTGTGGCAACGCAGGGGTCGGAACGAGATCGAGGCCGATCCGAAGGATATCCGCTCGCTCAAGGCGGCGGCGACCGGCCTGGTCGCATCGCTCCAATCATACGGCGCGGCGATATTGGGCGAATATGAAGGATCCAGCGGCGGGACCAACAGCGAACTGCTCGAACTGCTCAGCGCGCTCTATAATGGCGAGATGCGGCCCGTGCGCCGTCCGTCGGATGATGCCGATATCGGCCAGATGCTGCCCTATCGCCGGGCCAGTTTCGGCCTCGATGCAATGGAATTGCGTGGCTCGGGGGAACCGGATTTCGCTGCGATCCTCAGTCTCAAGGATTATCCCGATGCAACGTCACCCGGCTTCCTCGATGCGCTGTTGCGGTTGCCATACGAAATGGTCGTTTCGGAAAGCTATGCCCCGGCGGAGCGGACGACCGCGCGCGAGCGGATGGATCTGGCATTGCGCCGCTTGCGTTCGGCTGACGAGGAGGCGCGGGCCGAACGCTCCGACATGCTTGCTGCGCGCGATGCACTGGGCAATGGCGCGGTCGGTTTCGGCGATCATCACCTGAGCGTGCTTGTGCGCGAGCACGATCTGCCACTACTCGACGAAGCGACCGCTGCCTGCGGTGCCGCCCTGGCCGATACCGGTGCGATCGCCGTCCGCGAAGACACCAATCTCGAGCCGGCTTTCTGGGCGCAGTTCCCGGGCAATGAGCACTATATCGTGCGCCGGGCGATGATTTCCTCGGCCAATATGGCGAGCTTCGGTTCGCTTCACGGTTTCGCGCTCGGGCAGGCCGAGGGCAATCACTGGGGTGAGGCAGTGACGCTGCTCCAGACAACCAGTTCGACACCGTTCTTCTTCAACTTCCACCATGGCGACCTGGGTAATTTCTCGGTCATCGGGCCGAGCGGGTCGGGCAAGACGGTGGCGATGAATTTCCTTGCCGGGCAGGCGCAGAAGTTCAGGCCGCGCACCATTCTGTTCGACAAGGATCGCGGAGCCGAGCTGTTCGTGCGTGGTATCGGTGGGCGCTACGACCGGATCAGCGCTGGCGAACCGACCGGGTTCAACCCGCTCGCATTGCCCGACAGCCCGGCAAACCGCGCTTTCCTGCGTGACTGGCTCGGCGTGCTGCTCAAGGCCGAGGGGCCGGAAGAACTGGCAACGATCGCGCAGGCGGTCGATGCAGCCTATGGTAACGATGCCTCGTTGCGTCGCCTGCGGCATTTCAAGGAGTTGCTGTCGGGTACGCGCCGCCCGGAGGCGGGCGACCTGGCCGACCGGCTTTCGGCGTGGATCAAGGATGGCGAGAACGGCTGGCTGTTCGACAATGAGCAAGATCGGCTAGACCTGACCAATCGCGTGCTCGGGTTCGATATGACCGCGCTGCTCGAAAACCCGAAATTGCGTACGCCGGTGATGATGTACCTGTTCCACCGCATCGACGAACGCCTCGACGGGCAGCCGACGATGATCCTGATCGACGAGGGCTGGAAGGCACTCGACGACGAAGTCTTCGCGGCGCGGATCCGCGACTGGCTCAAGACCTTGCGGAAACGCAATGCGCTGGTCGGTTTCGCGACGCAGTCCGCCCGCGATGCGCTGGAAAGCCGCATTTCCACCGCACTGGTCGAACAGACCGCGACGATGGTGTTCATGCCCAATTCGCGCGCGCGGTCAGAAGATTATTGCGACGGATTCGGTCTGACGAAGCATGAATTTTCGGTCATCCGGTCGCTCCCGGCCCACAGCCGTTGCTTCCTGGTTCGTCAGCCCGATGCCAGCGTCGTAGTCCGTCTCGACCTGTCAGGCGCACCCGAAGTGCTGACTATCCTGTCGGGTCGCGAAGCGTCGGTCCGCCGGCTCGATCTGTTGCGTGCGGCCGTGGGTGACGAACCGGCCGAATGGTATCCTGCGCTGACTGGCCATGGCTGGCCGGAAGTGGCCAATGACGAGGCCGAGAAGGGCGAAATACCCTTCCGCAACGCCGCCGAATGAGTGCGAACTGCCAGGCAGCCGTGGCCGAGATTGGCAATGGCGTGGCGGCGGCGCTGCGCGCAGTCGATTGTACCGCGAACGAGATTACCGCCCAGGCATTCGGCCGACTGTTCGCGCCCGGCGGGGCGCTCGGCCCGGCGCTGACGATCCTGCTGACGATCTTCATCGCGCTGTTTGCGGTCAGCCTGCTTCTGGGACGATCCAATATCAGCGTTCGCGCGCTTATGCCGAAAATCATCACACTAGGCCTCGTGCTAACCTTTGCGACGAGTTGGGTGGCATATCAGGGCGTCGTGTGGAATCTTGCCATCAGTGCTCCCGACTGGCTGGCGAGTGTACTGACCGGGAGCGAGGGTTCGGCCACGGCCACGTTCGCCCATAAGATCGATATCGTGTTCCTTGCCGTGCAGGAAGCGACCAGGACGCAAACCGATATCGGTGCCTTTTCGCCCGAAGGAATGCTGTGGTTTGGCGCCATGCTGCTCCTGCTGGGGACGGTGGGTTTGCTGGTGACCGCGCGGATCGGCTTGGCCGTGCTGGTCGCGCTGGGGCCGATTTTCGTGGTGATGGCACTGTTCAACGGCACACGCGGCATGTTCACCGGGTGGCTCAAGGGCGTGGTGATGCTGGCGCTCACTCCTCTGTTCGCAGTACTCGGCGGCAGTATCATGCTCGAACTGGCCGTCCCCGTTCTGGCCCGCCTGACGGTCAGTCCGGCGCAAGTCGATGCGCAGGCGGCGATGGCATTTTTCATGATCGGCGCGGTGCAGGTCGCCCTGATGATGATGACGATCAAGATTGCCGGGACGATGGTTGCCGGATGGCGGGTCTTCGGTCTGGTGCCCGAGAAAGGTTTGGGCGGGGTCGATGCCAAGGTCGGGTTTGGCAGATCGAGTCTGGAGCAGGCTCTCGTGACAACGCAGCAGCAACAGGCTCCGAGCCAGGAATCACGGCGAAACATACCCGTCTCCGCAGCCGCCGTTACGACGGCTGCGGACGATACCGGGGCGGTGCAAGCTTCGCGGACGGGTCGCGGAACACGCGTGCTGGCAACGTCTCCGGTAACAGGGCGCATGCAACCGCTTGCCCCGTCCGCTTCGCGTACCCGCGGTATCGGAAACCGCTTTCGCGCACCCAACACCCGCACGGAGAAAATGAAATGAACCGCGCGTTGTTTCCAGCGTTCGCCCTGTCGCTGCTGGCGACCCCCGCCCTCGCGGACGATCCGCGACTTGTGGAACGGCTATACGATCCGGCGGAAGTCGTGCGTATCGAAGGCAAGACCAAGGTGCAGGCCACGATCCGGTTCGGTGAGGAGGAAGCGATCGAAAATGTCGCGATCGGTGATTCAAGTGCCTGGCAGGTGACGCCCAACAAGCGTGCCAACCTGTTGTTCGTGAAGCCGCTTTCACCGACGGCAAGCACCAATATGACGGTGGTGACCAACCGCCGGACCTATCTGTTCGACCTGGTCGCCAGCCCGCGGGCAAAGCCGCTTTACGTACTCAAATTCATCTATCCGGAAGAACCCGAAGCCGAGCAGCCGCTGCTCGCTGGCGAGCCCAATGCAGTCGAAATCGCCGCGGCGACCGATCCCTATGCGGTGGTCGACCCCGCAGCACTCAATTTCGCCTGGTCGGGCAAGGGGGATACCGTGCTGCTGCCCGCGCATACCTATGACGATGGTAATGCCACCTTTCTCACCTGGCCGTCCGGCCGTGCCGTGCCCGCAATATTGATCAAGAACCACAAGGGTATCGAAGGGCCGGTCAACTTCACGGTCCGCGGCGATACCATAGTGGTCGATGGCGTACCGCGTGAAATCATCCTGCGCTCGGGCCGCGAGAGTGCAACCTTGACCAATACCGGGCCCGAACGGCCCACTACTGCGAGCAGCCAGGCCTCGCTCGCGCAAGCCGGGGAGATGAACTGATGCGTCTAGCAATGCGCTTGCCAGCCCGTAAGGACAATGAAGGTATCGCCAACGATACCGATCCGCGCGACGACGAATCCGCCGAAGTGATAGATCTTGCCAGCCGCAATGCCTTTCCTGCGATCACTCAGCGCAAGGGCAAGTCCGACGGGCTTGGCCTGGCCGCCGGGATAGCCTTCGTCGGGTTGATTGGAGCGGCAACCCTCTGGGGCATGAATTCCGCCCGGATGGCC
>JANQPE010000139.1 GCA_028289565.1 Parerythrobacter sp.
AACCCTGCTCGCCCGTCAGCAAGGGCTTTCGCAACTCAATCAAAGCCTGTCGGCCAAACGTGCAGCTCTCGCGGAATCCGAACGCTCCTCGATGCAGATAGCAGCCCAAGCCCGCGCTACGGGTGCGAATCTCACCGCCGCTCGTGCGCAAGTTGGACAGCAAGCAGCGAGCACGGCAGGCTCGCGCTCCTATGCTATTCGTGCACCCATTGCGGGCACGGTGACAGCTCTCACAGCCCGCATCGGACAGCCCGCCAATTCGCAAGCTCCGCTCATGACGATTGTCCCCGCAGGAGCAGAGCTGCAAGCCGAACTTGCCGTCCCCAGTTCAGCAATCGGCTTTGTTGAAGCAGGGCAGGAGGTCAGTCTTGCAATTGACGCTTTCCCCTATCAACGCTTCGGCACGGTCAAAGGCGAAGTTCTGACCGTCGCAGAAAGCGCGCTAAGCCAGCAAGACATGAATGGTGCAGTCGTGGCGGTCTATCCCGTTCGCGTGAAGCTCGATGCGGATGCTGTCACGGCCTTCGGTCGCAGCGAACCCTTGATGTCAGGTATGACCCTCTCGGCGCGTATCGTCACCGAAAAGCAATCTCTTCTCGAATGGCTGTTCGAGCCTCTCTATGCCGTAAGACGGCGGTAGGGAGATATCATGCTGGATTTGGGGTTCTTCACCCGCTCGCGGGTACGGCTTGTGCGCCAGACCGAGATTGCCGAATGCGGTCTCGCATCTTTGGCAATGGTAGCCAATTATCACGGTCTCGATATCGACCTTGGCACGCTGCGCCGCCGATTTGCTCCCTCACTGCGCGGTGCGCCCTTACGTTCCCTCATCGGCCTTGCCGACAAGATTGGGCTAACGCCCCGTGCGGTCAAACTCCCGCTTGAGGAACTGAAGAACCTTCACACCCCCTGCATCCTGCATTGGGATATGAACCACTATGTGGTGCTTGAACGCGTAAAGGGTGACAACGCACTCATCCATAATCCCGATGGCCGTTCGACCAATATGCCTTTGGAGGAAGTGTCGAAGCACTTCACGGGCGTTGCGCTCGAATTGCGGCCAAGTGACGATTTTGAAGGCGGCAAACACCGTGAGCGATTGAAGCTCTCGCAGCTCTGGCGGCGCATGACAGGGTTGAAGCGGGCGATAGCGCAAATCCTTGTGCTGACGCTCGTGCTGCAAGCCTATGTGCTGGCTTCACCCTATTACATGCAGGTCGCCATCGACAATGCGCTCCCTGCCTTAGATTTGGACTTGCTGGCCGTGCTAGCTATCGGGTTTGGCCTGTTCACCCTCATCAATGCGGGCGCATCGCTACTGCGCTCCTTCGTGCTGCTGGTGGCGGGAACGACGCTTGGCTTTACCCTCGCCTCCAACGTGGCAAGGCGTCTGTTCCGTCTGCCTGTCGATTGGTTCGAGAAACGTCATACGGGCGATATCCTTTCACGCTTCCAGTCCATCGGTCCGATACAGACTATGCTCACGCAAGGAGCGGTTGCAGCGATTGTCGATGGGTTGATGGCCATTCTGACGCTCGCGCTGATGTTCTGGTATAGTCCGCTACTCGCAGCCATCGCGATAGTGGCCTTTGTGCTTTACGGCATCGTTCGCGCCGTCTCGTTCTCCTTCGAGCGGGAAGCTGAGGAAGCCTCCATCATCATGGGCGGCAAGGAACAGTCCACACTCATCGAGACGCTTCACGGCATGACCACGCTGCGCCTGTTCGGGCGCGAAACGCTACGCCACGCCCTGTGGCAGACAAAGCTGACCGATAGCGTGAATGCCGATGTGCGTATGGCGCGTATCGGCATCTGGCAAGGGACGGCCAATACTCTCATCTTCGGGCTGGAGAACATCCTCACCATTTACCTCGCTATCAGCTTCGTCATCGAGGGTAGCGGATTTAGTGTGGGCATGGTGTTCGCCTACATGGCCTACAAGACGCAGTTCATCGGCAAGGGGGCGGCTCTCATCGACAATGCCATCGCATTCAAGATGCTGGGACTGCACCTCGAACGCCTATCCGATATTGCGCTGTCGAACGAGGACAAGAGCTTTGGTGATAGTCTCGACCGCGAGACAGAGCTGAAAGGCCGTATCGAGCTGCGCGATGTGTTCTATCGCTATGCGCCGAGCGACCCGCTTGTTCTGGATGGCGTGAACCTGACCGTCGAACAAAGTGAGTTTGTTGCCATCACAGGCCCATCGGGCGGTGGTAAGTCTACGCTCGTGAAACTGCTTCTCGGCCTCGTTGAGCCTGAAAGCGGAGAGGTGTTGGTCGATGGCCTCCCACTCAATCGGTTCGGCTACAAGAGCTTCCACAGCCAGATTGCAGCGGTGTTGCAAGAGGACAGCCTGTTTGCAGGAACGCTTGCCGACAACATCGCTCTGTTCGATGAGAGCGTCGATATGGAGCGCGTTGTCGGCGCTGCGGTTGCCGCCTCAATCCACAACGACATTGCGCAAATGCCGATGCAATATGAAACGCTTGTCGGCGATATGGGGTCAACCTTGTCGGGCGGGCAAAAGCAGCGTGTTCTGCTAGCCCGTGCGCTCTATCGCCAGCCTAAAATCCTCGTGATGGATGAGGGCACTGCTCATCTCGACATCGAGCATGAGCAAGCAGTTAATGAAGCCATATCTGCGATGGGCATTACCCGCATCATCATCGCTCACCGCAAAGAAACTATCGAAGCGGCTGGGCGTATTCTCGTGATGGTTGAAGGGAAGTTATCGGAGACTGAGCTTCTTGCTTGAATAAGTATGACGCAAGCTTAATTTGATCTGGCTTAAAACCAAAAGAGCCCCACCATTGCTGGCAGGGCTCCCGTCCAAGAAATATGGACTTGTGTGTTAGGCAGCTTCGCTGTCCGGGGCGGCCAGGCGCTGGCCTTCAAGCCATTTGTTGAACTCGCGTTTATCAATGTAAACGCGGCCACCGATTTTGATCATGACGGCATCAAAACCATTGCGGTTCGCATGGTAAATCCACCATCGGATCGTACTCTCGGTTACAAATGACGCCTCCTCGGCTAACTGCTTCACTGTCCGAAGGTCTGAATAATCGACCAAATTTCTCTCCATCTGGGTAAAGAAAAAACGCAGATTAGAAAAAGTCAGACGCAGGCAGCTTACCTGAATTGTCCCCAAGTAACAATGAACCGGATGACCAATCGGCTATTCCGCCATGTCGAAGATTTTGTCGTTCATCTTCTCGACGACACTGCGCGTGTGATCTTCCGATAGGTGGGAGTAACGTTTCACCATCTGAAGTGTCTTGTGGCCGAGCACTTCAGCGATCTCCAACTGGCTGGCACCATTCATCGCCAGATAGCTTGCCGCACTATGGCGCAGGTCGTGAAAGCGGAAATCGATGATGCCTGCCTTGTCGCGGGCATTCTCCCATGCCTTTCGGATGTCGATTGCACCTTTGCCGTCGCTGCGAGGGAACAGGTATTCTGACTTGAGCTTCCGTTCTTCAAGATAGTCATCCCTCCATTCGAGATGATCCTCCAAGATGGTCTTGAGATAGCTGACAATAGGGGCCTTGCGGGTTTCACGGTTCTTGGTTTCCCGTAAAACGGCAACTTGTCGTTCAAGGTCAAGGTCACGCAGCGTCAGTTTTAGGATTTCATTCTTTCGAGCGCCGGTCGAAAGTGCGAAAACCACAACAGGATAGAGCTGTTTGTTCGGGCTGGCTTTGCAAGCGGCCAGCAGCGCCTTGCGCTCCTCATCACTCAGGAAGCGAACCCGCTCTTTGGTGGCCTTGGTGATCCGGTTCACACCATCCATTGGATTGGCTGATCCCATCCAGCCCCACTTCTGGGCAAACTTGAGCAATATCTCCAAATTGTCCCGATAATGCTTCACTGTTTTACGTGACTTTGGCTTCGATGGCTTCTCGCCATCTTCATGCTGAGAGCGTTGATCACCCGCATGAGTGAGTTGAGCAATCTTCTTGCTGATGATTTCATGGGTCAGGAAGGAAAGCGCATAAGAGCCGAGCTCGCGGTTCCAGTGATTGAGATAGGTCGTTTCAACCCGTTGGCTTGAGACAGCTTTATGCGGAAGGATGTCTTCTTTGTATTTCTCAATCACATCGGCAAGCGTGCGCTTCTTGGCCTCATTTGCAGTTGAACGAATGTCACCTCGCCGCATTCCCAACTCTGTTTCCTGTGCCCAGGCCTTAGCGTCGGTAAGCCTTTTGAAGGTGCGCTGGACTGGCGGATAACCGTGGATACGGATCATTACTCGGTAAGTTTGCCCGTTCTTTCCCTCTCGTTTTTGAATGGTCGCCATTTTATTTTGTTTTCCGGTTGTTCAAATTTCGTGATACATTCTAACCTCTTATAGAGAGATACACAAAGAAAATTTGGCACAATTTTGGCACAGTAAGGTCTAAAAAATACCAATAAATGACAACAACTCCCAACAAGTGAAATCGCATAACATATTGAAATATATACTGTTGAGTGTTGTGGGTTGTTGGGAATTTTGTTGTTCTTAAATCTCATAACCTGAAGGTCGTTGGTTCAAATCCAACCCCCGCAACCACCGTTTCCCATGCGTAAACACCTGTTTGGGCAGCGAAAAGATGATCCGCGGGAATTCCGGCAACGGTCGCCCGATGCCATCCGGCCCAGCCAAGTTTCATGTACTGTCCTCTTGCTGGCGGGCAACAGAATCATCTGTTGCCCATCCGCCAAATCGCTGCATGACAATTGTGGCGACCGGTTAGGTCAGGACCAGCTTTACTCCGGCGATCGCAAGCACCACGCCCAGCCCCTGCAGCAGCCGCGTCTTGTCGAGCCGTCGCGCGCCGAGCCAACTGCCGGCGATCGCGCCTGCCGCCGCCATCCCGGCATAGATCGGCAGTTCGTCGGGCAGGGAACCCACCGAGGTGTAGTTCCCCGCAAGGCCGGCCGCTGAATTGATCAGGATGAAAGCGGCGGCGATGCCGGATGTCTTGCGGGTATCCTCCCAGCCGAGCAGGATGACCAGCGGACTGAGGAATATCCCGCCGCCGGTCCCGGTCAACCCGGCGAGCAAGCCCAATGCAGCGCCGACGGGCAGGGCGAGCCAGACTCGAGGCGGTCTCGCTTCCCGCATGACCAATTGTGCAGGTGACCAGAACAGTTTTACCGCTGCCAGAAGCAGGACGATCCCGACCAGTGGCCGGTAGAGGGTGGGTGAAATCGGTATCCCGCCACCGATATAGGCAGCCGGGGCTGCGGCAATCACGAACATGGCCAGCAATCGCCAGTTGATCTGGCCTGCATGGACATAGCGCATGGTCGCTATTCCGGCGGCGACCAGGTTGAGCGCCAGCGCCGTGGGTCGCATCACCTCGGGCGCAACCGCTAGCAGCGCCATGATCGCGAGATAGGCCGATGCACCGCCATGGCCGACCATGGTGTAGAGGCAAGCGGCGAAGCCGATTAGCACTGCGATAATCAGGATGGTAGAGGATAGGTCCACGTCAGCGTCTTCGCACTTATCGGCGCACGAAACTACCCTGCAGGCCGTGCCCTGTACGGTTCCGGCCTAAGTGCCCGTTCCAAAGACCGGAATTTCATGCAACATAGCGGCAGGCGGGCCTAGCAATACCCGCGCGGGCAGCGGAGGCGACCGGGCATTGGGAGAAGAAATCAGGCAAACGATGTTCGATGAGGCCGATCATCAGGCCTTTCGCAAGCGGCTACGCGAGGAGACCAAACACCTCAAGCGCTGGTTTGACGAGCGCGCATTCGAGGAAACGGACGCATTCACTGTCGGTCTCGAAATCGAGGCCTGGCTGATTGACCGCAACTGCCTGCCCACACCGAATGCCGACGAGTTCATCGCCACGGCCAATGACGAGCGGGTCGTTCCCGAGCTGTCGAAATTCAATTTCGAGCTGAACGCCGACCCGCGATCGCTCGCTGACGATTGCTTCTCCTCGATCGCGGCCGATATCGACAGGCTGTGGGAACGCTGCAGGCGTGCCGGCGAGACGCTCGGCATGCATCCTCTCACGATCGGCATGTTGCCGACGGTTCGCGACGAGATGCTGCAGCCCGCGTGGATGTCGGGTGGAAACCGCTACAAGGCTCTCAATCAGTCATTGCTCGCCGCGCGCCAGTCCGAGCCGCTGCATATCTCGATTTCGGGCAGGGATACGCTTGATTACCGCTGTGACCACATCATGCTCGAGGCAGCGTGCACATCGCTGCAGGCCCATCTGAAGGTCAATCAGGACGATGCGGCGCGTCTCTACAACGCGTCGGTGCTGGCCTCGGCGCCGCTGGTCGCGGCCTGTGCCAACTCGCCGTTCCTTTACGGGCAGTCGCTATGGGCGGAAACGCGCATTCCCGCCTTCGAACAATCGACCAAGGTTCACGGCTTTCCCGATGCTGCGGGCCGGCGCGTCCTGCGAGTCACGCTCGGCACCAGCTATCTGCGTCGATCGATGCTTGAGCTGTTCCTGGAAAACCTCAGCTATCCGGCGATCTTGCCGACCATGCTTGAGAGTACGGATACGCTTGCGCATCTCCGCTTGCATAATGGGACGATCTGGCGCTGGAACCGTCCGATCCTGGATTTCGGACCGGACGGGACACCGCATTTGCGGATCGAACAGCGGGTCATGCCATCGGGGCCGACGGTGGCTGACATGGTGGCCAACCTGGCGCTGTATTATGGTCTTGCGCTTGCTCTGGGCCGCGCTGAAATACCGCCCGAAACAGAGACGCCTTTCGAGGATGCACGCGCGAATTTCTACGCCTGCGCGCGCGACGGTCTTGATGCGCGTGTCCGGTGGGCAGGCACCGAATCCGGAGTGGACGAGTTGCTGCTCGACCAGCTCCTGCCTGCCGCGCGTGCGGCGCTGGGCGAACAAGGTGTCGAGGAGCCGTGCCTGGTACGTTTTTTCGATGATGTGCTCCAGCCGCGTATTGCGAACAGACAGAACGGGACGAATTGGCAACGGAGATTCTACGATGCCAACGGGCGGAATTTCCAGGCATTGACGGAACGCTATGCCGAGCTACAGGTGACCGGAGAGCCCGTCCATACGTGGCCACTATGACAGACCATGATGCTTGCTGACACACCGATCCGGCTCGACCGGCTCGATCACATCCCGACCTCGCTGATCGGTTCGGAACCGGAGGCTATCCTCGACAGCCTTCCGCATCCGAGCGTGATAACGCTTGCCGGAGATCGCGGCCCGCCACTGTGGCTGTCGCTTTTGCTGCACGGTAATGAGACATCGAGCTTCCATGTTCTGCGCATGTTGGCAGAACGCTATCGTGATCGCCCCCCGCCGCGCGATCTCAGCATATTCGTGGGCAATGTCCGGGCGACTGCCGCGGGCAAGCGCTTCCTGCCCGGCCAGCCGGATTTCAATCGCATTTGGAGCGACGGAGAAAGCCCGTACCACGCGCTAGTTCGCGAGGTGACCGAGATAGCGCGTGAGCAGAACCCGTTCGCAAGCGTGGATATCCATAACAACTCCGGCAGAAATCCGCATTATGGTTGCGTCAACGCACTTCGCCCGGCCGACCTTCATCTCGCAGCGATGTTCGACCAGCTTGGTGTCTATTATCGCACACCGTCCTCGACTCAGTCGATCGCCTTTTCGGCCTTTTGTCCCGCTGTCACCATCGAATGTGGCAAGACCGGCGACCACGACGGACACATGCATGCACTCGATTTCATCGATCGGGTGCTTGATCTTGACCGGTTTCCGGACACCGCGCCAACAAAGGATGCGCTCAAGCTGTACCATACGGTTGGTTCGATGATCGTCGATCCCGATGCCAGCATCGCTTTTGCCCCCGACGAGGCGGATGTCGTGCTCGATGAAGGGTTGGAAGCGTTGAACTTTGTCGATCTGCAGGCGGGTGCCTATCTGGCGCGGGCCGGCTCGCCCCGAAGCCCGATTGCCGTGATCGACGAGCAGGGGCATGATCTGACCGATCTCTTCTTCGATGTCGATGACGGGCGGATCAGCCTCAAGCGTCCGGCAACGCCGGCAATGATCACACGCGACCTCGATATCGTGAAGCAAGACTGCTTGGGCTATCTGATGGAGCGGTTGTGAGAATGTCTTGACCGCCGCCGCAGTCGTATCGGATCGCGGGTTGGGAACTTCGGGATCGAGCTGCTAGGCGGTTCGGACCCGATGCAGGAACTGATCTACCTGGCCTCGCAGAACCTCGGCCTGCTCTTCCAGTGCCGTCGCGGAGGCCAGGACCTGCGATGCGGCCGATCCGGTTGCGAGCGAGGTTTCCCTGACATTCGATATGTTCTCGCTGACCCGGTCGCTGCTGCGCGCGGCAAGATCGATACTGCGAGCCAAATCCTGTCCCGCGACTGACTGCTGATCGACCGCCGCAGCGATTGAAATCGCCGTTGCTTCGAGTTGCTGGATCTGTTCGCCGACGGTTTCGAGCGCTTTCACACTGGCCCCGGTCTTGTCCTGCATCGTGCGGATTTGCGCGGCCACATCCTCGGTCGCGCGGCTGGTCTGCGCGGCCAGTTCCTTGACTTCGGATGCCACCACGGCGAAGCCGCGGCCGGCCTCGCCTCCGCGCGCCGCTTCGATCGAAGCGTTGAGGGCCAGCAGGTTGGTACGCTTGGCGATCGATTGGATCAGCTCTACGATCTGGCTGATTTCCGCAGCCGAACTGGACAGTACCGAAATGGTTTTGTCGGCACTGGATGCAGAGGCTGAAGCTTTCCGCGCCAATTCGGCCGAGCTGGCTGCTTGACGGCTGATTTCACCGATCGACATGGCAAATTGGTCGCTTGCGGCGGCGGCGGCGGTAGCACCGGAGGAAGCCTCTTTCATTGCGCTGGCTACCTGGTTCGCTTTTTCAGACGAGCTTTGCGCGACATCGCTCATGGAAGTGGCGGTTGTTCTGAGCTGGCTTGAGGAGGATGCAACGCTTCCGACGACATCGGCAACTGTCAGTTCGAACCGCTCAGCCAGTTCACGCAGTTCGGCGTTGCGTTGCTCGCGAGCAAGTTCCTTTTCCGTCTGAGCGGCGATATCCCTCTCCCGCAGTTCGTTCATATGAAGGGCTGCGCGACGGAATATCTCGATCGAAGCCGCCATCTGGCCATATTCGTCCGGCCGGTCGCGGTAAGGCGTGATGAATGCGCTATCGCCTTTCGTCAGACGATGCATGAGATCGCGCAGGGCATGCAGTTTTTGCACGACGTCCTGCTGGATGATGTAACCGATCGCCAGAGTCGAAACGATGCCGGTCATGGCCACTGCCGCAATCGAGAAACGGGCACTGGCGGCGATTTCCAGGATCGCGCTATTGCCGGCCGCTTCCCGGCCGATCGCGAGCAAGGCCCACCATGCGATCCCGCAAGCGGCAAGCAGGACGGCAAAGGGTATGCCGACGGTCAGCAGGATTTTCTGATTGCTCGACCTGCGGCTGAACCAGTCGATCAGCGGGTTTTCGGAGGATCGATCGTCGACCGGTTCCGCAGGTGTGTTTTCGACTTCGAAGTCGCTGACGGTGTTCATGCCCGCCTCCTGATATCGGACTTGATTGCCGGGGCTTGCGATGGAGAAAGATGCTGTTCGATTTCCGCTGCCGGCATGGGCCGGTAATAGAGCCAGCCCTGAATCTGGTCGCAGCCGGCGGAGCGAACCATGTCGGCTTGGTCTTCTGTTTCCACCCCTTCGGCGGTGACATTCATGCCCAGCGCGCGCGCCATCGAAATGCTCGATAACATCATCGCGCGCGAGCTTTCGTCTTCGGTGGAATCGATTACCAGCGATCGATCGAGTTTGAGTTTTTCGAAGCGGAATTGGCGCAGGAAACCGATTGAAGCATAGCCGGTACCAAAATCGTCGAGCGCAACATTGACGCCGAAACTGCGGATGACTTCAAGGCTGCGCTCGGCCACTGCGGGGTCGAGTACCAGGCTGGTTTCGGTGATTTCGAGTTCCAGCAGTTCGGGAGGGAAGCCGGTTTCCTCCATGATCTGACCGAGCTGGATGGGAAATTCGGGATTGCGCAACTGGGCAGCGGAAATGTTGACCGATAGCTTGATCCCGTTCCAGCTCAGTGCATCGTTGCAGGCTTGCCTCAGTACCCACAGGCCGATTGCGTTGATCAGGCCGGTTTCTTCGGCGACGGGGATGAAGACGTTCGGGCCGATATTCCTGCCACCGGGGCGTTCCCACCGGATGAGCGATTCGACCGCAACGATCGTGCCGTCGTTCGCATCGACCAAGGGCTGATAGTGAACGCGGAATTGTCCGTTCGCCAATGCCACACGCATTTCTTCGTCGAGATCACGGACCGCCTCGAGATCGCGATCGAAATCGGCCTTGAAAGCCGTGCAGCGCATTTTCCCGCCGCGTTTGGAGACATACATCGCGACATCTGCGCGGCGAAGCAGTTCCGAGGAAGATTGTCCGCCTTCCGGTTTGCCACGTGACAACCCGATACTTGCACCGATGGCGATACGTCGATCTTCGATAGCGATCGGTTGGGCGAGCCGCTCGAGGAATCTGCGACTGATTCCTTCGAGAAGAGTAGCCGCCAGAGGCCCTATCATGGTGATCGCGAATTCGTCGCCGCCCAGCCGGTAGGCGGTTGCCTCGTCGGTGCAGATCTCTTTCAGAATTCGTGCGATTTCCTTGATCAACTGATCACCGATCGCATGGCCGTAGACATCGTTGACCATCTTGAACCCGTCGAGATCGATCAGGGCGACCGCGACTTCGTCTTCGGGAGAGGCGGTCTCGCGTATTTGGAGGTGAAGTGCGCGGCGGTTGGGCAGCTTGCTCAGGCTGTCCGTCAGAGCCAGGTGTTCGAGTCTGGCTATGCTACCAAACCCTATCCTTGCAAAGATCGCGATCGCTGCAGCGTAAATACCGACACCGGTCAATGTCAGGGGGAGCGTTGCGGTAAAGTTGAGAAGATTGCTGGCGACGAGCAGGGCAGTGATGAGGATAAAGGCTGCCGTAAACGCCAGTAACGCCACCCAGATCAGCGCTCGCGGCCCGAGCCGCATCCCCAATAGGTTGAATTCCATTCCCTCGCCCCAACTGCGCATACGCGCACGGTTTTAAACCGTTGAGGCTAAAGAAGCGTTAAGTCGAAATTTACTGTGCCGAAGCAACTGTCGATGATCTGCAGGAGTTGCGATTTGCGCCGTCATTGCGTTGCTTTCTCCGATACAGGCCGCCGCTGACCTGCGAAGCAGGCGCGAATTCCCGCGTCCTGCCGACTGCTGTCTCGCCTGCGCCCAGCATCAGCCAGCCATCTTCGGCTAGCACGTCGGAGAGGCGCGCGAACGCCTGCTGCTTGTTGGCCTGGTCGAAATAGAGCATCACATTGCGGCACAGGACGAGATCGAACTGTTCTTCATGGTCGAGCGGGTCGAGCACATTGTGTTGCCGGAAGCGGAGTGGACGCAACAGTCCCGGCTTGGGTTTCCAGCCTGCCTCCGTTTCCGAGAAATAGCTCAGCATCTGATCGACACCCAGGCCGCGCTGAACCTCGAATTGTGAATAGACTCCTCGTCTGGCCGTATCGATCGCCTGACCGGATACGTCGGTGCCGAGGATATCTATCGTCCAATCGTGCCATGATTCCGGCGCTGACGCGAACAGCATGGCAAGCGACAGCGTTTCCTGCCCTGTCGAGCAACCTGCCGACCAGATCGACAGACGCTTCCCGCTCGCTCGCCGAAGCGCCAGATCGGGCAATACTGTGGTGGATATGCGTTCGAACAATTGCCGGTCGCGAAAAAAGTAGGTTTCGTTGTTCAGCAGTGCTTCGACCACTTTGTCGGCCAGATCGTCCATATCCGGATTGGCCAGCAGGCATACGAGCTGGTCGACATTGCTGATACCATATTCGCGAAACAGGCTGCCCAATGCCGTTCCGATACGCCACCGGCGTCCTTCCGTGATCTGCTGTCCGGTTCGTTCCCGAAGCAGGTCGGCGATGATACGGTGGGAAATATCGCTTACTTCCATGTGGCAACTCTGGCCAAGGTCGTGATTTTCGCGGCGAGTTCGGCTGGCGGAAGGATTGCCGATGCCAGGCCTGCCGTGGCAACCGAGCCGGGCATGCCCCATACAGCGGAGCTTTCTTCATCCTGCGCCAGCAGGAGACCGCCTCTTCCTACGAGTTCGCGAGCGCCTTTCGTGCCGTCGCGGCCCATGCCGGAAAGGACGACGCCCAGGGCACCCGGTCCGACGCATGCGGCCATGCTGGAGAACATCGGGTCAACTGATGGCAAACAGCCGCTGTCGACCGTACCCGATGCGGTCTGGGCGATGAGCTGTTCACCCCGGTTGCGGACTACCAGATGAAATCCTCCGGGAGCGATATGGATACGCCCTGGCTCGATGGCTTCGCTCTGCTCGACGACGACGGCCGGGCGGCCGCTGGCCAGTTCGAGTTGGCGCGCGAAGACATCGAGAAACGAATCCGGCAGGTGCTGGGTGACAAGGATCGGGAGGTCGATTTCCGTTGGGATATGCTTGAGCAGTACACACAAGGCGTGAATGCCGCCTGTGGACGCACCCAGCCCAAGCAACCTGGACTGTCCAGGAGGTGCCGGTCTGGACTGTAACGGTGGAACGGGAGTGTTGCTAGCAGGGCTTGCCCCATCTTCCTTTTTCCTACCGCGCCCCAATGCCCTGATATGCCTGAGCAATTGCCTGCGATAATATTCGTCGAACTGTCCGCTACGCGGTTTGAGCATGGTATCGGCCGCACCCATGGAAAGTGCGGCAAGTGTATGCTCGGCTCCAATCTCGGTGAGCGAAGATACCACCAGGACCTTTATGCCCCATGGGGACGCGAGAATCTTGGGTAGCGCATCGAGCCCGCCCATTCCCGGCATTTCGAGGTCGAGCAACACCACATCGACCGGTTCCCGCGCGAGGTACTGCAAGGCGAGTTCGGCACTGCTCGTCTTGGCGACGATATCGATATCGGGTTCGCCGCTGATAATTTTCGCCAGGACTGCGCGGGTGGTGAGCGAATCGTCGACGATCATGACCCGGATCGGTGACCCGGAAGCTCTCTTCCTGTCTACGCGATCCGTCGCAAGGCCGGGCTTGTGGTGCATGATCGGCAGCTCAGCTCATTCCCACCAGTTGCAGCTTGATCTGCAAGGTCTCGTGATCGAACGGTTTCATCACATATTCGTCGGCGCCGGCATTGATCGCCTCGCGAATGTGGGCCACGTCGTTCTCGGTGGTGCAGAAAACGACCTTTGGTTCGTCCCCGCCCGGCATGCCACGCAGTTCGGTAATGAATTCAAGGCCGTTCATGACTGGCATGTTCCAGTCGAGCAAGACGAGATCGGGCATCGCTGCAGTGCATTTATCGATTCCTTCGCGACCGTTTTCGGCCTCGTCGACATTGAAATCGAGAGTTTCCAGAATGTGTCGCGAAACCTTGCGGATGACGCGCGAATCATCGACGATCAGACAATCCCTCATTGCTGCATCCCCCCTTTTGCATATAAGTGTTAGCCTGGGTGAGTAACTATCCTGTTAAGCTGCCTTTGCTCCGGACCCGCCGACTAGTTTCGCGGCATCCAGCACCATTGCAGGCCCCTGGGGCGTCTCAACCGTTCCGCAGGCAAAATCGCGCCAGCCGGCTCCCGGGTCGGTCGGTATCGGGTCGATCTCGCCGGTTGCCTCGACAACATCGTACACGCATTCCACCAGCAGAGCGAAAGCATAGCGGTCGCTTTCGATAACGATCGCCTGCTCGCCGCACTTTCCCGCTTTGCCTAGCAGGAGCTGCGCACAGTCGATTACTGTCAGCGCGCGGCTGCGCAGGGCAGTCAGGCCGATTACATATGCGGGTGCTGCCGGTACCGGGGTGATATCTCCCGGCTCGAATACCGAATGAACTTCGGCGGCCCGTAGCGCGACCTTGCGTCCGGCGAGTGAGAAGAGAAGGATCATATCGTTCATGCGGACCCCCTTGCGGCGGCAGCGAGTGCGGCAA
>JANQPE010000147.1 GCA_028289565.1 Parerythrobacter sp.
TGCTGGCCTTGTGGCCATGGCTCGCGCTGCGCGTTCGTTTACCCGTCGTCGCGGCAGCGCTCGCTGCATGTGCGGGGATCGGATACACTCTTCTGACTGGCGCCGAGGTGCCAACCGTGCGCAGTTGTGCGGGCGCGATGCTGGTATTGCTTGCATTGGCTCTCGGGCGCGAGCCGCTTTCCTTGAGAATGGTTGCCGCCGCAGCGATCTTCGTACTTATCCTGTGGCCGGAATCTCTTGTCGGACCGAGCTTTCAGATGAGCTTTGCCGCGGTGCTGGCGATTGTGGCGCTCCATAACAGTAAACCGGTGCGGGCATTCCTTGCTCCGCGCGAGGAAGGTTGGCTGGCGAGGACCGGACGCCGCGCGTTGATGCTGCTCGTCACTGGCCTGGTGATCGAAATCGCATTGATGCCGATAGTATTGTTCCAT
The DNA here is from genome assembly GCA_028289565.1 of Parerythrobacter sp. Classification (GTDB taxonomy): domain Bacteria; phylum Pseudomonadota; class Alphaproteobacteria; order Sphingomonadales; family Sphingomonadaceae; genus JANQPE01. The sequence continues at coordinate 432 of JANQPE010000147.1, forward strand.
TTCCATCGCGCAGGTGTGTACGGTGCGTTTGCCAATGTCTTCGCGATCCCGCTGGTGACATTCTTTTCAATGCCGCTGATCGCGATGGCCTTGTTGCTCGATACTGTCGGACTCGGCGCGCCTGCATGGTGGCTAGCGGGCAAGTCACTCGACCTTCTGCTCGGTATTGCCCATTGGACATCGTCGCAGCCGGGGGCGGTCAAATTGATGCCGCAGATGGGCCTCTCGACCTTCGGATTGTTTGTTGCCGGCGGATTATGGCTTGCGCTTTGGCGAGGCAGGGCGCGTCTCCTGGGCCTTGCGCCTGCGAGCATGGCGACCGCTTTGCTGTTGGCGACACCCGCTCCCGATATCCTTGTGTCGAGCGATGGACGGCATGTCGGGATCGCCACCGGCGACGACCGGCTCCTTGTCTTGCGAGACAGTCGCAGCGACTATGTCCGCGACAATTTGCTCGAACTGGCCGGCATGGACGGTGAGCCGATTCCACTCACACAGTGGCCAGATACGCGTTGCAGTCGTGATTTTTGTGTCATGACCATTGAGAGGGGACGGCGTAACTGGGCAATGCTGATGGCGCGGAGCCGCGACATGGTCGAAGAGCGGGCCCTGGCCGCTGCATGCGAACGGACCGATATCGTTGTCGCCGACCGCTATTTGCCACGCAGTTGCCGTCCGCGCTGGCTCAAGGCGGACCGGCGCTTGCTCGACCGGACTGGCGGACTGTCGCTCTATCTGGAAGACGAACGCTTCACTACGGTCGCCCAATCGCAAGGGGACCATGGCTGGTGGCGTGGGCGCGGCGATTGAATGCCGCAATCCACATGACCGAAAGCTTCAGTGATATCGCCGGAGCAAGCCGGCCAGCTTGCCTTGCACCTCGACCTGATCCGGTTCGTATACCTGTGCGTCATAGGAAACATTGGCCGGATCCAGGCGAACCTTGCCACTCTCGCGCCGCAGATATTTGAGCGTGGCTTCCTCGTTCTCGACCAGTGCGACGACGATCTCGCCATCGCGTGCGGTATTGGTGCGCTTCACCAGTGCGAAGTCGCCATCGAAGATACCTGCCTCGATCATGGAATCACCAGAGACTTCGAGTGCATAATGATCACCTGGACCGAGCAATGCGGCAGGGACGGGCAGGCTGCTCTGTCCTTCAATCGCCTCGATCGGAGCGCCGGCTGCAATGCGGCCATGCAGGGGGATTTCGATAACATCGTTCGCCGGTTCCGGAGCGGTGCGCGGCGGTGTGGTAGTCTGTCCGACGACATCGTTGGCGACCGGTTTGCCGCCACCTCCGACAACATCTTCGGGTTGCTTCAACACTTCGAGAGCACGCGCACGGTTAGGCAGGCGGCGGATGAAGCCACGCTCTTCCAGAGCGGAAATCAGGCGATGCACGCCCGACTTGCTCTTGAGATCAAGCGCATCCTTCATCTCCTCGAAAGAAGGAGAAATTCCGGTCTCCTCCAGCCGCTGCTGGATGAAGCGGATCAATTCGTGCTGCTTGGCAGTCAGCATGGCGATGAACTCCTTGGTCGCCTCTCGTCGATTCGCCCGCCTGAAGAATGCGAACGAATACGGAACAATTAGGCAACCCTTTTTGCGAAGTCAAGCAATTGGTAGCTATCCCCTTACCATACGTACCTGGATTGTTTATATAACGGGACATGACAGCGAAGCCCTAAACCATCGGCCAATTCTTCCAACGTTTCCCGTCAGATGAAGCTTGTTTGCAGCATTTGTTCGATGTCCGGTTCGGACAGGGCTTCACGTGTCTGAAATGCGAGCGTGACAGCAACTGGTACAGAATAAAAGCGGAACGGGCGTTCTCCTGCCAGTGGTGCGGGCATCACCTGCACCCCACGGTTGGTACTCTGTTCGAGAAGTCACGCACCTCGCTACAGCGATGGTTCTATGCGATCTTCCTGTTCACCACGACGCGCAATGGTGTTGCCGCCAAGGAATTGCAGCGCCAGCTAGGCGTCACTTACAAGACCGCTTGGCGGATGACCGACTTAATCCGCAAGCATATGGCCGATGTGGATGGTGAGGGGATGGGTCTTTTCGTATTACGACCCCGCTTCTGATGACTGCGGCATATAGGGAAGTAAGGACTCACGCCAGATCTCATACCCTCGCCCGTTCAGGTGCATACCATCATAGCGGTAGGCCTGAAAATACGAGGTGTTGCTCGATAGTTTGGCATCCAAATCGATGTAGGGTATGCGCCTGCGTGTAGCCATTGCCCTGACACTGGAGTTCAGAGCAATTATGTCGGCATTATCAATGGCGCAGTTGTCCGGGTCGCATTGCAGCGCTGAAACAATAACGGGCTCTATCCCCCCCCCCCCCCCCGGAGTTCCGATATGATGCGATTGTAATTGTCCATATAGGGCTTGCCCAGTGCCAGGTCATTCACGCCTAGCATGATAAAAGCACGTTCCGGCTTCGTAGCCAGAATTGTATCCATGCGCGCCAGGACATCGGCTGTTGTGTCACTGCCGACACCCCGGTTGGCGATCGTATGTTCCGGGAACATTTCACTCCAAAGCCCCTGTTCCGTCAGGCTATCGCCAATCATTACTATGTCCACATCGGGCTGAAACCGAGAAAATTGTGATAGACGATAGCTGTGTTTGCTTGGGGAGACGGCAGCAATTCCAGTCAGGTGGGCAAGATGGCGCAGCACAGGGGCGTCCGACTTACCGACGGCAACACCTATGGCACATCCGCTTATAACAAGGGTAAATGCGGCAATGTAATGCAAGGTGAATCTTCGCATTAGAGATATATTTTGCACACTAGTATTGATACCCAATAGCACGTGTAAATGATACATCACCAGATACCAAGCCTATTTTCTGGATCGATACTGTCATTATCCAGATCATTGGCGGGGTCGTGATCTAAAATATGACCCGGATGAGCATTAATAGCCGGGGCAATTCAGCCATTTTCGAGCAGGTAGGCAGGAACATACGTTCCCGCTTTAACCTCATCCGCGTTGGCTGGCCGATCGATCAGGGCGTCGGTCCGGGCAAGGGCGTGGAGTGCGCTGCTGTCGCGTTGTGAAATCGAACGGAGCTGGCCGTTATCCCATCGGGCGCGAACGAATTCGTGCCGGTCACCGCTCTTGGGCAGGGAATCCGCGCAGGGAAGCTCGATCGGACGAGGCAGGGGTTGGCTCGCGCCTAACAGCTTGCGGAGCAGCGGTAGCAGGAAGAAGAAGCCGGTTACGAAACTGGACACCGGGTTACCCGGCAATCCCAGCACGATCTTGCGCCCCCGCCGGGCAACCAGCAGCGGCTTGCCTGGCTTCATTGCGACGCGCCAGAAATCGAGTTGCGCACCCCATTGCTCGAGGGCAGGGCGCAGCAGGTCGTGATCCCCAACCGACGCACCGCCGCTGGTGACGATCACATCGCTCGTTTTCGCGGCACCGACAGCTTCGAGCAAGGCATCCAGCCGGTCGGGTACCGGACCACGCAAGGACGTGTCGCAAGGCAACGAGCGAACCATGGCCGTCAGCATCGCGCCATTGCTGGCCGGGATCTTGTGCGTGACGCCTTGCGCGGAGCCGGCGTCCAGTTCGTCTCCACTATCGATAATCGTCACATGGGGACGACGCCTCACATCCAGGGCAGTGTTCCCGGCCCCGACGGCGAGCGCGAGTTGCGCCGCACCGAACAGGTCGCCTGCTTCGAGCAGCGTATCGCCTTCCTCGAAGTCCAACCCTGTCCGGCGGACATGCCGGCCCGGCTCGGGAGGGTCGCCAAGTGCTGCAAGGCTGTCCCCGGCGCGAGAAGCGTTTTCCTTTATCAGCACCGTCTCGCCACCTTGCGGCATCAGTGCGCCGGTCGAGATCGCAATCGCCTGTCCCGGCGCGATAATATCCGCAAACGGGTGCCCCGCGCGGCTTTCGCCGATGATGGACCATGGACCGCTTCCCGCAACAGCATAGCCATCCATTGCCGACAGATCGGCAGCGGGTTGCGTCCGGCGTGCGATGAGTGGAGCAGCAAGGTAGTGTCCCAGGGCTTCGCTTGCCTGCCGCCTTTCGACCGGTAGGGAAGGAGCCAGCGCCAGGAGGCGGTTTTGCGCCTCTTTGAGGGGAAGCGGAGCGCTCACCCTTTCGCGCGCCAATTGCCCGACTTGCCACCCGATTTCGCAAGCAGACGCACCGCTTCGATCACCATGCTCTTGTCGATCGACTTGGCCATATCGTAGATCGTCAGCAGTACGACAGAGACAGCGGTCATCGCCTCCATTTCAACCCCGGTCTTGCCGGTCAGCGAAGCGACGGCAGTGGCTCGTACTCCGTCATCCTCGAATGCGAATTCGATTGTCACGCTTTCCAGGCCGAGCGGATGGCATAGCGGGATCAGTTCGCCGGTTTTCTTGGCGGCCATGATCCCTGCGATCCGGGCGGCGGCAAGTACGTCGCCCTTGGGCGCATTGCCGCTGCGGATTGCAGCCAGGGCATCGGGCGACATGCGGATACGGCCCTCGGCGATTGCCGTTCGGGCCGTTTCACGCTTTGCCCCGACATCGACCATCCGTGCCGCGCCCGATTCGTCGAGGTGGGTCAACTTGCCCATTGCGAATCCTTGACAGCAGGAGGCATGGACCACGTGTTACACTGTCCTGGAGGACAAGAAACAACCGCTGCGGGCGATATGTCCGCCATGTGCATTAGAAGGTCGGTAAGCAGTCTCATGCCGCCCATCTGCCACAGGAAAGCCGCGTAGGACAGGACCTATTCGGCCAGAAGCTTGCGCGTTGCTGTTACCACATTGTCCTGCCGCATCAGGCTTTCGCCGACCAGAAAACAGCGTACGTCCGATCGGGCCAGTCTTTCGCAATCGGCATGACTGGCGATGCCGCTTTCGCCGACCAGCATGGCTTCTTCGGGAGCCAGCGGGGCAAGGCGCTCGGTAACGGCGAGGTCGGTGGCGAAGGTCCTGAGATCGCGGTTGTTCACCCCGATCAGCCGGGAGCGTAGCTGCGCGGCGCGGTCCATCTCGGCTTCGTCATGAACTTCGACCAGCACATCCATTCCGCGTTCGATGGCTGCCGCTTCGATCTCTTCCATCGCGCCATCCTCCAGCGCGGCGACGATCACCAGGATCGCATCCGCTCCGATCGCGCGCGCTTCGGCGACCTGCCACGGGTCGATCGTGAAATCCTTGCGCAGCACCGGTAGGTCACAGGCAGTGCGGGCTTCGACCAGAAAGTCCTCGTGCCCCTTGAAATAGAGCGCGTCAGTCAGCACCGAGAGACACGCCGCACCGCCTTCTGCATAGTCCGCTGCATGCTGGCGAGGCCGAAAATCATCCCGGATCAATCCCTTGGACGGGGAAGCTTTTTTGATCTCGGCGATCAGGCCGAAACCATCTTGTGTCTTGGCCTTCAGCGCGGTGCGAAATCCGCGGGGTGCAGTGACATGCGCCGCTCGCCGATCGAGATCGTCAAGGGATGCCAGTGCCTTGCGCGCGGCAACTTCTTCACGCTTGGTGGCGCAGATTTCATCGAGCTTGTTCATTGGGCTATCGCGATCCAGCGCCCGAGCAGCATATCCGCGCTTCCGCTGTCGAGCGATTCGGCTGCGATCGACGCACCTTCCATCCAGTCTTTCGCAGCTCCGGCAACCAACAAGGTGCCGGCTGCATTGAATATCACCGCATCCCTGTAAGGGCCGGGAGCGCCTTCGAGCAGGGCCTTGAGTGCCTTTGCATTGTGTGCGGCGTCGCCTCCCCGGATTGCGTCGACCGGAGAATGCGGCAGATCGACGATGCTTGCCTCGATGCGATGCATTTCGAATGCGTTGCCGGTCACATCCGCTACCTCGTTTCCGCCAGCGAGGCTCAGTTCGTCCAGGCCCTCGTCGCCGGAAACGATCAGGGTCTTCTCGGTTCCGAGCAAGGCCTTTGCGCGCGCATAGATGGGGACATAGGCAGGTCGGGCAATCCCGATCAACTGGCGTTTCACGCCCGCGGGATTGGAGAGCGGCCCCATCAGGTTGAAGATAGTCCGCTTGCCGATCCGCTGGCGGATAGGCTGGATGCGTCCCATCGCGGGGTGATGGTTCTTGGCGAACAGGAAACAGATGCCGAGTTCGGCAAGCGTCATTTCCGCAGTCCGCCCGGCAGCCTCCATGTCGAGACCAAGTGCTTCGAGCGTGTCCGCGGCTCCGGACTTGCTGCTTGCGGCGCGGTTCCCGTGCTTGGCGACGGGGACACCCGCTGCGGCAACCACCAGGCTGACGGCGGTGGAGACGTTGAGTGTATGATGCCCGTCGCCACCCGTACCGCAGCAGTCCACGGCATTGTCCGGTGCCTCTATGGGGATTAGGCGTGCTCGCAATGCGCGGGCAGCTCCGGCAATTTCTTCCGCTGTTTCGCTGCGTTCGGTCATGGCCAACAGGAAACGTGCGATCTCTTCCTCGCTCGCTTTCCCGTCGAGTATCCATCCGAAGACTTCCTCGGCTTCCTTCTCGCTCATATGCGGCACTTCGAGCGGCAGCGTCTTCATGGCAGGTCTTTCGGTTCTATCCCGCACAGGCGGAGGAAATTGGCCAGCAATGCGTGGCCATGTTCGGTGGCGATGCTTTCCGGGTGGAACTGGACGCCATGGATCGGTAGCGAACCATGGCGAAACCCCATCACGTTGCTGCCTTCGAGCCCGGGCGTTTCACTCGTTGCGTTGACTATCAGGGCATCGGGAATGTCCTCGACAACCAGCGAGTGATAGCGCGTGGCGGTGAACGGGGAGGGCAGGCCCGCGAACACACCGCTGCCATCGTGCTCGACCGGTGAAGTCTTGCCATGCATCAGCCCGCCGCGCACCACGCGCCCGCCGAAGTGCTGGCCGATTGCCTGATGGCCGAGGCAGACACCGAGCAGCGGCAGTTCCGCATCAGCGCATGCCGCAACGAGATCAAGGCTGATCCCTGCCTCGTTCGGCGTGCACGGTCCGGGGGAAATCAGGATGCCCCTCGTGCCGCTTCCTGCCGCTTCGGCGGCGCTCAGCGCATCGTTGCGCTCGACCCGCACCTCGGCGCCCAGTTCCATCAGGTAATGGACCAGGTTGAATGTGAAGCTGTCGTAATTGTCGATAACGAGGATCATTCGGTCGCTTTCCCCGCCAATTTGTCCGTTGCCCGCACAAGTCCATCGACAATGCCCGGCTCGCTGGCGGCATGCCCTGCATCAGGGACGATCCACAATTCGGCTTCAGGCCAAGCCTGCTTCAAGGCCCAGGCCGAAGTCGGTGGGGTGCAGATATCATGGCGACCCTGGACGATGATTCCGGGGATGCCTTTGAGCTTGTCCGCGTTTTCGAGCAACTGCGCTTCCTCGAGAAAGAAATCTTCGAGGAAGAAACGCGCGCAGATGCGGGCGAAAGGAACGGCCTTGGAAGGATCAGCGAATGTAGCGAGCAGTTCTGGGTCGGGCAGGAGCGTGGCGACATTGCCTTCCCACAATGACCATTCGCGAGCGGCAGCAAGGCGGGTTTGTTCGTCATCGCTGGTCAGGCGCTTGTAATAGGCTTCGACGAGATTGCCGCGTTCATCCCCGGGTATGAGGCCGGCGAAATCGTCCCACTGCTCGGCCATGATCTCGCTCGCACCGTAGGAGTAGAGCCACTCCTTTTCCTTCTGCCGTGCAAGGAACACGCCGCGCAGCACCAGTTCGGTGGTCCGTTCGGGATATTTCTGTGCATAGGCGAGTGCCAGCGTAGCTCCCCAACTGCCGCCGAATATCTGCCACGTCTCGTGCCCGCACATTGTGCGCAGGCGCTCGATGTCTTCGACAATGCGCCAGGTGTCGTTGGCTTCGATCTCGGCAAACGGTGTGGACTGGCCGCAGCCGCGCTGATCGAATAGCAGTATATCGTAGAGTTCCGGGTCCCACTGGCGACGATGGTCGGAGCTCATCCCGCCGCCGGGGCCGCCATGAAGAAACACTGCGGGTTTCGCTCCGCGCGTGCCGCACCGTTCCCAATAGAGAACATGCCCGTCACCGACATCGAGCATCCCGGTCTCGAACGGTTTGATCGGGGGATAGAGTGCGCGCTCGTACTGCATTTGCTTACTCCTTGTCTTCAACCACGATCAGCGGGCCGATATTGAAGCCGGAATCGAGGCGATCCGTCGCCGGATTCCACAATGCACTGACATTGCCATCGAGAAACAATGCGGCAGGTGTTTTCAGCTCGTCGCGATAGAAACGGGCCAGCTTGCCGAAGCTCAGCGGGGCGTTTGCAATAACGAAGTGCGCCCGCCCGTCTTTCCCGATACCTACAGCGTTGCGGATTGCCCTGCTCGGACCGTCTTTGGCGATTTCGGGATGCAGCTTGCCTTCGATGACCAGCATCGGGCCGCTTTGCGTACCGAAATCCGGGCGGTCACCGATAGTGGCGAAGAAATCGTCCGCCGTTCGCACTTGCCATCTGTCGCCGGTGCCGAAGAAGACGCCATTCGGTTTGAGATGGAAATTGCCCGGACCCTCGGCACGGTTGAGTTGCTTCAACCGTTCACCGCTTTCCACATAATAACCGATCGGCCTGCCTTCGGTATCGAACATGCCCCCGTTCATCGCGAAGACGACTGCCGGGGCATTGGTCGGTCGCTCGCTCGCCATCCTGGCCAGGCTGCGATAGGGCATGCCATCGTCAGGGCCGAGATCGGTTACGATCTGGTGCCTCGCCGGATCCGCTATGCAATGGGTGAGCGGGACATCCTCGAATGTAACATCGCGGCAGGCGGATGCGGCCGTGGGTGTCGGTGAAGGCGCAGGAGCTTCATCGGCCATACCGCTGCCGATTTCGGTGCGCATGACCGGTTCGCCTTCCGGTTCCTGTCCGCAGGCGACCAGCACCAACGGCAATAGCGCGACCAGTCCCCTCATTGTCCAAATCCCGGTTCCTCGGCGATCCGTACGGCTTCTCTTGCCGCTGCCAGCAGCGCACCGGCCTTGGCTTCGCATTCGCGCTGTTCGTAGGCGGCGTCGCTATCGGCAACGATTCCCGCGCCGGCCTGCACGTGCATCACACCGTCTTTCACCACTGCCGTTCGCAGGACTATGCAGCTATCCACCGAGCCGTCCGGCGCGAAATAGCCCACACCTCCGGCATAGGCGCCGCGGGTTTCGGGTTCGAGTTCGGCGATGATCTCGCAGGCACGGATCTTCGGAGCACCGCTGACAGTTCCTGCCGGAAAGCCTGCGAACAGTGCGTCGAGTGCATCTTTCGACGGATCGAGCCGACCGACGACATTGCTTACGATATGCATGACATGGCTGTAGCGCTCGATCGTGAAGCTGTCGGTGACGTCCACTGTACCTCGTTCGGCTACACGGCCGGCATCGTTCCGCCCCAGATCAAGCAGCATGAGATGTTCGGCGCGCTCCTTGGCATCGGCGAGCAGGGCCGCTTCATTCGCATCGTCTTCGCTTCGTGTCGCTCCGCGTGGACGGGTACCCGCGATCGGGCGGATCGTGATTTCCTTGCGATCATCCGGACCATCGCGCACGCGGACGAGAATCTCCGGGCTCGATCCGACAACGGCGAAGCCGGGCAAGTCGAGGAAATAGAGGAAAGGCGAGGGGTTTACTCGGCGCAGGGCGCGATAGAGGGTTATTGGCGGCAAGGGGAAGGGACACGTAAAACGCTGGGCGAGAACCACCTGGAAGATATCGCCTGCTTCGATATAGTCCTTGGCGCGCGCGACCATTGCGAAGTAGTCGTCCCGTTTCATAACCGGGTGAAGCGCGATGTCCGGCAGGTCGGTTTCGTGAGCTTCGGCAGGTTGCGCCTGCTGGAGTGCGCGCAGCGTCTCGTCGATTCGCTCTCCAGCTCGTTCAATGGCTTTGTCGGGATCGCTTCCGTCGGCCCACAAAGGCGCGATGGCGAACAATTCGTCGGTCAATCCGTCGAAGACGAGGATAAGCGTAGGGCGTACGAATAGCATATCGGGCAAGCCGACTTCGCTTTCTCGGGCACGCGGCAATTCCTCGACCAGGCCGACGGTTTCGTAACCGAAATAGCCGACCAGGCAGGCCAGGGCAGGGGGCAAGGCATCGGGGACAGCGATGCGGCAGGATGCTGCGAGTTCACGCAACGCGGTGAGTGCATCGCCATCGCAGTCTTCGAAGGCCTTGCGATCAACACGCCATTGCCTGTTGATTGCCGCTCTGTGTTCTTGGGCGCGGAATACGAGATCAGGATTAAGGCCCAGCAGGCTGTAGCGTCCACGCACTTCTCCGCCCTCGACCGATTCGAGCAGGAAGTCGCCGCGCCCCGGCTCGATCAGCTTGATCGCCGCACCGACAGGTGTTTCGGTATCGGCAACGAGTTTGCGCCAGACAAGCGCGGATTCACCCTGGGCGAGCCGGATCCGGGCTTCTTCTGCCTGTTCGAGATGCGGACCGGGCAGAGCTGCCCTCCTCAATTTTCGCCGGTAAGCTGCTTGCGCACGGCTTCGATAGCGGTTTCGTTGCGTTCGACACCTATCTCTTCGCGCATGGCACGGCGGAATTGCTCGCTATACTCGCGACCGGTGGCGAGGCTGAGTTCGCGCTTCGCTTGCGCGAAGGCAGGATCGTCACGCGAGATGGTTCCGGCTTCGATGTCGTCGAGGTCGACAACGAACCAGCCGACATTTTGCGGTGCTTCGAGCTTCTTGCTGGTCCCCTTGGCCATGCTGAAAAGCAACGCAAGCGGAGGAGGGACCTGACCTGCCTGCCGGAGTTGTTCGCGAGTGAGGTTGATGTTCTGGACCGGGGGCAACGGTGTGTCCTCCTGTCGCATGGCCGCTGCAAGGGTCGTTCCGTCACCCAGTCGCTCGATAATCCGGTCGGCGGCTTCGCGGGCTCCCTTAAGGCCTTCGGCGAGACGCCATGATGTCTCGATCTGGTCGCGGATTTCGCTGAGCGGAGCCGTAGCCGATTGCGTGATCTGGCTTGCCTCGAAAATCATGAATACCTGGCCACGCTGGATTTCCGCAAGCTGAGGCTCGCTTTCGTCCATCTGGAAAGCGGTTGGCAACACCGGTGCCAGTTCGGCCGGGGCCGTCTGTCCCAGTGCGTCATATACTGCGCCGTTGCCGGTTACGGGGCGAGTAGAACTCAACTCGACGCCAAGGTCCTTTGCGACATCGGCAAGAGCGGCACCGTTTTCGAACTGCTGCTCGATATTTGCCGCAAGGTCCGAAAGGGC
>JANQPE010000016.1 GCA_028289565.1 Parerythrobacter sp.
TCAACCCGGCCGACCATTTCATCGACGGTGCGAAAGCCCATATCGGCCATGATCTGCCGCAATTCCTCGGCGACGAAGAAGAAGTAATTGATCACATGCTCGGGTGTGCCGGTGAAGCGCTTGCGCAGCACCGGGTCCTGCGTCGCGATTCCCACGGGGCAGGTATTGAGGTGGCATTTGCGCATCATGATGCAGCCGGCTGCGATCAGCGGAGCGGTGGCGAAGCCGAACTCGTCCGCACCCAACAGCGCGCCGATCGCGACATCGCGCCCGGTACGCAGCCCGCCATCGACCTGCACCGTGATGCGGCTGCGCAAATCGTTGAGCAGCAGCGTCTGTTGCGTCTCGGCGAGGCCTATCTCCCATGGCGAGCCGGCATGGGTCAGGCTGGTCAGCGGTGAAGCGCCGGTCCCGCCTTCATAGCCCGAGATGGTAACATGGTCGGCGCGCGCCTTGGACACGCCGGCGGCAACGGTCCCCACACCAACCTCGGACACGAGCTTTACCGAAATGCGTGCTTCGGGTTGTACGTTTTTCAGGTCGTGGATCAATTGCGCCAGATCCTCGATCGAATAGATATCGTGATGCGGCGGAGGGGAGATCAACCCCACGCCTGGTGTCGAATGGCGCACTGCACCGATCACCTTGTCGACCTTGTGACCAGGTAGCTGGCCCCCTTCGCCGGGCTTGGCGCCCTGCGCCATCTTGATCTGGATATCATCCGAATTGACCAGATATTCGGTGGTCACCCCGAAACGGCCGCTGGCAACCTGCTTGATCCGGCTGCGCATCGAATCGCCATTATCGAGCGGGGTGAACCGGTCGACCTCCTCGCCGCCTTCCCCGGTATTCGAGCGGCCGCCGATCCGGTTCATCGCGATCGCCAGTGTCGTATGCGCTTCGCGGCTGATCGAACCATAGCTCATCGCCCCGGTGCTGAACCGCTTGACGATTTCGGCAGCAGGCTGGACTTCTTCGAGCCGGACCGGCCGGTCCGCCTTCCTGAATTCCATCAGTCCGCGAATGGTCAGCAGCCGTTCGGCGTGGCCGTTCACCGACTGTGCGAATTCCTCGTAATTCTTCGCGTCATTGCCGCGTGCGGCATGTTGGAGGCGGGCGACTGCCGTTGGGGTCCAGGCATGATCTTCGCCGCGCAGGCGGTACTGGTAGATTCCGCCCGCATCGAGCATGCCCTGGTAGAGCGGGTTGTCGCCATAGGCGATGGCGTGCCTGCGCACGGCTTCCTCGGCGACTTCCTTCAGGCCGATGCCTTCGATCGTCGTTGCCGTGCCTTTGAAATAATCGTCGACGAATGCCGATGACAGGCCGACCGCGTCGAAAATCTGCGCTCCGCAATAGGATTGGTAGGTCGAGATACCCATCTTGGACATCACCTTGAGGATGCCCTTGCCGACCGCCTTGATATAATTCGTTTCGATATCGCGTCCGTCGAGGTCGGGAAGCTTGCGCGCGCGCAATTCTTCCAGCGTCTCGAAGGCGACATAGGGATTGATCGCTTCCGCACCGTATCCGGCGAGCACGCAGAAATGATGCACTTCGCGTGCTTCGCCCGTTTCAACCACCAGCCCGGTTTGCATGCGCAGCCCCTGGCGGACCAGGTGGTGATGGACCGCTGCCGTGGCCAGCAGCGCGGGGATCGGCACGCGATCTGGTCCTTGCGCGCGGTCGGACAGGATCAGGATATTGTGGTCGAGCAGCACCGCCTCGGTCGCTGCCCAGCACATTTCCTTGAGTGCCATGGCAAGACCCTCGGCGCCTGTGTTCGCATCCCAGGTGATATCGAGCGTTTCGGTACGGAACGCACCGTCAAGCGCGACCTCGACCGAGCGAATCTTGGCCAGGTCCTCATTGGTCAGGATCGGCTGGCTGACTTCGAGCCGCTTGTGCGCGCCCGCCTCGCGCCCAAGCAGGTTGGGGCGCGGGCCGACCATCGACAGAAGGCTCATCACCAGCTCTTCACGGATCGGGTCGATTGGCGGATTGGTGACTTGGGCGAAGTTCTGCTTGAAATAGTCGTAGAGCAGCCGGCTCCTGCCTGACAACACCGCTAGCGGAGTGTCGGTGCCCATGGACCCGATCGGATCATCGCCCCTTTGCGCCATCGGTTCGAGGAAGCGGGCGATATCCTCCTGCGTGTAGCCGAAGGCCTGCTGGCGCTGGAGCAGGGTGGTGGTGTGTTCGGGCAGGGCTGCCAGCTCGGGTTCGATATGGTCGAGGTCCTCGAGCTTGTATTGCGCTTGGTCGAGCCACTTGTCGTAAGGCTGCGCCGCAGACAGTTCGGCTTTCAGTTCCGCATCCTCGACGATCCGGCCCTGCTCGAGATCGATCAGCAACATCTTACCCGGCTGCAAGCGCCATTTGCGTGTGATATCCTCCTCGGCGAATGGCAGCACGCCGCTTTCCGAGGCGAGGCAGACAAGCCCGTCCTTCGTCGTGCACCAGCGCGCCGGCCTGAGGCCGTTGCGATCAAGTGTCGCGCCGATCTGGCGCCCGTCGGTAAAACAAACCGCCGCCGGTCCGTCCCACGGCTCCATCAACGCGGCGTGATACTCGTAGAAAGCGCGCCGGTCCGGATCCATCAGCGGGTTCTTGGCCCAGGCTTCGGGAATCAGCATCATCATCGCATGGGCGAGGCTGTATCCACCCGCCAGCAACAGCTCGAGCGCATTGTCGAGACAGGCCGTGTCCGACTGGCCGTGCGGGATCAGCGGCCACATCTTGTCGAGATCGGGGCCAAGCAGTTCGCTCTCCATCGTCCGGCGACGGGCATTCATCCAGTTCACATTGCCGCGTACCGTGTTGATCTCGCCATTATGCGCCATGAAGCGATAGGGATGGGCGAGGCGCCAGCTTGGGAAGGTATTGGTCGAGAAACGCTGGTGGACGAGTCCGAGCGCCGAAATGCAATCCGGGTCACGAAGGTCGTCGTAAAACGAACCGACCTGATTAGCCAGCAGCAAACCTTTGTACACAATGGTTCGACTGGAAAAGCTCGGCATGTAGGTCTTGGCAAGTTCGGGCAGCCCGTGCTTGTCCGCCAGGGCGGCCAGCGGATTGAGCGTCTGCTTGCGGATCACCACCAGCTTGCGTTCGAAAGCCTGCCTGTCGGCGCAATTCTCGCCGCGCGCGATCACGCATTGCCGGATAACCGGCATCGATTCCACGACTGCCTTGCCCAGCCCGTCGAGCGTGGTCGGGACGTCGCGCCAGCCGATCACGCGTTGCCCTTCCTTGGAAACGAATTTCTCGAGCTGTTCGGTGACGAAGGTACGCGCTGCATTGTCCTGCGGCATGAAGCACATCGCCACGGCATAATCGCCGGGTGGCGGGAGGTCGCGGCCCGCAGCCTCCGCCCATTTGCGCAGGAGCGGATCGGGAATCTGGAGCAGGATACCCGCGCCGTCGCCCAGAAGCGGGTCGGCGCCCACTGCGCCGCGATGATCGAGATTGGCGAGAATTTCGAGTGCCTGCCCGACGATCGAGTGGGATTTTGCACCTTCTATATGCGCGACCATGCCGACGCCGCACGCATCGTGCTCGTTTCGTGCATCATACAGGCCTTCGGGCGCGCGGAACCCCATGCAAAAATCCCATCATGTCAGATGCCCCCCGAGGCCCGCCGCGGATCGTGAGGCAATGATTTGACATATTTCCATCGTTAAACGCGGAAATGTGTCGCGAATACCCCTCATGACGACATGAAATGATTTTTGCAACTGCGAATTTTGCAACTGCGAAGAAGCTGCTGTCGAGCGCAATATCCTTGACGCGGCTACAGATGCGTATCGGCTCCGCCCTCCCGGGACGAGGCCACCGTCGGTCGCTTGGGTATGGTTCGCGCCGGTCTCGGCGTCAGGCGGCGCCGCTCATCCGCTGCAGTTTTTCGAGCGCATCGCGCAGGGCGTGCTCGGTCGCGATGGGGTCGGCAAAAGGGGCCGGTGCAGGCATCGGGGCAACATTCGGCCTTCCGGCGGTCTTCGCAGATTCGTCCTCCGGCGTGGCGGGGAGAGGTGGAACAACGGCGGCAGTCTGGCTGTCCGATGGCCCGCTATCGTCTGGTCGGTTCCGGCGTTTCTCCTGGCCGGGAAAGACTACGACCGGTTCGGAAGGGGCACCCTCTTCGACCAGCATGTCCTCGTCTTCGATGCCCACGAATTCCTGTTCCCGACCAAGCCGGCCTTTCAGGTCGAGCAATGAACTGTAGCCATCCGCTGCGATCGCGTCTTCGCTCTTCGTACCGCTTTCTACACGTGCATTGCCCGGTATATCCGCGGCATGCGGGGCCGGGTTTTCGGAGAATGGCCTCGGAGCGGATGCCGCCGGCAGGTGGAAAGACAGTGCCTCAAGCTCATCGTCATCATCGACTTTTGCCGGCTCGTCGGTTGCGTCGAATTCGAATTCATGCAGTGCTTCGGAGATATAGGGCGTCGGTGCGACGGCAGGCTGGTTCGGTGCTTCCGTCGCAACCGGTTTCGCTTCCTGCTCGTCATCCCTGCCCCGGCCTTCTGCCTTTCGGGCCGCCTCTGCATCTTCGGAGGCTTGCTGCAGCGACAATGCGAAACGATCCACCAGTTCGGACATGCTCAGTTCGGCCAGAGCAGGGTTGGCGAGTTGCGGTGTTTTCGGCTGCTCTGCTTCGGTCGCTTCCTCGTCCGCAGGAAATTCGGAGAACTGGCCGCCGAATTCCAAGGCGAGTCCGGGCAGTTCGAATCCGTCTTCGGCATCGTCTATGACAGGGGTATCGCCATGCACGCCCCGGACCAGTACCGGTGGAATTTCGAAATCCGTATCCGTATCCTCGGAGCCTGCGAACGGCCGGTCGGGCGCAGCCGGTTTTCGCACTTCGGGAATGACCTTGGCTGGTGGACGGCCTTCTGCCACGCCGTCAAGCGGAACGCTCAGAGAGGCCGAATCGAACTCGTTCTCGGCGGTTCCGTTTTCCGTGACCGGTTCCTCTGCCTCGCCAGCACGAAATTCGGCCAGCTCCAGCGTTCCGGTTTCGACCGGACTGTCATCCCAGTCGCCTTGCTCGCCCGGAAGAGGTGCTTCGTCGAGGCATTCGCTGATACCGCTGTCGTCGGTAACGGAAAGCGGACGCCTGCGGTCCGGCATCGGTGAAGCCAGAGGAACGCAACGGTCTTCCGGTTTATTCAGGCCGCTTGTACCCAGCTCTTCATGCGCGGAAATGGGCTTCTTTACCGACGGGTCATCGACTGTTTGCTCACGCTTGTGGGTGCGGGCGAATACGTGCCGTTCGCCCTGAGAAGCCACGATCTTGCGGGCGATAAACAATCCTGCAGCGACGCCGATACCCGTGGCAACCAGTGCGATCAGAATCCTCGCGGTGACACCTAGCGGGGGGGCTGCAGCCGGAATCGCGGAAGAAATGCCGGTGGCGATAAACAGTTTCTCGAACAGGACGGCTGGCAAGACGAGGCTTCCAAGGCCGAACAGGGTCGCGAACCACAATGCTACAATTACCGGAAAAACCGGATGACTGCTGATCGGCGCTTTGCCCTTGCGCTTGGCTACCACGTGCAAGCCCCTGCTTGTTTCGGGCCGCCGCAGCCGCTTTCAGGCAGCAACAGGGATGGCCCCACTCGGCTCACCCCCTAACAAGCGATGGTAAACGACCTGATAACGACGAATATTGCGCGCCCAGTCGTGATCGGCCACGACATGGCGGTACGCCCGCTCGCGCATCGCGTCCCAGGTATCGCGATCTTCCCACAACCGCGCCAGTACCTCGGCACAGGCACCCGGATCGCCGGCCGGGAATATTGTGCCGGTTATGCCATCTGCGATCAGTTCCCGATGGCCGCCAACATCCGATGCCGCGACGATCCGTCGCTGCGCCATGGCTTCCAGCGGTTTGAGCGGTGTAACGAGTTCGGTAAGCCGGCTGCGCTTGCGCGGATAGGCCAGAATGTCGATCAGCGAATAATAGCGTTCGACTTCGGCATGCGGGACACGACCGGTGAAAATGATCGCATCGCACGCTTGCGAGGATGCTGCCTGCATGCGCAATGCTTCGTCCATCGGGCCACCGCCGACAAGCAGGAGCTGTGCGTTGCCATGACGGCTGCGAAGCAGCGGCAAGGCCGCGATCAGGCCATCTAGTCCTTCATAGTCGTAAAAGCTGCCCACGAAGCCGATAACCGGCCCGTCGTCGATACCCAGCGCCTCGCCCAGGGCCTTGTCGCGCGGCATGGGTTCACCGAACAGCGACAGGTCGACGCCGTTGGGTGAAATACCGATCCTGTCCTTTGCGAATCCGCGTTCGATCAGGTCATCGCGCAATCCCTCGCAGATAGTGAATACGGCATCTGATCCGGCGACCACGTGGTTTTCCAGCATGCGGGTCAGGCGGTATTTGAGCGATCCTTCGCGCCCGGTGAGGTTGCCAATTGCGGCATCTTCCCAGAAAGCACGGATTTCATATACCAGGGGCAGGGAGAGTCGCCTGGCTACGCGCAACCCGGCCATCCCGCACAGGGCAGGCGAGTGGGCATGGAGGATATCGGGCTTCCATTCGCGCGCGATGTGTTCCACGGTATCGGCGAGACGGGCGATTTCACGCCACTCGCGTATGCCGGGCGGACCGTTTGCGCCTCCCTTGCTGCGGTGGAACGTCAGTCCGTCGACCGCTTCCGCCTCGGGGCCCTCTGCGACATGGCGCAAGCCGGTGACGCCGCATGCGTCCAGCCCCGCATCCTGCTGTGCCTTCATGATTGCGCGCGTGCGGAAGGTATAGCCGCTATGCAGCGGTAGCGAATGATCGAGGATGTGGAGCACGCGAGTCATTGCTGGGCGTCCTGCCACGACAAGTTTAACGGCGCGTCAACCGCGTGCTGCTACGGCGCCTTGTTCATGAACTGAGCGGTACGCTGCCCCTTGATCGATTATTTTGCCCTTGGCCTGATCCATTTCCTGATCGTGATTATCGTGATCCGCCTGTCCGGGCGCGACGATCTCGACGAGGAATCCGTGCTGTCCGGCGATAGGGACGACCGGCGGAAAAGGACCGCGGGCGATGCTTGATATCGCGCTATTCCTGTTCATCGTCGCTTTCCTGGTGGCCGGGGTAAGACGGCCCTTTCTGTGGGTCCTGGCCTATCTGTATGTAGACATTCTCGCCCCGCAGAAGATCGGCTGGGCGCTCATGCCGGCAATCAAGATCTCGCTCATTGCATTTTGCGCGGCCTTCGCAGGCTGGTTGCTGGCCGATCCCAAGCGGGGTGCGCGCTTCTCGTTGCGTCAGGCGATCATGGTCGCATTGCTTGCCTATTGCTGGTTCACCACCATGAATGCCGACTTCCCGGAAGCAGCAGCCGAAAAATGGGCATGGGTGTGGAAGGCATTCGTGTTCGCGATCTTCCTCCCGCTGACCCTGACCACCAGACTGCGGATCGAAAGCGCGGGCCTGATCATGATTCTGGCGGTCAGCGCGATTATCATCAGTGCGGGAATGAAGACGGTCACTGGCGGTGGCGGCTACGAAAACCTCTATTTTTTCGTCAATGACAATAGCGGAATCTACGAAAGTTCCACACTGGCAACAGTGGCGATCGCGATTATCCCGTTGATCCTGTGGTTTACCCGACATGGCACGATCTTCCCGCCGGACTGGCGCGTGCGCCTGTTCGCCTACGCGCTGATCTTCGCCTGCCTCATGATCCCGATCGGCACCGAGGCACGCACTGGGCTCGTGTGCGTCGCCGTGCTGGCCGTTCTGATGCTGCGCGAAGCGAAGCGGCGCCTGGCCTTTATCGCTGCAGGGGTCGCGCTTGCTGTCATGGCCCTGCCGTTCATCCCTCAAAGCTATTACGATCGCATGGCGACAATCGGCAGCCACGATGGCGACGAATCCGCTTCCACCCGGGTCGCAGTGTGGGAATGGACGCTCGACTATGTGAAGGAAAATCCTCTCGGCGGCGGGTTCGACGCCTTCCGCGGGAACTCGTTCACCTACGATTTGCCGGAAAGGGTCGAAAGCGGGAACACGGTCGCCATCGATTATCGCAAGGTTACCGACAAGGGCCGCGCCTATCACTCTTCGATTTTCGAGGTACTGGGCGAACAAGGCTATATCGGTCTTGGCCTGTGGACCTGGCTTCACCTCCTGGGACTATGGCACATGGAGCGTATTCGCCATCGCTGGCACAAGCGAATTGGCGACGGCGAGCAATGGCAGGCCCCGCTTGCTTCGGCCCTGCAATACGGCCAGGCGATCTACCTTGTGGGTTCGTTGTTCCAGGGCATCGCCTACCAACCCTTCATCCTGATGCTGTTGGGGCTGCAAATTGGCCTGTGGACCTATTGCCGACGCCTCGAATCGGAGCGCAACCGCGCTTCGCGCAAGAAGCCGCATGGCCATGGCGAGGTGGTGTCCAGCCCACATTCCGGCGATGCCGTAACGGCAAAAGCCCCCGCGTTGCGCTAGGCCTTGTGATGCGCCATGAAGTTCGTGAATTCCGAACAGATTCGCGGACTACAGGAGAGGCGCATGACCCCGCAGGATATCGCAGCGAAGACCGGCGAAGTAATCGGCACCAGCGAATGGGCCGAGATGAGCCAGGAGCGGATCAACCAGTTCGCGGACGCGACAGGTGATCATCAGTTCATCCATGTGAACGAGCAAGCGGCCAAGATGACGCCGTTCGGCGGGACGATCGCGCACGGCTTCCTGACGCTGTCGATGATCCCCTATCTGGGCGCCAATTCCGACATGCCGCGGATGGAAGGCGTGAAGATGGGCGTGAATTACGGGGGCAACAAGACCCGTTTCATCTCGCCTGTTCGCAGCGGCAAGCGCATTCGCGGTCACTGGAAGCTGGTCGAGATGATCGAGAAGCGTCCGGGCCAGTGGCAGCAGACCTGCGAGATCACGATCGAGATCGAAGACGAGGACAAGCCCGCCCTGATCTGCGAATGGATTACCCAGTTTTTTGTGTAACCGTCATTCCGGACCTGATCCGGAATCGGATGCCGTACGCTCCGACTTGAATTGACAGCGATCCCGGCTTTGGCCTTCGGCCTGCTTCGTAACCGCCGGGATGACGAAATGAAGGAATACCCCATGTCACGCGACGCAGTAATCGTTTCTACCGCCCGAACCCCGATCGGCCGCGCTTATAAGGGCGGCTTCAATGCCACGCCGGGCGCCACGCTCGGCTCCCATTCGCTGACGCCTGCGATCGAACGCGCGGGTATCGAGGCGAGTGAGATCGACGATGTGGTCTGGGGTTGCGTGCTCACTCAGGGCACGCAGTCGGGCAATATCGGCCGCCAGGTGGCCTTGCGCGCAGGGTGCCCAGTCTCGGTGGCGGCGCAGACGATCGATCGCCAGTGCTCTTCCGGCCTGATGGCCATCGCCACGGCGGCAAAGCAGGTGACGGTCGACAATATGGATGTCGTCGCGGCTGGCGGACAGGATTCGATCAGCCTGGTGCAGACGCCGGAAATGCGCGTCGCGCCCGATCCCTCGCTGATTGCGATGCACAAGGACGTCTACATGCCGATGCTCAGCACTGCCGAGACGGTTGCCGCGCGTTACGGCATCAGTCGCGAGGCGCAGGACAAATATGCGCTCCAGTCGCAGCAACGCACTGCTGCCGGGCAGGAAGCCGGTAAGTTCGACGACGAGATCGTGCCGGTCACGACCACGATGATGGTCAAGGACAAGGAAAGCGGCGAAGTCAGCCAGCAGGAAGTCACCATCGCCAAGGACGAGGGTAACCGTCCGTCGACCACTCTCGAAGGCCTGGCCGGTCTGAACCCCGTGATGGGACCGGATGCGGTCATCACGGCGGGCAATGCGAGCCAGCTTTCCGACGGTTCCTCGGCCAGCATCCTGATGGAAGCTTCGGTTGCCGAGAAGAAAGGCCTCCAGCCGCTTGGCCGCTATGTCGGCATGGCGGTGGCGGGCACTGAACCCGACGAAATGGGCATCGGCCCGGTTTTCGCGATCCCGAAACTGCTCGAGCGTACCGGGATCAAGCAGGACGAGGTCGGCCTGTGGGAACTCAACGAAGCATTTGCCGTGCAGGTTCTCTATTGTCGCGACAGGCTCGGCATCGACAACGAAATCCTCAACGTCAATGGCGGCTCGATCTCGATCGGTCACCCTTATGGCATGACCGGCGCTCGCTGTGTCGGGCACGCGCTGATCGAGGGCAGGCGCCGCGGCGCCAGATATGTCGTGGTGACCATGTGCGTCGGCGGCGGCATGGGCGCCGCCGGGATGTTCGAAGTGCTCTAGCGGCGAACTTGCCAATTCGACCGTGCTGGCCCATCTTTCCGTGAGGAGGGCCGCATGGGCATCATGGAAATCATCGGGATTGCGGGGAGCGTCAGCCTGCTGGCGGGCTGGCGGCTATACCTGTCGATCTTCGCCACCGGGCTGGCGATGCGGTTTGATGCCCTGCCCGTGCCCGAACATTTGGCGAGCCTTGGAGTGCTCGAAAATCCCTGGGTGATGGGTATCGCGGCAGTGGCCGCGATCTGCGAGTTCCTTGCCGACAAGGTCGCCTTTCTCGATTCCTTCTGGGACACGGTGCACACCTTTGTACGGCCGGTGGGCGGGGCCTTGCTGGCGCTGGCGATCGTCGGTCCGTCCGACCCGGCGACGCAAGTGGTCGCCTTTATCCTCGGCGGGGGTGCGGCGCTGGCGGCACATGGCGGCAAGGCGGGTGCGCGAGCCGTGGTCAATACCAGCCCCGAGCCGGTGTCGAACTTTGCCATGTCGACGGTGGAGGATGTCGCGACGGCCGGCCTGCTCTACGCAGCGTACGAATATCCCTATGCCGCCGGTGCGATCGCGCTTGTGCTGTTGGGTATCACTATCTGGCTGCTGCTGATTGCCCGGCGAATCATCAAGAAGCTGTTCGGTCAGCGCGAAGCGACCGAGCCGCCATCGCCCTGACGCGAAGGCGGCAAGCTAGGCGACGGCTTTCGGTTTCGCCTTGCCGTGCCGGGCGATGAAATCTTCCACGACCGGCGCGATCCGATCACGCCACTTACTCCCGTTGAAGATACCGTAATGGCCTGCTCTCTCGGCGAGAAAGTAGCGCTTCTTGTGCTCTGCCAGTCCTGTCGCGAGGTGAAGCGCGGCTCTGGTCTGGCCGAGGCCCGAAATGTCGTCGCGTTCCCCCTCGATCGCCAGAATGGCGGTATCCCTGATCGCGCCGAGATCCACCGGCTTGCCGCGATGGACGAAGGTGCCGTTTGGAATGGAGTGTTCCTGGAATACTTCCTCGACCGTCTGGAGATAGAATTCGGCGGTCATGTCGCATACCGAGCGGTATTCGTCGTAGAAATCCTTGGTCGCTTGCGCGCTCTCGTCATCGCCTCCGTAGAGATGTTTGAACATTTCGTAGTGGCTTTGCAGATGCGAACCGAGATTCATGCTCATGAAGCCGGCGAGCTGGAGGAAGCCGGGATAGACCCTGCGTCCGGCACCGGGATAGCTGATCGGCACCGTGGCGATTACGTTTTCGCGAAACCAGCTAAGCGGCCGGTCCATCGCCAGATCATTGACCGTGGTCGGGCTTTCGCGCGTGTCGATCGGTCCGCCCATCATGGTCAGTGTCGCCGGGCGGCAAGGATGCCTGGCAGCGCCCATGATCGCAGTGGCGGCGAAGGCTGGCACGGATGGTTGGCAAACCGCCATCAGATGCGCGCCCGGCCCGATATGTTCGAGGAACTCGATCAGGTAATCCATATAGTCGTCGAGATCGAAATGTCCTTCGGACACAGGCACCATCCGGGCATCGGCCCAGTCGGTGATATAGACCTCGCAGTTTTCGGCCATCCGTTCGACCGTGCCGCGCAGCAGAGTGGCATAGTGCCCGCTCATCGGCGCCACGATCAGCAGCCTGGGCGCATTCCCGGGCAAGCCCGCGCGGGTGAACTTGCGTAAGTCGCCGAACGGTTTGTTGAGCACGAGCGATTCGGTCACCGCGTGTAGCCCGCCGGCAATATCGATCGCTTCGATTCCGAAATCGGGCTTGCCGCGCGGGGCGGTAGCATGCGCGAAGACTTCGAGCGCCGAAGCGGCCATCGGACCCAGTCCCATATAGCCCATCGGCATGCGCGGATTGGTCAGCATTTCCGCCGAAATCGAGGCCCAGGCGCTCGCGCCGTTGAGCCAGGCGCGCTGCATTTCATAAGCGTGGTATAGCAATCGGTGCCCCCTTGCTGGGCGCTTTCGATCGAGCGCCTGCCCCTTTTGTGCAGTGCAACCTAGGGAAAAAGCGCGTTTGTGCAACGCATCATTGCGGTTTTGCCGTCAATTTGCGCCCTGCCTGTGGATTTCCGGCCCCCGCATCACTACCTGAGCGCGATGGACGCGGAAGACATCGACGAAAAACCCGGCCGACGCAGCTTGCTGGACAGGTTGCGCGGCAGAGGTAGCGATGTGACCAAACCCGCTCGAACATTGCGCCCGCTTGGGATGATCGTCCGCGAGGCGGCCAACTATCCGGTGCAGCTGATTCTCGCCGGTATTGCATTGCTGATCACCGCCGCGGTGATGTCGCTGGCGATCCCGACCGCTCTCAAGCTGATTGTCGATCGCGGCTTTGCGGATGCGGGCGATATCGGGCGCTGGTTCCGCTATCTTCTGATGCTGGTCGGAGTGCTTGGGCTCGGCACGGCCTTGCGGTTCTATTTCGTCAGCTGGTTGGGCGAACGTGTGGTCGCGGACATCCGACGGAAGGTGCATGATAACCTGCTGCGCCTTTCGCCGTCCTATTTCGAAGAAAACAGCCCCAAGGAAATCTCCAGCCGGATGACGGCTGATACGGCGATCATCGAGCAGGTCGTTGGTACGACGCTGTCGGTCGCGCTGCGCAATATCATCATGGCGATCCTGGGGACGGGATTCCTGTTCTGGCTGATACCCCAGCTTACGCTGAACCTGTTTATCGGGATCCCGCTCGTTATCGTGCCGATGGCGATATTCGGCAGCCGGCTGCGCAAGATCAGCCGGACGAGCCAGGATCGGGTGGCCGATGTCGGGGCGATGGTGACCGAAGTGCTCTCGGGAATGAAAGTGGTCCAGGCCTTCAACCAGGAACGGCGCGAGCATGAGCGTTTCGGCGAAGCGGTGGAACGCACCTTTGCCGTCGCCAAGCGCCGCATCCTGATCCGGGCTGCAATGACGGCCCTGCTGATCACGCTGATTTTCGGCGCCATAGTGATTTTGCTGTGGCGCGGCGCAACGCTTGTCAACAGCGGTGTGGTCACTCCTGGAACCATCGTCACGTTCATATTCGTGGGCGTCGTGGTCGCCGGTTCCTTCGGCGCCCTGACCGAGGTCTTTGGCGACCTGTTGCGCGGCGCGGGCGCTGCCAGCCGTCTTAGCGAATTGCTCGACGAAAAACCGGGCATCGCGATGCCAGACCGCCCCGAAAAACTGCCCGAACCGCCGCGCGGCAGCCTGTCGTTCCGCAACGTCACCTTCCGCTATCCGACCCGGCTCGAAACCGCGGCGCTCCGGGATTTCAGCCTCGAGATCGAGCCCGGCGAGACGGTCGCTCTGGTCGGCCCGTCGGGGGCAGGCAAATCGACCGTGTTCCAACTGGCGGAGCGGTTCTATGATCCGCAGGCGGGCACGATCCGGCTCGACGGTGTCCCGCTACCGAGCGCCGATCCGGCGGAAATCCGCAAGCGTATCGCGCTTGTCCCGCAAGACGGGGTGCTGTTCTCCGCCGATGCGCGCGACAACCTTCGTTACGGACGATGGGATGCGAGCGACGAGGATATCTGGGAGGCGGCGCGCGCGGCCAATGCCGAACGCTTCCTGCGCGAACTCCCCGATGGGCTCGACACCTATCTCGGCGAAAGCGGCACGCGGCTGTCGGGCGGGCAGCAGCAACGTATCGCCATCGCGCGCGCGCTGTTGCGCAATGCCCCGATCCTGTTGCTCGACGAAGCGACCAGCGCGCTCGATGCCGAAAGCGAGCGGCTGGTGCAGGACGCGCTCGACCGGCTGATGGCCAGTCGTACCACGCTGGTCATCGCGCACCGCCTGGCCACCGTGCGTGCAGCCGACCGGATCGTGGTGATGGATGGTGGTGAGATCGTTGAGCAAGGGACGCATACCCAGCTCACCGATGCCGGAGGGCTTTATTCCCGGTTGGCCTCGCTGCAATTCGCTTCCAGCGAGGCGGCCTGACATCTTGCCGCGGCAGCGCTTTTTCGACAAACTCGCGATTGCAACCGACCAATGACGGCGCAGCCGATGGCGGGCGCCTATGCCGGTATCGCGAATATGCCCGGTCGGGCGAACGAATCCTTGGGAGCTATACAATGATCAGGACCATCCTTGCAGCCAGCGCCAGCGCGCTCGCTCTCTCGCTGGCCACGCCGGCATTTGCCGACGACAATCCGGAAGACAAACAAGAAGCGGCGACACCGACGATGAGCTTCGGCACCTGGGGCGTCGATCCCGGGCTGCTGAGCGATACGGTCGATCCGGGCGACGATTTCTTCGCCTATGTCAATCAGGACTGACTCGACGCCAACCCGCTGCCGGCCGAGTTCAGCCGGTTCGGGGCGTTCAACCTGCTGCGCGAGAAATCGACTTCCGATGTCAAGGCATTGGTCGACGAGCTCAATGCCAAGGATTCG
>JANQPE010000042.1 GCA_028289565.1 Parerythrobacter sp.
CGCGTTCGACATAGGCCCGCCCGGCAATGCCGACACCGATGGCACCGAGCAGCGCGACACCCATCCAGCTCATCCCGATAGTGCGCGCCGTTTTCACATCCTCCACCGAACGGATCGCCATGAAGCGCACGATGATATGCGGCTGTCCGAAATAGCCCAGGCCCCAGGTCACCGCGCTGAGGAACCCAAGGAAGGTCAGTCCGCCGAACAGGTTGAGAAAACCCGGATCGACGTCTCTCAGCACTGCGCCGAAACCGCCCTCCGATCCCGGTCCGAGGATCACTACCAGCGGCATCAGCACCAATGCGACGACCATGATGCAGCCCTGTACGAAATCGGTCAGGCTGACTGCGAGGAAGCCACCGATCACTGTATAGGCCAGCACTACGCCCGCCGTGATCCAGATGCCGGCCATGTACGGATCGGCCCCAAAGCCGGCTACAAGCGGTGCAAAACTGGTTTCGAACAGCTTGCCTCCGCCGACCAGACCCGCCGCGGTATAGACTGCGAAAAACACTACGATCACGATCGCGGAAACCACGCGCAATGCCACCGCCTTGTCGGGGAAACGGTTGGCGAGGAATTCCGGGATCGTCAGCGCATTGCCGCGTTCCTCGGTTTGCTTGCGCAGTCTTGGGGCGACCACGATCCAGTTGATCAGCGCCCCTGCGAACAGCCCGATCCCGATCCACGCCTCGACCAGTCCGGCGGCATAGAGCGCGCCCGGCAGGCCGAGCAGCAGCCAGCCCGACATATCCGACGCTCCGGCGGAAAGTGCCGCTACCGCCGGATGCAGCTTGCGCCCCGCCAGCAGGTAGCCTTCGCTGCTGTCGGTCGACTTGCGCCAGGCATGAAATCCGATGGCGAGCATCAGGATGAAATAGAGGGCGAGCGAAATCAGCGTGCCGGTTTGCATGGCAACTGCCTAACAGGCGCGGAAGGGGATGGCTACCAGCCCTCGAGTAGCGGAGCGATGGGGCGGACGGGCTTTCGAGACATGGACCACGTGTTACACGGTCCTGAAGTAAGAAACCGGAGCCCGTATGCCGGAGCCTGTACGGAAGTGCGGAACCGGGGCGCGATCAACGGTGTGAAAGGGCCGGTATCGTGCTAGCAAGGGCAGGGTCTGTAGGAAAACGGCTTTATATCCAGACTTCGAACCAGCCTGCTTCGCGCAGGCTAAAGCAAGGCGGGTTTCGCAAGCATCCACACCGCCATTGCGATCATGATGAGATTCTCGGTCAGAGAGACGAAGCCGAGCGGGACGCTGGTATCGCCGCCCACGCAGGCGCATTTGAGATCGCGGCGATCGATATAGACAGCCTTGAATACGCTGGCCGTACCCACCGTACCAATGAAAAGTGCGACGGGTATTGAAATCCAATCCAGGACATGCGCCGTCATCAGCACGCCGGCAATGCCCTCAGCGAAGGGATATATGTAGGCATAGGGAACCCAGCGCCGGGCCAGCAAGTCGTAATTGAGAAACATGGTCGAGAAGCTTTCGAGGTCGCGCAGCTTGAGATAGGCAAGCCCACACATCGAAAAGCTGACGAACCATTCGATCGTAAGGATCGAGATCGCCCGGCCCGTCGCAATCCAGGCCGCACCCAGGGCCATCAGGAACGTTATGGAGAAGAGTGCGATAACCGGCTGGTAGCTGGTTTCCCTGCTATGCTGCATGGTCTTGCCGAAATGGGCCAGCAAGTCGGTGTATCCCCCGATCCGCTTGCCTGCGATCCAGGCCTGTGGGGTCGTCTCGACGCCGTGCCGGCCCTTGAAGGCATCGGTTTCCTCGCGCGATGTCAGGTGATGATCCTCGACCGCATAGCCTTCGCGTTCGAGCAGCCATTTGGCCTTTATGCCATAGGGGCAGGTATGATCATCCATCATCATGCGATGGAGTTCGGCAGTCTTGTCCGTGCCGTCGCCCATCGTCATCTCGATTTCTCGACTAGATCGACCAACTCTTCGAATTTCTGGCGCTGTTCGGCCTCGTCGCCGGATGCGATCGCTTCGGCCACGCAGCAGGCTGCATGGTCCTTAAGTACCTGGCTCTCGACCTTGGAAAGTGCGGAACGAATCGCCTGGATCTGGTGGAGGATATCGATGCAATAGCGATCATCTTCGATCATCTGGGCCACGCCGCGTACTTGGCCTGCGATCCGGTTGAGCCGGTTTATTTTCGCTGCAGTGACACCCATCACCCGAAATCCTGTTGAAATACCCTAGGGGGGTATATAGATGGCTGATCCCGTCTAAAGCAAGGCCCAGCCGATATGCCAGCCATTACCCGTCGCAACTTGATCGCCAGCACGGCCGCCTTCGCAACGGCCAGCGCGCTTCCCATGCCAGCATGGGCCAGCGGACGGTCGATGGCGCAAGCCGGCAGGGGGTTCGGCGAGCTGTCAGGCGACGATATTCGCCTGACTATCGCCGATCATAGTTTCGCCACCGGTGGACGTTCCGGCCATGCCTTCGCCGTCAACGGAACCGTGCCCGGCCCGCTGATACGCTTGCGCGAGGGGCAGGATGTCCGCCTTCATGTGACCAACTCGCTGGCGGAAGACAGTTCGATCCACTGGCATGGCCTGCTGCTACCCTTTCAGTTCGACGGTGTACCCGGGGTGAGTTTCCCGGGTATCCGACCGGGCGAAACCTTCACTTACGAATTCCCCGTCCGGCAGGCCGGGACCTATTGGTGGCACAGCCATTCGGGTCTGCAGGAGCAGGCGGGGCATTACGGCCCGATCGTTATTGACGCTGACGATCCCGATCCACGCTACGACCGCGACTATGTGCTGCTGCTGAGCGAATTCACACCGATGCATCCGCATGCGATCATGCGCAAGCTCAAGGTCGGCGAGCATTATTTCAATCGGCAGATGCAGACTGCGAGCGACGGCGACATGCCGGGCGAAATGCGTCGCATGTGGGGTGCGATGCGGATGAATCCGCGCGATATTTCCGATGTGTCCGGCGCAACCTATGCCTTCCTTGTCAACGGGCACGGCCCCGATGACCAGCTCGCATTCCCGTTTACGCCAGGCGATCGTATTCGCCTGCGGATCATCAACGGGTCGGCGATGACCTTCTTCAACGTCCGCATTCCCGGTGTGCCGATGACGGTGATTGCCGCCGACGGACAGGATGTGGACGAAGTCGAGGTCGACGAATTCCAGATCGGAGTGGCCGAGACATATGACGTAATCATCGCACCGCCCGGGGGTAGCCATGCCTTTGTCGCCGAGGCGATGGATCGCAGCGGCATGGGCGTAGCCAGCCTGACATCGCATGCCGGCCATCGTGCTGATCCGCCGCCTTTGCGGGAGACACCGACTCTGACCATGGTTGATATGGGCATGATGGATCATGGGGCGCATGGTGGTGGCGCGATCGACCATTCGATGCGCGATGTTTCGATGCTGCCATCGGATGTGAAGATCGGCCCCGGTCTCGACATGGTCGCTGCGATGCCGGCGGACCGGATGGATTACCCGGGCCTGGGCCTTGATGATGTGCCGCATCGTGTCCTGCGTTACACCGATCTCAGGTCAAAGCGGACAAATCCCGATCGCGAAGTCGATCGCAAGCTGGAAATCCACCTTACCGGAAACATGGAACGCTATATGTGGTCGCTCGACGGGAAGAAGTTTTCCGCCGTAACCGACGATCCGATCCGTTTCGGTTACGATGAACGGGTCAGGGTGAAGCTGGTCAACGACACGATGATGGCGCACCCGATCCACCTGCATGGCCATTTCTTCGAACTTGTGAACGGCGCGGACCACATGCACCAGCCGCTAAAGCACACCGTGATCGTACAGCCTGGCAGTACGGCCACCTTCGACCTGACCGCCAACGAACCGGGCGACTGGGCCTTTCACTGCCATCTCCTCTATCACATGCATGCCGGGATGATGCAGGTTGTCACTGTCCGGCCATTCCCGGAGGGAGACGCCTGATGCGCTGGGCGTTGTTGACCGGCGCCGTGCTGTGGTCGCTGCCGGCCACCGCGCAGGACCACCCGGATCATGCCGGGCACGCCATGCCCGAAACCGGGCCGGTTGCGGAATCGGAATCGATGCCGGACCGTGGACCGGCGGATCATTCGCAAATGGATCATGCCGCGATGGGGCACGCCATGCCCGCGCCGGTTGCGGCGGACGAGTTGCCTCCTCCCCGGGCTCTCAAGGGGCCGCGCCATGCCGCCGATGCCGTCTGGGGTGCCGAAGCGATGCAGCCCAGCCGCGAAGAGCTTGGCCAGGTTCATGGCGCGATAACCACCGGTACGGTCATGCTCGAACGGTTTGAAACCCGTTTATCCGATGGCGGAGAAGCGTATCTGTGGGATGCGCAGGGCTGGTACGGTGGCGATCTCGACAAGCTGTGGCTCAAATCCGAGGGTGAAGGCGATTTTGGCGATCAGCTCGAAGAGGCTGAAATACAGGCGCTATGGAGCCATGCGATCGGGCCTTTTTTCGACCTGCAGGTGGGCGCCCGGTTCGATTTCAAACCTGAAACGCGCGGCCATCTGGTAGCGGGGATACAGGGCCTCGCGCCCTATATGTGGGAAGTGGATACGGCGCTGTTCCTGTCCGACCGGGGCGATCTGACGGCGCGGATCGAGGTGGAATACGATCAGAAGCTCACCCAGCGCCTGATCCTGCAACCGCGTGCCGAAGTGGAGCTTTCCGCACAGGATATCCCCGATATCGCTGTCGGTGCGGGTCTTTCGCATGTCGCGGCCGGATTGCGCCTGCGCTACGAGATCGTGCCCGAATTCGCGCCTTATATTGGCGTCGAGTACGAAACGGCACTGGGCGATACCGCCGATTTCGCACGTGTCGCCGGCGAGGATCCTAATGGGTTCGTACTCCTGGTCGGCCTGCGCGCCTGGTTTTGAGAACCCTTTTCGCAAGGTTCCGGCTAGAGGCTTGAACATATTGCCGTTTTCAGGCAGAAAAAGCCTGTTCATCGAAATCCCGAAGGAAGGCTCATGAAATCCCTAATCACCGCATCGCTGACCGGGATCGCTCTCGTAACGGTATCCGCTTGTAGCCAATCCGCGCAGCCAGAGGCATCACAGGATTCGGCAGGCGGGATGGCATCCGAGACGCCGGCGCTGACCGAATCCGACACTCTGCCCGGATTGTGCGACGAGAACGGCAAGCGCTATGCTTCCGACGAAGAAGCACTCGCGGCCGGTCTCGACCCGGCACAATACGGGGCGACCATGTGCCCCGAATACAAGATGCACCCAAGCTGGGATGCGAACAATGATGGGGTGAACGATTGCGAGGATGACGGGTCATGCGATCCCATGGCCGATTACATGAGTCCGCGCAAAGACGGATAAACCTGCGCTTTAAGAGAGTCCTGATGCACTGTCAGGTGTAGGCCCGGCTTCGGTTCCATGGGAACCGTAATGTAACCGATATGGCCAGTGCGGCGTATCATCTTTCAAACCCATTGCGTTGTCAGCGACCGCGGTCGGGAATTCCTGCCGGCAGCTTTCCTGTAAGATTCGAGGACCGAATGATCGTATATCTGCTGGCTGCAGTCGCCCTGTTCCTCGCATTCAGCAATGGCGCGAACGACAATTTCAAGGGCTTCGCTACTGTCTGGGGTTCGGCTTCCCTGAGCTATCGGCGTGCATTGCTCCTGGCGACTGTGGCCACGGTATTGGGGGGCATCGCATCGATCGTGATCGCCGACGGGCTTGTCGCGCAATTTTCGGGCAAAGGCCTGGTCGGCAACGAGCTTGCCAATACGCCTTCCTTCGCCCTTGCAGTTGCAGGCGGGGCTGCCGGGACAGTCATGCTTGCTACCAGGCTGGGTTTCCCGATTTCCACCACGCATGCGCTGGTGGGTGGGTTGATCGGAGCCGGGCTGGCGCAGAGTGTGGACGGTGTCCACCTGGGCAATCTCGGTGGCAATTTCGTGCTGCCACTGCTGACTAGTCCGCTTATTTCGGCAGGCTTGGCCTTCGCGGTTTATTTTGCGAGCCGCATGCTGCGTGGTCGCCGCAAGGCCGCGCCCGCTTCGCTGAGTTCGGCCGCGACCACGACCGCGCCCAGGACCAACCTGACTCGCGCTCTCGACGGGGTGCACTTGTTGTCCGCGACCGTGATCTGCTTTGCACGCGGCGTAAACGACACCCCGAAAATCGCGGCGCTGCTGATTGGTGCCAGGCTGGTCCAGGCCGACTATTCGGCCCTGGCGGTCGCTATCGCGATGGCCGTGGGTGGCTGGCTGCTGGCTCGCCGTGTGGCGGAGACAATGAGCATGAAGATCAACCATCTCAACCCCGCGCAAGGGGTAACGGCCAACCTTGTCACTGCCGGGCTGGTGCTTGGCGCGAGCCGGCTCGGCCTGCCGGTTTCAACCACGCATGTTTCGGTCGGTTCGATTATCGGGGTCGGCGGCGCGGCGGGC
>JANQPE010000049.1 GCA_028289565.1 Parerythrobacter sp.
ACAAGCCCGGCGGGACCGACACGGTCGGGGAGTAGCTCAGCCTGGTAGAGCACTGTCTTCGGGAGGCAGGGGCCGGAGGTTCGAATCCTCTCTCCCCGACCAGTTTCGCGAAGCTCCCAAACGCAAGCGCGGGAGGAAACCTGGCTCAATCCTCTCGCCGTTCCGCGATCCACCGGTCAATATGCTCCTCGAGCACGTTGAGCGGAACCGCACCGTTTTCCAGCACGGCATCGTGAAAGCTCCGCAGGTCGAATTTCGACCCCAGCACCTCCTCCGCACGCGACCGCAACTCACGGATTTTCAACTCGCCGACCTTGTAGGCCAGCGCCTGCCCTGGCCAGGTGATGTAGCGATTGACCTCGGCATCGACATTGGCCGGGGTCAGTGCCGTGTTGTCGAGCATGAAATCGACCGCCTGCCGCTTGCTCCAGCCCTTCGCGTGGATACCTGTATCGACCACCAGCCTGGTGGCTCGCCACATCTCGTAGCTGAGCCGCCCCATCTGCTTGGCCGGGGTATCGTAAAGCCCCATCTCGATTCCGAGTCGCTCCGAATAGAGCCCCCAGCCCTCGACGAAAGCAGTGAAGAAAGTCCCGTTGCGGCGCAGCGGGTGGATATCGAGCTCCTGCTGCAATGCGATCTGGTGGTGGTGGCCCGGAACCGCCTCGTGCACGCCGAGCGCAGGCAGCTCCCACAGTGGGCGCTGGTCGAGTTCGGTCGTATTGATCCGGTAAATTCCGGCCTGGCCCGTATCGAGTGAGCCGGGTTCGTAATAAGCGGTTGTGTTCCCAGGCGCCTGCGCGGCAGGGATCGGCAATACCGTATAGGGCTGGCGCGGCAACTTGCCGAACAGCTTTGGCATCCAGCCATCGATTTCCTTTGCCAGCGCCTGCGCGTAGGCGACATATTCGTCAGCATCGGTCATATAATATTTCGGATCTGTGCGCAGATGCCCGATAAAGGCTTCGCGGCTTTCGAACCCGGCTTCGGCTGCAACCTGTTCCATCTCTGCACGGATACGCGCGACTTCGGACAAGCCGAGTTGGTGAACTTCGTCTGGTGTCATCTCCGTGGTGGTGAAGCTGCGCACCCGATAGGCGTAATATTCGTCACCATTGGGCGTCGCAAGGATGCCGGGCGTGCCGGTGCGGCACTCACTTGCATATTCAGTGCGATAGAAATCGGCGAATGCGCGATAGGACGGGAAAACGCTGTCCTCGATCGCGGTTTTCGCACGGGCGGTCAGCCCCGCCCATTGCTCTTCACCGATGGTGGGGGGACGCGTTGCGAAAGGCCGCCAGAACGGGGACTGTTCGGCGTTTTCATACACATTGCTCTCGATCCGCTTGCCGAACCCCTCCATCGGCTCGCAAGGCTGCGTCAGCCCGCGCGCCACAGCTTCGCGCGAGCGGGAAATCCCTTGCGCGTTAAGTGCATGAAAGGCTTCGAGCCGGGCAATGTAGCTTTCATAATCTGCCAGTGTGAAGAACGGCGAACGATAGGGAAGCGAGGCGAAACCGGTGAACCAGCCGCCGCGATTGGTGAAAATGACATAGCGGTTCTGGTCGTAGGCGGCACCGGTGAGACCATCTTCGAAACTGCGTTTGAGAATGGCGTAATCGACGCGCAAATCGTCGGGCAATTGCTCCGGATCGATTGCCTCGAGCCGTGCCAGGAAGGTGCGCGACTGTGCTATTTGCCGGTCGTATTCCCCGAGCGAGAGATCACCGAGCTTGCCATCGCCGCGACGGTCGCCAATGCTGGTCGCCAGGCCGGGATTCGCGTCCAGCGTCGCTTGCCACACTTCTTCGCGAAGCTCGCGGTAATCGTCCGCCGGCGCCGCCCATGCAGGGGCTGCCAATGCAAACGAAAGGACGGCGGCGGCAAACAGGTTCTTCATCGCGTTTCTCCCAATGCCCCGCTCCTATTGCCTAGATGGCGCACGGTCCAGTAGGCGGTTTGCATGAACCAGAAACCTGCCATGCTGTTCGTCTGCTTGGGCAATATCTGCCGCTCGCCATTGGCCGAAGCCGCCTTTCGCAAGGCTGCGGAGGAAGCGGGGCTGGAAGCCGAGGCCGACAGCGCCGGCACCGCCGCCTATCACGTCGGCGAACCGCCCGATCCTCGCAGTATCGAAACGGCGGCGCGTGCAGGCATCGATATCTCGGACTATCTCGGCAGACAGATCGTACGGGACGATTTCACCCGGTTTACCCATATCCTCGCGCTCGATCATGCAAACTTGCGCGATATCCGGTCGATCGCTCCCGTCGGAGCATTGGCCCAGGTCAGCTTGCTGATGGACATGGTTCCCGGCCGCGAAGGCGCGGCCGTGGCCGACCCCTATTACGGCGGTGAGGAAAACTTCACCGAGACGTGGGAGGATGTAAGCCGGGCAGCCCGGGCACTGGTCGAGCGGCTATTGGCCGAACGCTCCTAACCCCCGCGCAGCAACTGCACACCCCAGTCGCGTTCGAACAGGTAGAGAAGGATACGGGCCGCTTCGCCGCGATCGCCAGTCAACCCGCCGTCACGCTCCATCAGGAGGCGTGCGTCGTCATGCGCTTGCGGGAGAAAGTCGGCGATCTGCTCGAGGGTGGCGATACGGAACGGCGTATCGCCGGATTGCCGCGTACCGAGCAGTTCACCGCCGCCACGGAGGCGCAAGTCTTCCTCCGCCAGCCGGAAGCCGTCCTGCGTTTCGCGCATCAGGGCAAGCCGTTCACGCCCCGTTTCCGACAGAGCACTTCCGCGCAACAGCAGGCAGGTCGATTTCTCCGCCCCGCGCCCGACACGCCCACGCAACTGGTGTAGCTGGGCCAGACCGAAACGTTCCGCCTGCTCGATAACCATCAGTGTTGCCGCGGGAACGTCCACACCGACTTCGATCACCGTCGTCGCGACCAGCAACTTTGCCTCACCGCGGGCAAACCGTTCCATCGCCGCGTCTTTAAGTTCGGGTTTGAGCTGGCCATGGACAAGCACGACATCGTCGCCGAAGCGCTCTTTCAATCCGGCGTGGCGTGCCTCGGCGGCAGCGATATCCTCGCTCTCGTTTTCGCGGACCATCGGGCATACCCAATAGGCCTGCCGGCCGCTTGCGATGCGCCGCCCCACCCCGTCGACAACCTCGGCCAGGCGATCCTGCGAAATTACCCTTGTATCGATCGGCTGCCGGCCCGGAGGCATTTCGTCGAGGCGCGAAACATCCATCTCGCCATAATGCGCGAGCGTGAGTGTCCGCGGGATCGGGGTTGCGGTCATCGCCAGTGCGTGCGGCGTACGCCTTCCCTTACCCGCCAGTTGCAGGCGCTGGGCGACGCCGAAGCGATGCTGTTCGTCGATCACGACCAGCGCCAGGTCCTTGTAGGATACGCTGTCCTGGAAGATCGCATGCGTGCCGACCACGATATCGATCGAGCCGTCCATCAGGCCCATCAGGATCGATTCGCGTGCCCTGCCCTTGTCACGCCCGGTCAGCAAGGCGATCTCGACCCCGGTCGGCGCTGCCATCGCACGCAGCGTGTCGTAATGTTGGCGCGCGAGAATTTCGGTCGGGGCAAGCAGCGCCGCCTGCGTTCGCGCCTCGTTCGCCACCAGCATGGCCTCAAGTGCCACCACGGTCTTGCCCGCCCCGACATCACCCTGAAGCAGCCGTAGCATCGGTGCGTCCTGCACAAGGTCGCCTTCGATTTCGGCTATCGCGCGCTTCTGGACGCCCGTCAGCGGGAACGGTAGCCGGAGCTTGCCGCGGATCGAACCGTCACCCTTCAGGGGTTGTCCCTTACGGCGGCGATTGTCGGCACGAACGAGCATCAAGGCGAGACTGTTGGCGAATAATTCGTCATAAGCGAGCCGGTTGCGTGCCGCTTCGTGCTCGCCTTTATGCGCGAGCTTCAACGCGTCCGACCAGCCCGGCCATTGCTGCTTGTCGAATTGGGCCGACTCGATCCATTCCGGCAATGTGGGCAGCTTTTCCAGCGCCTGTTCGACCAGCCCGGCCACCTTGGGCTGGGTCAGCCCTTCCGACAGTGCGTAAACCGGCTCGCACAAGCGGGCCAGCGTATCGCCGCCATCTTCCACCACATGATCGGGATGAACGATCTGGAGCATCTGGCCGTATTCGTCGAGCCGCCCTGCCACCCACCGCTTCTCGCCGACGGGCAGCAGCTTCTTCGCGGTGTAGGAAGCACGCCCGAAATAGGTCAGCGCACAGATATTCCCGGGCGTATCCTGCGCCAGCACGCGATACGGCCCGCGATTGTTGCGCGCCGCCTTGTGCTCCACAGGAGTCAGCGCGATCACGATCTGCTCGCCAACACTCGCCTCGTCGAGATTATCGACCGGTCGCCTCGTCACGAAACGTTCGGGCAGATGGTAGGCGATATCGCGTACCCGCCCCAGGCCAAGCTTTTCGAGCGGCTTCTTCAGCTTCGGCCCGACGCCCTCCAGCGCATCTGTCTCGACGAAAAGCGGATTGAGGATATCCGGGCGCATGATTCCTCTTAAGCACTATCGTCACCCCAACGAAAGCCGCGATCGTTGTCATCCTGGTCGAGCGGTATCGAGAATATGCAACCACCCCCGACCCCGACCCCAGCTTTCGCTGGGGTGACGTGTGGGGATGGGACGGCGTGTCGAGCTGGAGTGATACGCATGGTGAACAACAAGGTCCCAGTCGAAGGAGCAACGCCATGGCTGATCCCGGCTTGCGCTGCGATGGCACGCAGGATAGGCGCCCCGCATGCCCGACAATCCCGACCTTCAGGCTCGCTTCAACCGCTGCAAATTCCGCGCCTGGCATCGCGGCACGCGCGAGGCCGACTACATGATTGGCGGCTATTTTGACCGCTACCATGCGGGGTGGAACGAAGACGCCCTGCTATGGTTCGAAGCCCTGCTCGAAGAGGACGATGTCGACGTGATGGCATGGGCTCTGGGGACCCGGGACGTGCCCGTGCGTTTCGCAGGCGAACAGATGGATTTGATGAAGCAGCTCGATTACGTGGATATCCCCGGGTGACCAGCCCCACCGAGAAGAACGGTACCGCACCCTGCCCCTGACCTGACCATGCCCGATCTTTCCCGCATCCTGTCGGCCGAACAGCCGCTTACCCTGGTCTCCGTCGCACGCGGGGCCCAGCCGCTTGTCATGAGCGACCTCGCACGCGCCGCGAAAGGCCGCGCAGTGTTCATCGCGGCCGACGATGCCGCCATGAGAGCGGTCACTGACACGGCGCGCTACTTCGCACCCGAACTGGAAGTGCTCGAATTCCCGGCCTGGGATTGCCTGCCCTACGACCGTGCCAGTCCTTCGCTACCAGTCAGCGCACAACGATTGTCCGCGCTCCATCGCTTGCAAGCAGGCAGGAACGGCGCGCAATTGCTGGTCACGACCGTCAATGCTGTCCTCCAGCGCGTGCTCACCCCTTTTCGCATTCGCGAAAGCATCCGTTCATTCAGGCCCGGTATCGAAATAGGACGCGACAGCCTCGCCGCCTTGCTGCAACGGCAGGGATACAATCGTACCGATACGGTCGTCGATGCGGGCGAATATGCCATGCGGGGATCGATCGTCGACATCTTCCCTTCCGGACTCGAACAGGGCCTGCGGCTCGACTTCTTCGGCGACGAGCTGGAAAGCCTGCGCACCTTCGATCCGAATACCCAGCGCAGCACGGGGACACTCGACGAACACTTGCTGCTGCCGGCCAGCGAAGCGCTGCTCGACGAAGGCAGCATCGAGCGTTTCCGCAGCCGTTATCGCGAAATGTTCGGCGCAGCCGCAACCCAGGATCCGCTTTACGAAGCCGTGAGCAACGGCCGGCGCCTCGCCGGAATGGAGCATTGGCTGCCATTGTTCGAGGAACGGTTGGCAACCCCGTTCGATCATCTCTCGGAAGACGACCTGGTGGTCGTGGATTCGGCGGCTCTGCAAGCCAGCGAAGAGCGGCTGTCGGATATCGCCGACTATCACGACGCACGCCAAAAGGCCGCCGGACAGGCCGCGGGAAGCTATCGCCCGCTAGCCGGGGATGCACTGTATCTCGGCAAGGACGAGTTCAGTGCCATTCTGGAGGAACGGCCGGCCCATCGCAGCGTGATCTTCGCCGAACCGGAAAGCGAAAAGGTCGTCGATTTCGGCTTTTCCTCGGCGCGGGACTTCTCTCCCGAAAGGGCTCGCGGCGACAATGTCTACGAAGCAGCGGCGGAGCATTTGCAATCCGTCGGGAAGGCCGGTCGCAAACCGCTATTCGCCGCCTATTCGATCGGCAGCCGGTCCCGTATCGCATCGATCCTGTCCGAAACCGGGATAGACATCCAGCTCGCAGACGGCTGGCAGGAGGCGCTGGGCCTTGCTGCAACGGGCAGACCCGTGGCCCTTGTCCTGCCGCTCGAAACCGGCTTCGCCAACGACCAGCTCGAACTCCTGACCGAACAGGACATACTCGGCGACCGGCTGGTCCGGCGCAAAAAGCGCAAGCGGGATTCGGACGCTTTCCTGGCCGAATTGCAATCACTCAATCGCGGCGACCTGGTGGTCCATGTCGAGCACGGGATCGGCAGGTATCGCGGGCTCGAACCGGTATCCGTCGGCAAGAGCCAGCACGATTGCGTGATGCTCGAATATCGCGGCGGCGACAAACTCTACATTCCGGTCGAGAATATCGATGTATTGTCGCGCTACGGTTCTTCCGAAGAGGCTGTCCAGCTCGACCGGTTAGGCGGTGAGGCGTGGCAGAAACGCCGTGCCCGCCTGAAAGAACGGATTCGCGAGATCGCCGGAGAGCTGATGCAGGTCGCCGCCGAACGCGCGATCAGGAAAGCGCCTGTGTTCGAAGTGGAAGAGGCCAGCTTCAACCAGTTTATCGATCGCTTTCCGTGGGAAGAAACCGACGATCAGGACCGCGCCATCGCCGATGTACTGCGCGACCTTGAAAGCGGAAGGCCGATGGACAGGCTGGTCTGCGGCGATGTCGGCTTCGGCAAGACCGAGGTCGCGCTGCGCGCCGCCTTTGTCGCGGCGATGAGCGGACAACAAGTAGCAGTGGTCGCCCCCACCACCCTGCTCGCGCGTCAGCATTTCACCAATTTCACCGAGCGCTTTGCCGGCTTCCCGCTCAAGATCGGACGTCTTTCTCGCCTCGTCCCGTCACGGGAAATGAGCGAGACGCGCGACGGTCTCGCACGCGGCGATATCGATATCGTGATCGGCACGCATGCGATCCTGTCGAAATCGACCAGGTTCAAGAATCTCGGATTGGTTGTGGTCGACGAGGAGCAGCGCTTTGGTGTCACCCACAAGGAAAAGCTCAAGCAGTTGCGCGCCGATATCCATGTTCTCACGCTGACCGCCACGCCAATCCCGCGAACCTTGCAGATGGCGATGACAGGATTGCGCGAGTTGTCGACGATTCAGACGCCGCCGGTGGATCGCCTTGCCGTGCGGACCTATGTGATGGAATGGGACGATATGGTGATGCGCGAGGCGCTGCTGCGCGAACATCACCGGGGCGGGCAGAGCTTCGTCGTCGTACCGCGCATTGCCGACATCGGCGATGTCGAGGAATGGCTGCGCGAGCATGTGCCCGAGGTCAAGTTCGTCACCGCGCACGGCCAGATGAGTCCGACCGAAGTCGAAGAGCGGATGAGCGCCTTCTACGAGAAGAAATACGAAGTGCTGCTGTCCACGACCATCGTGGAAAGCGGGCTAGACATCCCCAGCGCCAACACGATCATGATCCATCGCGCGGACCACTTCGGTCTCGCCCAGCTTTATCAGTTACGCGGACGCGTGGGCCGCGCGAAACTGCGTGCCTACGCCTATCTTACCTATGCGAGGGACACGCAACTGTCCGAAGTCGCGGAAAAGCGGCTCAAGGTGCTGGGCGATCTCGACAGCCTCGGAGCGGGCTTTCAGCTTGCCAGCCACGACCTCGATATTCGCGGCGCGGGCAATTTGCTGGGCGACGAACAGTCGGGCCATATTCGCGAGGTCGGCTTCGAGCTCTACCAGTCAATGCTGGAGGATGCGATCCTGGCCGCCAAGGCCGGCGCGGCTGGCCTGGAAGCCAGGCCGGAAAGTATCAGCCCGCAAATCACTGTCGATGCCCCGATCATGGTTCCCGAGGATTATGTCCCCGACCTCACCGTTCGCATGGCGCTCTATCGCCGCCTTAACGATGCGAAGGACAAGGCCGAAATCGAAGCCATCGGAGCCGAAATGATCGATCGTTTCGGCCCGCTCCCCGATGCCACGGCCAATCTGATGCGCCTCATCGAAATCAAGCACCAGGCAATCGCCGCCAATATCGCCAGGATCGATGTCGGGGCCCGGGGTACTCTGGTCGGCTTCCACCAGGACGACTTCCCCGACCCGGCCGGCCTGCTCGCCTATGTCGACCGGCTGCAGGGTACAGCCAAACTGCGCCCGGACATGAAACTGGTCATCAATCGCGCCTGGGGCGATCCGCAGTCGCGCCTCAATGGATTGTTCCAACTAACCAAGGGGTTGAGCGGGATTGTGAAGAAAGCGAAGACGCGCAAGCCTGCCTAGTCCGCCGCCAGCTCCTCGAATTCGCCCGGTGTGATCGGGGCCGCGCGCAGGAAGCCCTGATAATGGCTGCACCCTTCGGTTTCGATAATCGCGCGCTGCTCTTCGGTTTCTATCCCCTCGGCGATCACCTCGAGATCGAGCGCCCTGGCCATGGCAAGGATACCACGCAGGACGGCAAGGTCGCTGGCACTGGCGGCGACACCCTCGATCATTGCGCGGTCGAGCTTGATGTAATCAAGCGGCAGGATCTTGAGGTACCGAAAGTTGCAAAAGCCCGCGCCGAAATCGTCGAGCGCGATGCGGATGCCGATTTCCTTCAGCGCCTGGAGCGAGTGCGCAGCCCGCTCCAGGTCGGCCAGCAATACCTGCTCGGTAATTTCGAGCGTCAGACGTTCGGGCGCAAAACCGCTTGCCGCCAGCATCTTGCCGAACTCCGCGGCGAAACTGGCCGCCGCGAGATCGACGGGAGTAATATTGAGGGACAATCTGAGTTCGCTGCCCCACTCCGTCGCGGCCGCCAGCGCGCGCTGGGCGATATGGCGCGACAGGGGCGCGACATGATCGGCTCTCCCAGCAATTGTGAACAATGCCCCTGCCCCGATCCGTCCGAGCTGGGGATGTTGCCATCGGGCAAGGGCTTCGGCGCCCGACAGCCTGTCTCCGGGAATCGAGAATTGCGGCTGGAACAGGATCTCGATCTCGTCGCGATCCAGGGCCGCGAGCAAATCCGCCTCGAGGTCGGCCCCGCGGCGCCCCGCCGGCGTCACATCGCCATCGGCCCATATGACCCGCCACCCTTGCTGACTTTTCGCTCGTGCAAGCGTTTCGGCAAGGCGATCGAAGACAATATCCGGTCCCTCGCCCGTCACCGGACGCATCAGTGCGATCCGCGGCCACAAGCGCAAGGCACCCGCCCCTTCGAGATTGGCGATCGGATGCGCGACGGCATCGGCAAGCGCCTCTGCAAGCCACTGCCAGCGCTCGCGGCTGCATGCTTCATGCGCGAGAAGCAGGAACTGCCCACCGCCGATACGGGCAGCGAGCCAGTCCCCCCCTTCAAATTCGTCATCGGCAAAATGGAGAATCCGGCGCGCGACTTCGGCCAATGCGCCGTCACCGGTCGCTTCGCCATAGGCCAGGTTCACCGTATCGAACCGGCCCAGACCCAGCAGCATCGCATGCACCGGGGCCGGACGGCCCGATGCCGGGCGATCCGCCTGCCACGCGGCCAACTTGGCCTGTGCTTCCCGCGGACCTGCAAGACCAGTCAGGAGATCGCGGGCCGGGATATCGTGTGCCACTGACATTTTCCTTCCCTAGCGCAATGCCGTTACCAATTCCTGCCCCTTTCTGCTGCGTTGCCAAATGATACAACCCGCCATAGGGTCGCCATTCGTTACCTTGGGGGGAGGCAGGCTTGAGTTCGAGTAACGGATTTTCGCGGCTTGCTTTGCTTGCATCGCCCACGCAGCGCGCGCAGGAAGCGGCGCGCGACATTGCCGAAACTTTCGATTTCCGCCCGCTGGAGGAGGCGGATGCGGTGGTCGTTCTCGGCGGGGACGGCTTCATGCTCCAGACGCTTCACCGGATGCTCGACCGGGGCCAGGTCCTGCCCGCTTACGGGATGAACCTCGGGACGGTCGGCTTCCTGATGAACCGGTATCGCAAGGTCGGCAAGCTGCTCGACAAGGTAAACCGCGCGCGCGACATTGCCATCGCTCCGCTGCGCATGAACACCTTGACCCAGCATGCCACGCGGCACGAACTCTATGCGATCAACGAAGTATCGCTGCTGCGCGAGACGCGCCAGACGGCCAAGATAGAAGTCTCCGTGGACGACAAGATCCGGATCGAGGAACTGGTCTGCGACGGCGTGCTGGTGGCCACGCCCGCTGGATCGACCGCCTATAATCTGTCGGCCAATGGTCCGATCCTGCCGCTCGATTCGCAACTTCTCGCCCTGACGCCGATCAGCCCGTTCCGCCCGCGCCGCTGGCATGGGGCAATCCTGCCCGATCACAGCGAAATCCGGTTTCGTGTGCGCGACCCGGAGAAACGCCCCGTATCGGTCGTCGCCGACCAGAAGGAACTGCGCGACGTGGCCGAGGTGAGCTTGGCCATCGCGCGCGATGCCGAACTGACGCTGCTGTTCGATCCCGGCCACGCGCTCGACGAACGGATCGTTTCCGAACAATTCGTGGTCTGAAGCCAAACACCCGCTTGCAAATCGAATCCGCCCTGCATATAGGCGCAGCCTCGCTCGCAAGAGCTGCTCCCCGATAGCTCAGCGGTAGAGTAGGTGACTGTTAATCACTTGGTCGTTGGTTCGAATCCAACTCGGGGAGCCACTTGCATTCCGCCTCGAAGCTGAATTCCATCCAGCTCGGACAGGATATGCTCCCCCTTTTTCGACATTCGACAACTGCTTTTTCGGTGCGTCAAGCAAGCGCCCGTAGCCACCGGTTTAGCAGCCTGTTTGACCAAATGCCCCCCAAGAGATAATTAAAAAAGAAAAAGGTCACGGCATTCGAACCTTTATATGGGACAGCCGCATGCAACCTTGGATCTTATTAGGCTGGTTATTTGGCGTAACGTTAGCCGTTATTTTCGGCATTCCAGTACTTGTGGGAATTGGCTTCCCTCTAATCGGAATTCTCGGATCATTCGCCGGAACGATACTTGCTCCTCTGGCCTCGCTTCTGACTGCGATCGCCGGTGTTCTAGCGCCGCTCAGCGCTCTGGTCGCCGCGTTGGTTTCCGGCCTTTCGACAATCCTGGCGATCATCGTGATCATGGCGGCGATCGGTCTGGCCTATCTGGTATTCTATCTTGCCGCCTACGCCATCGCGACGGCGGCGATCGCGCCGCTCCTGCCACCTCTGACCACGGCAACTCCGCCTTTTTACCCGCTGACAGCGGGTCAGTTCCAGCCAGTTTCGGGTGCAGCGACCTCGATCCCGGCGACAATCGGCGAATCATTCGCCCGTGGCTGGATGAGCGGTTTCAACGCCAGCATCAACTTCCTGTTGATTATCCTGCTCGGTGCGATTTCGCCGCCTTTCTGGGCCGTGTTCGCGGCAAGCTTCGTCTTCTTGATCGTTTCGCTGGTATCGATCGTCCCCGTTGCGCGAAACCGGGTATTTCAGGGCTTTCTCGGCTGGACGCAGTGGATCATGCCGATGTCCTACCTCGCCAGCTTCATCGGCCTTCTGCTGTTCCTCTTCAACCTGATCACCTCGCTCCTTACGGCCTCGGCGACCTATCGCGTGAATCTCGATTTCACGACCGGTGTCATCGAAACCGCCAA
Source organism: Parerythrobacter sp. (assembly GCA_028289565.1). Lineage (GTDB taxonomy): Bacteria > Pseudomonadota > Alphaproteobacteria > Sphingomonadales > Sphingomonadaceae > JANQPE01. The sequence goes on from JANQPE010000049.1 coordinate 11,865, forward strand.
CGGGTTCATCTCGACCATCAGCACATATACGGGCGGCTTTTCGCTGGGTACGTTCAACATCTACATGGGAACATCGCCGCCGATAGCGACCCCTCCCGCCAGCTTCACGATCCCGGCACTGAGCGCGCATGAAACCGGGCACTCGCTCAATACCGCGGCGTTCGGAGGCGTGGTTCTGTGGATCAACGCCGTTGACCAGAACGTATGGCCGGTCCGGAGCAACTTCGCCTATGGCGAATTGATGGCCCAGGCCCATTCACGACGGATGGCCGCACCGTCCGGGATGCCCGCCGAAGCAGACTTCGACGTCCGGGTCTGGTTCTGATGGAAAGCACCGCCCCACCCACCGCGAGAGCGCCGTCCCACACCGAAACGATTGTCCTTTCCGGCCGCGATGATGTGGTCTCCCTGCTCGCCTCGCCTCGAACCTGGCTCTTCGGGACAAGGCCAATCAGGCTCGGCTCCCGCTTCGGTACCCGATCGCATCGCCGAAAGACGGAGCGAAGACTGCGTTTCTGGCAATCGATGTGCGGCTGCCAGCTAGCCGCCCTCGCCTTCCTCTATGTGCTCGGCGCGCATGCATGGTCGATGTGGGAAAGCGGGAACTGGTCGCTGGCCGGGCTCGCCACCGCATTCGGCATCGCCTTTGCCGCAGCGATCGTCATCAAGCTGGCGGGGATGCTGGTGGCAAGAATCGCGCTGGCGATCGACCTCTCATTGCTGCGACCGAATGCGAACCAGCCCAACTTGCCCGAAAGTGCCTCACTATGACAATCTGCACCGAAATCGGACGCTGGATCGAAGAGAATATCGAAGAACCGCTCGAGCGGTTCTTCGAGGCCTGGCTGGAGCTGTGCGAGGAAATCCGGCGCTGGGTCGAAGAGGAAATCCGGCGGCCGATCGAAGTCTGGCGAGAACAGCAGGAAAGACGGTGCCGCGAAGAAAAGTGCTATTGGCTCTGCCTGTGCTGCAACAAGCTGATCTGCTGGTTCATCACAACCCTGGTCAAGGTCATCGAATGGGTGATCGAGATCGTCGGCGAATGGCTGGTCGAGACGATCTGCAAACTGGTCGCGATCATCATTCGCGTCATCGTGATGGTCATCGTGACGATCCTCAAATGGATCGTGATTGCGATAATCTGCATCCTCGAAGCGCTGTGCGCGGCAATCATGTGGGCCGCCGCATTGGCAATCCTGTTTGCGCTGGTCAGCATTGCCGCGATCCCGATCCCGGTACTCATGCTGATGACATGGCCTGTCGCCCTTGCCGCCATCGCCGCCGCGATCACAGCGCTTCTGGTCGCCCGCTTCCTGTGCCAGACCGGGTGGTGCAAGGTCATCCGCTACATCGGATGGGCGTTCAAATGGGCGACGATACTGAGCGCGTTGATGGCTCTCGTCTTCGTGGCGATCGGCACCGGCATGTTCATGGCGATTTATGGCGGTATCGTGGCCGCGATCATGATCGCGCTGGAGCCGACCGGATGCAAGCTGCCGGGGTTGTTCGAACGGCCATAGGCCTCGTTGGCCGATGTCGTTCGAACCATACGGGCCTGCTTATGCCGCCCCGTGGCAATGCTTGTATTTGTTGCCCGAACCGCACGGGCACGGTGCGTTGCGGCTGATATCCTGCCCGGCATAGGGATTGTCGTCCTTGCCGGCCGCACCGCCGGGTGAAAACGCCGCGCGCGCACTGCCGGCAAGCGAACCGAACAGCGCCTCGCGATCGGCCGAGCCATCACCGTCGGCGGAATTCTCCAGCCCCGTCAGCGGATCGATATGACCGGTCAGGAATTCGGGCAGGTCGGGCAGTTCCTCCTGCGGCGGCGGGGCCATGCGCAGTTCGTTCTTGATCAGGATGCTGGTCACATCCTCGCGCAGCGTTTCGAGCATCCGTTCGAACAGGCCGAAAGCCTCCTGCTTGTATTCGTTGATCGGCTGCTTTTGCGCATAGGCGCGCAGAAACACCACCTGGCGCAGCGCATCGAGCGTGGCGAGGTGTTCCTTCCAGTGATGGTCGAGCCGTTCGAGCAGGATTCTCTTTTCAACGCGTTTCCAGATGGATGTTTCCGCCGCGGCGATCTTCTTTTCCATGATTTCATCGGTCTGGGCGAGTAGCCGTTCCTCGAAGATTTCGGGCTCGACCGCGTCTTCTTCGAGCCATGCATCGATCGGCGGGGTTAGCCCCAAGACTTCCTCGACCCGCTCCTTGAGCCCGTCGATATCCCATTGCTCGGGATAGGAACCCGGCGGGCAGGACTGGGTGACGAGCTGGTTGATCGTATCGTGGCGCATATCGACCACGACATCGTCCACCGCTTCGCTGTCCATGATCTCGGCGCGTTGTTCGTAGATCACCTTGCGCTGGTCATTCATTACGTCGTCGTATTCGACGACCTGTTTGCGAATATCGTAATTGCGCGCTTCCACTTTCTTCTGCGCCGTCTCGATAGCCTTGGAGAGCCATTTGGAACCGATCGCCTCGCCATCTTCGAGATTCGAATTCATCATCCGCGCGAACAGCGTATCAGGTCCGAAAATGCGCAGCAGGTCATCTTCCAGGCACAGATAGAAGCGGCTCAGACCCGGATCGCCCTGACGACCCGAGCGGCCCCGCAACTGGTTGTCGATCCGCCGGCTTTCATGCCGCTCCGTTCCGAGAACGAACAGGCCGCCTGCCTCAAGCACCTTTTCGCGCTCGGCAGAGACTTCCGCTTTGATCCGGTCGATCTCGGCGTTCTTCTTGGCCCCCTCTTCCATATCGCCCAGCTCGTCGCCGATACGGAAATCGGCATTGCCGCCAAGCTGGATATCGGTGCCGCGGCCCGCCATGTTGGTGGCGATGGTTACCGCGCCAAGCCGGCCTGCCTGCGCCACGATATGCGCCTCGCGTTCGTGCTGACGGGCGTTCAGCACCTCGTGCCTTACCCCTTCATCATCGAGGAACTTGGACAACAGTTCGGACTTTTCGATCGAGACGGTACCAACCAGGGTCGGCTGCCCGATTTCGCTCTTTTCGGCGATCGCCTTGGCAATGGCTTTGAACTTGTCGATCGTGTTCTTGTAGAATTCATCTTCCTCGTCGACCCGCATGACGGGAACATTGGTCGGGATCTCGACAACATTCATCTTGTAGATGTCCCAGAACTCGCTCGCTTCGGTCGCGGCGGTCCCGGTCATGCCCGACAGCTTGGGATACATGCGGAAATAGTTCTGGAAAGTGATCGAGGCCATCGTCTGATTTTCCGGCTCGATCTTGACCCCCTCTTTCGCTTCGACCGCCTGGTGGAGACCATTCGACCAACGGCGCCCGTCCATCATGCGGCCGGTGAATTCGTCGATGATGACGACCTTGTCATCCTTCACGATGTAGTCGGTGTCGCGCTTGAACATGATGTTCGCCTTGAGCGCCTGATCGAGGTGGTGAACGACCAGCGTATTCTCGACATCGTAGAGGTTGTCGGTCTCAAGCAAGCCGGCCTCTGCCAGCATGGCTTCGACCTTTTCGGTTCCCTCTTCGGTCCAGGTGATATTCTTGGTTTTCTCGTCCGCCTCGTAGAAATCCTCGTCGATCTGCTTCACGATGGCATCGATCGTGACATAGAGTTCGGACTTGTCCTCGGTCGGACCGGATATGATCAGCGGTGTGCGCGCTTCGTCGATCAGGATCGAGTCCACCTCGTCGACAATCGCGAAATTGAACGGGCGCTGGACCATCTGGTTGCGCTCATGCTTCATATTGTCGCGCAGGTAGTCGAAGCCGAATTCGTTGTTCGTGCCGTAGGTGATGTCCGAATGATACGCTTCGCGTCGCTCTTCCTCGCCGATATTGGGCACGATCACGCCTACGGTGAGGCCGAGGAAAGCATAGATTTGCCCCATCCATTCGGCATCTCGACGGGCCAGGTAGTCGTTGACCGTCACGACATGGACACCCTTGCCCTCGATGGCATTGAGATAGGTCGCCAGTGTTGCGACCAGTGTCTTGCCCTCGCCCGTGCGCATTTCGGCGATCTCGCCGCGATGGAGGACGATACCGCCTACCAATTGTACATCGAAATGCCGCATGCCCAGCACCCGAACCGATGCCTCGCGCACGGTCGCAAAAGCTTCGGGCAGGATATCGTCAAGCGCCTTGCCGTCGGCTAGCTGGGCGCGAAACTTGCCGGTTTGTGCTTTCAATTCCTCGTCGCTGAGGGCCTGGATCTGGTCTTCGAGCGCATTGATCTGGTTGACGATCTTGCCGAGAGAGCGGACGTAACGGTCGTTGGCCGAACCGAATACCGATTTAACGAGTGCGTTGATCATGGAAGTATGGCCTCGAATAGGCTGAATTTAAGGGGAAACGCCCAAACGCGACGTGTCAGGCGTGGAATCAGGCAATAATGACGAAAATCGGCCTATTCGAAGGCGCGATCAGCTCCGAACTGTACCGTCGGAATATAGATGGTGACCGGTTTGCGCGGCTTGCACTTCGCCAACCGTTCGCGTTTGTTCGTCGCCGTACCATGCTCTCCACGGCATTCGCAGTCTTCGGTCGAACCCTGCTGTTGCTGCGACTTGCGCGTATCGACCTGCTCGCTCAATGCCTCGATCAGCGCCGCACTGGCAGGAGCGCCCACGGCGGCAAGGCCGGTAATAAGCGCAAGGCAGGTGAGGACGCGGCGTAGCATCGTGCGACCGAGATAGGCCTTCACCGGCATTGCGTCCACCCCTTGCAAAGCGCATTTACCTACGCTGCCAGACTTCCTAGTGGTGGGTGAATGCAACTTGAACGTTCACCATTGGCCTCCCCTTTCCCCGCCATGCCCGAAATCGCGGGGGTAACACCGCGTGTAGCCTGTGCCGGGTACAAGGATCGGGATCGTGCCGACCTGACCTATGTCGAACTGGCCGAGGGTACGGCCGTGGCAGGGGTTTTCACGCAAAGTGCCTGTGCATCGAGCGAAGTCGAGTTAGGCCGCGAACAGGTCCGCAAGGGGCGCGCACGGGCGCTGGTGGTGAATGCGGGCAACTCCAACGCCTTTACCGGCTATCGCGGGCGGGAAGCGGTCGAACAGATCATGGCGCAGGTCGCGGACCATCTCGACTGCGACGACAGCCAGGTATTCGTTTCCTCGACCGGCGTTATCGGCGTGCCCCTGCCCAAGGACAAGGCACGCGCAGGTATCGAAGCGGTGCTGAAAGCCAGGCCATGCACGTGGGAGGATGCCGCCACCGCGATCGGCACCACCGACACATTCGCGAAAGGCGCAAGGGCGGCGGCGATGATCGGTGATCGACGCATCGAGCTATCCGGCATCATCAAGGGCAGCGGCATGATCGCGCCCGACATGGCCACCATGCTGGGCTATGTCTTCACCGATGCAGCAGTGGAGCCGGCTTTCCTGCAAGAGCTGCTCGAAAGTGTAAACGGGAAGACCTATTCCTGCATTACGGTCGATGGAGACACCTCGACCAGCGATACGGTATTGGCCTTTGCCACCGGCAAGGCCGGTAACACGCCGCTGGCATCGTTCGAAGATCAGGGCGCGGATGCATTCGCTGCCGCGCTGGAGGACGTTTGCCGCCAATTGGCCCAGCTTGTCGTTCGCGACGGGGAAGGCGCGAGCAAGTTTATCGAAATCTCGGTGAGCGGTGCCGCATCGGACGACAGTGCTCGCCGGATCGGGCTGTCCGTCGCCAATTCCCCGCTGGTGAAGACCGCGATAGCAGGAGAGGATGCCAATTGGGGGCGCGTGGTCATGGCCGTCGGCAAGGCCGGCCAGCCCGCGGATCGCGATACA
>JANQPE010000052.1 GCA_028289565.1 Parerythrobacter sp.
TAGCGCCCGCGACCGTCACCGCGCCTGCCGAAGCCGGGCAAGCCGCCTCTACCCCGAACGCTCGCCGTACCGCGTCCCGGCTTGCCGCCCTGCCCTGCACTTCCGCGGCGCCCCGGCGATCCGCCGCGCGAGCATATGCGGTTGCGGAACATCTCCAGCCGCTCGCGATCGATCGTCCCGTCTTCACCTCTGAATCGCGAAGCCATGCGCTCGGCTCGTTCGGGGGAAAGGCCGGGAAATTCCTCTTCCAGCGGTTTCCCGCTTTCCAGTGCATCGGCGAGCCGGATAAGTTGCTGACTCCCGTCCTCGCCGCACAGCCGTTCGCGGAATGCCGCGAAGCGTGCGCGGCGCTCTTCGTTCATCGGGCCGCGCGGGCCAGCGCCACGTACGTCGTCCCTTCCACCGGGGCCTGACGCTTGCGGGCGCGCCTTGCCAAACCTACCACGCGAAACAAGACCGACAGACAATCGGTTGGCACGCGTCGCAACAAAAGTGATAGGTCGCCGGTCGATGGCGAGCAATTGCCCGTTGGCATCGCGTGCGACACGTCCGGGAAAAGCCGCTTCCACTGCCGGCGTCAGCACCGGGAAGGACGACGAAACGTTGCGCGAACGATTGCGGGCATAGTCTACCCTCAACCGCAAGTTGGCCCTGGTTGGCAACTTCCAGTTGACCGAAAACTTCCAGTCGTTTTGCGTTTCCGCCACGAGGTTCGGATTGCCGCCCGTTGTAATCGTGGCGAGCACGGTCTGGCCGGTTGTGAAGTCGAAAGTCGGGACGTTAAACGTCTGGGTTTGCGGATTGCCAAGGAATATCAGGCCCGGCGCTGTTTCACGCCACACATAGGTCGCCTGCAATTCGAGATCATCGATCGGCGACCAGGTTATCCCTGCGCTCCAATCATACAGCGTGCCGAAATCCGACAAATCGTTGAAGCCCGCTTGCAGGTTGAGCGATACATCGCCCACCGCAGCGAGCGAGCCGTTGCGGCGGCTGGTCAGCGGAATGGCGAAATTCACACCGGCCGACAGATCTCCCCGCGTCAGCTTCGTATCGGCGGGACTGCGGGTATCGCTGCTTTCGATCCGATCCCAATCGTATCCCGCATCCAGCGTCAGTGCCACTTCCCCGGTCGGGAGCTTGAGCACCGTTCCACGCAAGGTCGCCTTGGTGCCAGCCGAAAGCAGGTCGGTGTCGGCCCTGTCGAATCCAGCATCGGGTTGTACCGGAATTGTACCATCGATGGCCAACACGCCCGACGCGGCGTCGGCCAGCAACGCCGTGACATCGGCGCGGCGTTCGATGAGCGTGCGGCTGTCGACCAGACTGGCATCCGCCGTGGCCGTCAGCCGGAACGGACCGACCTGGCGCGTATATGCTCCGGACACGGCCAGCATATCATTGCGACCCCGGCGTTCGAGTGGATCGTCCGCGTTGAACGTGCGCCGGGCACCGCTGCCTTCGGGCGCGACCAGCAGGACGGTATCGATCCCGGACAAGCTGCGCGTATCCTGCCGCTCACCGGTCAGATTCAGGCTTAACGAGCTACCACTGCCGAGGAAGGCCCTCGCCCAGTTTACCGTACCTTCCACTTGGCTACTGTCGGAAACGAGGCTGCGAAATTCCGCCGGATCGGGATCGGTGACAATATCGGGCAGCGACCCCGGTGTCTGCTCGATATCGCGCTCGGCCTCGGTCAGCAGGCTCGTATCGCTTGCTTCGAAGTTCAGGTTGAGCCGCCCGCCACCGGCGATTTTCAGCAATGTGAATTCGCCCTCCTCCGCCAAATAGCCACCACGGTCGGGTTGCTCGTATTCCAGTTCGATCTCCCGGCTGGAAAAATCGTCCTTGAGAATGAAATTCATCACCCTGCGATCGGGAGAAAAACCGAATTTCTGCGCCACCTCCTCCGGGAGCACTTCGACTTTTTTCAATGCTTCGGGCGGGTAGGAGCGCAATTCCCGGAAACTGCCGATACGAATACCGTTGACGAGAAAGATGGGGCGCCCGCCTCCGCGCCCGCGTGCCGAACCGGTTTCCGGTTCCAGCGACGTTACCAGCTCGGCGATCGAATTTACGCCATATGCGGCAATATCCGCCTCATCGAGTTCGACGATCGGAGCCTGTGCCGCATCCACCTGGGTCCGCAAACGCTGCGCGATAACGACGATATCCGCCACCATGTCGTCATCGGCGGCGGTAACCGGCATGTCGCCCTGCCGTGCAGGAGGCGAGGCACCACTCTCCTGGGCTGCGGTCGGGCATGCGGCGATCAACGCCATCAGGGCACAAGACAGGCCTAGCGATCCGTTGCTCATCACCAAGCCCTGATGAGGTATACCGGTGCTGGCAAGCCTCTAAATCGTAACGATTTGTCGTAGCGTGGACCAAGGATGACGAACCGTCCCTGCGCACGAGGCTTTTCTTTTGCCCCCCCCACCGCTATGGGCGCGCCAGCATTTTCAGCAACTATACGGATACCACACGCATATGGCCAAAGAAGAACTCCTCGAAATGCGCGGCAAGGTGGTCGAATTGCTACCCAATGCGATGTTCCGGGTAGAGCTCGAAAACGGCCACGAAGTGCTCGGTCACACGGCCGGCAAAATGCGCAAGAACCGCATCCGCGTGCTGGTTGGCGACGAAGTCCTGTGCGAACTCACGCCATACGACCTCACCAAGGCGCGCATCACCTATCGCTTCATGCCCGGACGGGGCGGCCCCGGCCCCCAGTAACCGGGCGTGTCCGCCCCCAAACTCATCCTCGCATCGGCCAGTCCCAGGCGTCGTGAACTGCTCGCGCGGCTGGGTATCGAACCGGCCGCGATCGTGCCGGCCGATATCGACGAGACACCGCATAAGGGCGAATTGCCTCACGACTACGCTGTGCGCATGGCACGCGAGAAAGCCGAAGCCGTTGTTTTCAAAGGGTATGTACTGGCCGGGGATACGGTAGTGGCCGTCGGGCGCAGGATCCTTCCCAAGGCGGAAAGCGAGGCAAGCGCACGCCATTGTCTCGATTTGATGTCCGGTCGGAGGCACCATGTGCTGTCCGCCATCGCGCTACGCCACCCCGATGGGACCTTGCGCGAGCGGATGAGCGAAACCGCGGTGCGCTTCAAACGTCTCTCCGAGGAGGAAATAGCGACCTATCTCTCCACTAGGGAATGGCATGGCAAGGCAGGCGGCTATGCCATCCAGGGCACGGCCGAAGGCCTTATCGCATGGATTCGGGGCAGCCATTCCGGCGTGGTCGGATTGCCACTGTTCGAAACGCGTGCCTTGCTGAAAGCGGCGGGGTTCGACCTTGGCTGAGTGGCTGATCGAAGAGGGTATCGGCGAAGAACGCGCCGTCCGCCTCGACAGGGACCGTGTCATAGAAGCGCGGCTCGACTGGCCCGGATCGCTGGCTGCCGGACTCGTCGAGGATGCGAAGCTGGTTTCACGCCAATCCGGCAGCAAGCGAGGCACAGCGACGTTTTCGACCGGCGAACAGGCGCTGGTCGATCAACTCCCCAGAGAAGCCAGCGAAGGGGCACCGCTCAGGCTACAAGTTACCCGCGCCGCGATTTCGGAACGGGGACGGCACAAACTCGCTCTCGCCAGGCCCTGCGATCTGCCCATCTGCTCCGCACCATCGCTGGCCGGCATTTTACGGTCCGAGGGGCATGACGTACAGGAGGTACGGCATTTCCCCGAATGTGACTGGGAAGACTTGTGGTCGGAGGCCTGGCAGGGCGAAGTATCGTTCGCAGGCGGCTCCCTGTCGCTGTTCGATACACCCGCGATGACCCTGATCGATATTGACGGGCCGGATAGCCCGTCAAGACTTGCCAACACGGCGGTTGCGGCAATTGCAGGCACGCTTCGACGGCTTGATATCGGCGGGATGATCGGGATCGATTTTCCGACCGTTCATTCCAGAAAGGATCGAAAATTCGTCGATGCGCTGATGACCACCGCATTGGACGAATGGCCGCATGAACGCACGGCGATGAATGGGTTCGGTTTCGTCCAGCTCGTCGCACGCCTGGAGCGCGTATCGATCCTGAAACGGTTGACCCGGTCAAAGGTCGGCGCAGCCGCACGAATGGTGCTGCGGCGCGGGGAGCTTCTCGACGGGCCGGGCCGGATCCATCTGACCGTGCATCCAGCGGTTAAGGCGAAGCTCAAGCCGGAGTGGCTTGCCGAACTCGCCCGTCGAACCGGGCGCCAGGTCGAGGTCGAAAGCGATCCAGGCATTGCGCTTGCTGCGGGACAAGCCCAAATGGTCGCGCGATGACCAAGACCAGACCTTGTCCGATATGCAAGAAACCGCAGAGCGAGGAATTCGCTCCTTTCTGTTCGAGCCACTGCCGCGACCGCGATCTCGCCAAGTGGTTCGGCGACGGCTATTCGGTGCCGGGTCGCCCGGCTTCACCCAAAGAAATCGCGGATGAAATCGTGCGCGAGGAACACGACTGAATCCCCTCCCGGATTTCGCTCTTGCCAAAAACCGCCCGCTTCGCCATAGGCGCGCTTCCAGCCGCTCGCCGGTCGATTTCGACCGACGCAGAGTGATCGCCCGGGTAGCTCAGTTGGTAGAGCATGCGACTGAAAATCGCAGTGTCGGCAGTTCGATTCTGTCCCCGGGCACCACTCGCTTCTTCACTCTGCAGACGTCTGACAAGCCGCCCATACGGAAGCATGTAACAGATCAGAGCGGAACCGCAGTCTCGCTTTTGAGAGTCTCCATCGCAAAGCTGGCCGTGACATCGGCAATCGGAACCGCATCGATAAGCTTCTTGTAAACCCGGTCGTAATCGGCAACGTCGCGCACCAGAAGCTTGAGCATGTAATCGACTTCGCCAGCCAGCCGATGGAATTCCACTACTTCGGGGAGTTCGCCCGCGGCGTTGGCAAACCGCTCAAGCCAATCTTCGCTGTGTTCGTTCGTGCGAACCGCCACGAACACCGTCATCCCCAACCCGACCGTTTCCGGATCGACCAGCGCGACCCGTTTCGCGATTACCCCGCGATCCTGCATCCTGCGCACACGCCGCCAGCAAGCATTGGTCGACAGGCCAACCTCCCCTGCAATGGCTTCGAGCGAAAGCGTAGCATCGCGCTGCAGCAGCCGAAGTATCCGGCGGTCGTTCTCATCGATCGCAATGGAATTATCGTTCATTGCGAGAAATTATCATCATTTCACCATAAAAATACAGACAGAATTTTGTCTTTCATCCGATCGGCGGGACTCTCTTTGATCCGTGCGACACGCGAAACGTCGCATGCATGTTCTTGATTCCCGCCGGCACTAGCCTATTGCGCGCGAAGCCGAACAACCGGCGAGGGACGAAGTGAGCAAATTGCAACCAGAATTCTACGCAGGCGACCTGTTTGGGGAAATCCAGCAGGCCGAAGCGCAGGTCGAGCCTCGTCCGCGCAGCGCCTACCTGCCTGGCTTCGTAGTGGCTGGCACGGCCTCGCTGGCGGCCGGCTGGCTGGCGGAGCATTACGGTTTCCCACTGATCCTGCTCGGCCTCCTCATAGGACTGGCACTGAGCTTCATGGCAGAGGACGAACGGACGGCCCCCGGCCTCGATTTCATATCGCGCCACTTTCTGCGCGCAGGGATCGTGCTGCTCGGCCTGCAGGTTACCTTCGCTCAAGTCGTCGCACTCGGTGGTTTGCCTTTCCTTGGCCTCATCGCCGTCATGGCAGTCAGTTTCGCAGCGGCGATGCTAGGAGCATGGCTGTTCGCGCAGCAGCGCGAGACTGGCCTGCTGGCCGGCGGTGCAACGGCGATTTGCGGTGCTTCTGCCGCACTTGCACTATATGGCGTGATCGGGCGCGAACGGCTCGATCAGGCATGCTTTTCCGTCACTCTCGTCGGCGTCGCCCTTGCCAGTGCGATCGCCATGGCGGCCTATCCGGTCATCGCGCAAATGCTTGGCCTCAGCGATGCCCAGGCAGGTTTCCTGATCGGGGCATCGGTCCACGATGCCGCACAAGCCATCGGTGGCGCCTATAGCTATTCCGATGCAGCCGGAGCCGATGCGACGGTCGTAAAGCTCGCCCGCGTTGCCATGCTGGCACCGGCGGTTGCCCTGGTAGCAATGTGGGTGGGCAGCAGTCCCGGCGGCAATGGCGCACCTGTCTGGCGGCGGATTGCAATGCCGTGGTTCATCGTCGGCTTTCTCGCGGTAGTCGCACTTAACAGTGCGGTGGAGATGCCTCGGGAACTGGCCGGGTATGGGCTGATCGCCTCGAAGGCCCTGCTACTGTTGGCCGTCACCGCCACTGCCATACGCTCGCGCACGGGGCTGTTGCTGGAAACGGGCTGGCGGACACTCATGCCAGTACTGCTTGCCACTATCGCCTCGATGCTGGCGGCACTCGGCATTGCCATGTGGCTGATCGCGTAATTCCAATCTGTCCGCAAGCCAAGGCGGCCTTAAGAGAATTTCTCATTCTACCAGAATAAAAAGAATATTTTCTCAGTTCATATAAGACAATTCATAAAAAGACAGATGATATCCCACAGAAACAGGATTATTCTCCGGTTGAAATCAATAAGGAAAGTACCGTTCGGATATGCTGCGCAAAGCCTTCACGGAACACCCCGCATCGGTTGACGAAACCTACCTCCAGCACCTGACTCACGCTTCCAGCTTCGGCATTCGCATGATGCTGGGCGGCCTGGCCTGCATCCTGCACGGCATACTGCCCTTCCTGTTCGTGAAAACCGGCAGCAGGCAGATCGAAACTCTGCACGACCGGATGGTGCTCAATCGCCGCAAGATGCCGGACATCCTGGATTTCGTGATCTGAACCTGGATTGTGACGGTACTTATTCTCTTTCGTCATCCCAGCGAAAACTGAGATCGCTGTCGCACCAATCGAACTGCCGCCATAACCTGCACCCGACACGGCTTTTGCTGGGGCGGTATGTCGGGTTGAACGGAAACGACAAACGGTGCGGTCCAGCACCCTGCCCTCATGCAGGATTGTTCTTGAAATGCTGCCTGGCGATGATGATCCGCTGCATCTCGTTGGTTCCCTCGGCGATGCACATTACCATGGAATCACGATAGAAGCGCTCGATGTCGTATTCCTTGGAATAGGAATAGCCGCCGAATATGCGCATCGCCTCCTGACTGTTTTCGACTGCCGCCTCGGAAGCGAAATATTTCGCCATCCCGGCTTCCCTGTCGCATCGCTCACCGCGATCGTAAGCTTCAGCGGCATCGAAGGTCAGCAACCGCGCGGCGCGGGCACGCGTCGCCATTTCGCCGATCTTGAGCTGAATAGCCTGATGCTGGGAAATCGGCTTGCCCATCGTCTCGCGCTGCTGGGCATATTCGGTGGCCAGCCTCAGCGAACCTTCGGCGAGGCCAACACCGCGGGCCGCGACATTGATCCGGCCCAGCGCCAGTCCTCCCGTCGCCTGAAAGAAACCCTGTCCCTCGACACCGCCGATCAACTGGTTCGCGGGGACGCGATAATCTTCCATCACCAGTTCGGCGGTATCGATCGCGTTGTAACCGAGCTTGTCGAACTTCCGGCCGGCGGAAAGGCCGTCACGCTTGTCGACGATGAACAGGCTTATCCCCTCGTAACGTGGCTCTGCTTCCGGATCGGTTTTGACCAGCATCGCGAAGCACGACCCATTGATCGCATTGGTGATCCAGGTCTTAGTACCGTTGATGATGTAATCGTCTCCGTCCCGCACGGCAACGCTGCGGATTGCCTGCAAGTCCGTTCCCGCATTGGGTTCGGTCAGCGCCAAACCGCCGCGAATTTCGCCGCTGGCGAATTTGGGAAGCCATCTGGTCTTTTGTTCCGTGGTCCCGAAACGCTCGACTGCGGCAGCCATTATCAGATGTGAATTGATGATGCCGGTAATCGCCATCCAGTAACTAGAGATCCGTATCACGATCTTGGCATAGGTCTTCGCAGGCAGACCGAGGCCGCCATATTCCTGCCCGATGGTCGCGCCGAACAGGCCCATCTCGGACATTTGCCCAACGAGCTTTTCGGGCCAGATATCGTTGTGGTCGTGATGCTGGACGGCCGGAATTACATCCCGTTCGAGCCAGCGATCGATGGTGTCCATCAACGCGCGCTCGTCATCCGGATCTATGCCGCGGGTCTCCAAATCCCGGTCGGAGGCGGTGGCCATGGCTGCTTTCCTTGCTGTCAATTGTCAGCGGGGCCGTGCCCGCGTTTCCAGACCAGTATCACACGGTCGAATGTGCATACGATTTCACCGTGCTGGTTCTTGCCGGTCGTCCGGACGGTCACGACACCCTGGTTGGGGCGCTTTCCGGAATCCCGTTTTTCCAGCACTTCGGTTTCGGAATAGAGCGTATCCCCGATAAAGAGCGGGGACGGAAGCCTGATATCCTTCCACCCCAGGTTCGCGACCGCTTTCTGGCTGATATCGGAAACGCTCTGACCGGTCATGATTGCAACCGTCAACGGCGAACATACCAGAGGCTTGCCGAACTCGGTCTTGCTCGCGAACTCGAAATCGAAATGCAGCGGATGCGTATTCATCGTCAGCAGGGTGAACCAGGTATTGTCCGCCTCGCTGATCGTCCTTCCCGGTCGATGTTCGTAAACATGACCGACTGCGAAATCTTCGTAATAACGGCCGAACGTCTCGCGAAAGCGGTTGGGACCGACTTCGATGGTACCGTCACGCATGCTTGACCTCTAACCTCGACTTGCAACCGCTCTTGAACCGGCAAAGTTCGGCATAGTCCACATGCGCGACCATGCAAACCTTCGCGAACAAGCGCATGGAAATGGAACACTTGGGTGATTGGCAGCACCGTCCCGCATCGCTAACGCTTCCTGCATGCACGAAACATCGGCCGCGCTTTCGCCTTTCGACATCGCCGCGATCCTGGTGGTCGCCTCCGCCTTTCTCGGCTGGCTCAACCACCATTTCATCAAATTGCCCCATGTCATCGGACTGACAGTGATGGGAGCGATTGCCGCGATCAGCCTGATGCTCGCCGATGCCTTCATTCCCGGTATTGTGCTCGACGACTGGGTCGCACGCATGCTCGAACAGATGAATTTCACCGACACCCTGCTCGAGGGCATGCTCAGCTTCCTGCTTTTTGCAGGCGCATTGCATGTCGATCTCGACCGGCTGCGGATCGCATGGCTGCCGGTATTGCTGCTCTCGACAGTGGGAGTGATCATTTCGACCATGCTTATCGGTGGCGCCATCTGGGGGGTCGGCTGGCTGCTCGGACTGGAGATCGCACCGATCTGGTATTTCGTGTTCGGTGCCCTGATTTCACCGACCGACCCGGTCTCGGTTCTCGGCGTGCTCAAGGAGGAGAACGTCCCCAAATCCCTGCAAAGCGCGGTCGCAGGGGAAAGCCTGTTCAACGATGGCGTAGGCATCGTGGTGTTCACGATCCTGCTTGGCGCGGCGGTGACCGGGGCGGATTTTTCGATTTCAGAGGGCGCGCGCCTGTTCGCGATCGAGGCGGGCGGCGGCGTGCTGGTCGGCCTGGTGTTCGGCTTTATCGGCTATCGCGCGGTGGCCAGCATGGACGAATACACGCTCGAAGTTCTGATCACCCTTGCCATAGTGATGGGCGGCTATGCGCTGTGCACCCAACTTCATATTTCCGGCCCGCTGGCGATGGCCGTAGCCGGGCTTTTGATCGGCAATCACGGCGTCACCTATGCGATGAGCGATGTGACGCGCGATTACCTGATCAAGTTTTGGGAGCTGGTCGACGAATTGCTCAATTCGGTGCTGTTCCTGCTGATCGGCCTTGAACTGATCGCGTTGGTTCCCGGTGTCCCGCATATCCTGCTCGGGCTCGCCGCAATCGTCATTACACTGGCTGCACGCGCGATTGCCGTGGGTGGGGCAACCAAGCTTATCCCGGCCGCACGGCTCGACAGTGAAGGAGCCGGTCGTGTGCTGTGGTGGGGCGGCCTGCGTGGCGGCATTTCGATCGCTCTCGCCTTGTCGCTCCCCGTCGGGCCGACCCGCGACCTGCTGCTTGCGGCCACGTTCGCAGCGGTGCTGTTTTCAGTCCTTGTCCAGCGTGCCACTCTTGGGCGTCTGATCGAAAGCCTCAAGAAGAAGCATGTCCCGGTAGTCGAGCAAGAAGCGCCGCTCACACCATCCGCCTGATTGCGTTTCATGGCGTGAAACGTTAATAGCTCTGTGAACGCCCCGGTCACGCGAAGCCTCCACTTCGTCAGCCGGGGCGCGGTTTTTCAAGGAAACACGCATGTCCCGTCGTCGCCAGATTTACGAAGGCAAGGCCAAGATTCTCTACGAGGGCCCCGAGCCGGGCACCATTATCCAGTATTTCAAGGACGACGCGACCGCCTTCAACGCGGAAAAGCGCGGTACGATCAACGGCAAGGGCGTGATCAACAATCGCATCAGTGAGTATGTCTTCACGCGCCTGTCCCACATTGGCATCCCGACCCATTTCATCCGCCGCCTCAACATGCGCGAGCAACTCGTGCGGCAGGTCGAAATCGTGCCGATCGAAGTCATCGTGCGCAATGTCGCGGCAGGCTCGATCTGCAAGCGGCTGGGTCTCGAGGAAGGCGAGCCGCTACCGCATACGCTGATCGAATATTGCTACAAGGACGATAGTCTCGGCGATCCGCTGATCGGCGAGGAGCATATCGCCTGCTTCAACTGGGCCAGCCACGAAGAAATGCAGGACATTTCTTCAATGGCGATCCGGATCAACGATTTCATGGTCGGCATGTTTTCCGCGATCGATATCCGGCTGATCGATTTCAAGCTCGAATTCGGGCGCATCTACGATGGCGATTTCAGTCGTGTCATTCTGGCCGACGAAATCAGCCCGGACGGGTGCCGCCTGTGGGACATGAAATCGGGCGAAAAACTCGACAAGGACCGTTTTCGGCGTGACCTGGGAGGCGAGGAAGAGGCTTATCAGGAGGTCGCTCGTCGCCTCGGACTGCTGAATAACGAAGATAACGGGCCGGGCGAGGTATTCGACCTCAACGCACATCGCGGCAAACTGCGCGACCGGGGCAAGTCGAAGAAATAAA
>JANQPE010000064.1 GCA_028289565.1 Parerythrobacter sp.
ACGCAGTGTTGCTGCCCAAAGTCTCCGGTGAAGGGGCCCTGCGCGATGCGCGTATCCGTCTGCCCGACATTATCGAGCTGTGGGCAATGGTCGAAACCTGCGCCGCTTTCCTCGATCTCGATCGGATCGCGCATGCCGGCAGGGAGGATCACGGTCTCACCACCTTCGTCCTCGGGACCAACGACCTCGCAGTGGAAATGCGCTGCACGCTCGATGCCGGGCGCAGCGCGATGACACCGCTATTGACGCAGGCGGTCGTCGTCGCACGGGCGCATGGGCTGGCAGTGCTGGATGGCGTGTTCAACGATCTTGCAGATCAAGACGGCTTCACCCGGCAATGCGCTCAAGGCGCCATGCTCGGCTTTGACGGGAAGACGGTCATCCACCCCAAGCAGCTTGCAGCGGCCAATGCGGCATACGGCCCGTCTGCAGGCGACATGGAACGGGCCGAGGCGATAGCCAAGGCATTCGCGCATCCCGAACATGCAGGCAAGGGCGCCATCAAGGTCGGTGGGCGGATGGTCGAACTGCTACATCTGCGCGAAGCCGAACGGACGCTGGCCGTTGCTGCCGCGATCGCCGCGAAGGGTGGGTGAATCACCAGGCTTGCCGCCTCGCTCCAAGCGAGGCAAAGGGGGGCAAACAGGTTACAGGAGAAACTTGTGGCTGGCATGGTGCCATTCAATTGGGAAGACCCGTTCGATCTCGGCGGGCAATTGACCGAAGACGAGCGGATGATCCGCGATGCCGCACACGCTTTCGCCCAAGGCGAATTGCAGCCACGCGTGCAACAGGCGTTCCGTAATGAAGCGGACGCGCCCGAACTGTTCCCGCTGCTGGGGCAAGCCGGCATGCTGGGGGCAACCATTCCCGAAGAATATGGAGGCGCGGGCGCGGGCTATGTCGCCTACGGCCTGATCGCGCGCGAAATCGAACGGGTGGACAGCGGTTATCGCTCCATGGCCAGCGTCCAGTCGAGCCTCGTCATGTATCCAATCCATGCCTACGGGTCGGAGGAACAGCGCCGGAGATACCTTCCCGGTCTCGCATCGGGCGACCTGATCGGCTGTTTCGGCCTGACCGAACCCGATGCCGGGTCCGACCCCGGATCCATGAAGACCTACGCCAGGCAGGATGGCGACGGCTATTCGCTGTCGGGTTCAAAGACGTGGATTTCCAACGCGCCCTTTGCCGACGTGTTCGTCGTCTGGGCCAAGAGCGAAGCGCATGGCGGCGCGATCCGCGGCTTCGTGCTCGAAAAGGGGATGGAAGGCCTCTCGGCACCCAAGATCGAAGGTAAGGTGTCCTTGCGTGCCTCGACCACCGGCATGATCGTGATGGACGAGGTCAAGGTCGGCGCTGACGCACTGCTGCCAGAGGTGCAAGGTCTCAAAGGCCCGTTTGGTTGTCTCAACCGCGCCCGCTACGGGATCAGTTGGGGCAGCATGGGCGCGGCGGAATTCTGCCTCCACGCCGCGCGCCAATACGGCCTCGACCGCGAACAGTTCGGCGTGCCGCTGGCGTCCAAGCAGCTCTACCAGCTAAAACTGGCCAACATGATGAGCGAGATCGCGCTTGGCCTGCAAAGCTCGCTGCGCGTGGGACGGTTGATGGACGAAGGCCAGTTCGCGCCGGAAATGATCTCGATCGTCAAGCGCAACAATGTCGGCAAGGCGCTCGAAATCGCCCGCCATGCACGCGACATGCACGGCGGCAACGGGATCAGCGACGAATACCAGGTGATCCGCCACATGGTGAACCTGGAGACCGTGAACACCTATGAAGGTACGCACGATGTCCATGCGCTGATCCTGGGCCGGGCCATTACCGGGATACCGGCGTTCTGATGAAACTCTTCGGATATTACCGCAGCTCGACCAGCTACCGCCTGCGCATCGCGCTGGAGCTCAAGGGGCTCGCTTATGAGAACCTGCCGGTAAACCTGCTCAAGGGCGAGCAGAAGAACGAGGCGTTTGCCAGCCGCAATCCCTTCGCCACAGTACCCATGCTCGAAGCCGGCGCGCGCGACCGGGTGCAATCGATGGCGATTATCGAGTGGCTCGACGAAGCCTATCCCGACAATCCGCTGCTGCCGTCCGATCCCGAATTGCGCTATACCGCACGCGAACTGGCCTATGCCATCGCCACCGAGCTGCACGCACCGCTCAACCTGCCGGTACTGCGATATCTCAAGAGCGAATACGGCAAGTCGCAGGACGACGTGAATGAATGGTATCGTCACTGGCTGGCCAAGACACTCGATCCCATCGAGGTACGGCTGGCGCAGCTCGGCACCGGCGATTTCCTGTTCGATGCCCCCGGCCTGTTCGAAGTCGTATTGCTGCCACAGGTCTACAACGCCCGCCGTTTCGCATTCGACTTCGCCGACAAGCCCCATATGGCCCGGATAGAGGCTGCCTGCCTCGCATTGGATCCCTTCCAGCGCGCGCATCCCGACAACCAGCCGGACAATCCGGAGAAAGACTGACTCATGAAACTCGCCACGCTCAAAAACGACACCCGTGACGGCAAGCTGGTCGTCGTTTCAAAGGATATCACGCGCTATTGCGCCGCCGACAATATCGCACCGACGTTGCAAGCTGCACTGGACGATTGGGCCAATATCGCACCCAGGCTCGAAGCGCTGTACCGCGATGTCGAGCACCAGACGGTACCGTGCGAACGGTTTCACGAACGCGAGGCACATTCGCCACTGCCACGCGCCTACCAGTGGGCCGATGGTAGTGCTTACATCAATCACGTGGAACTGGTGCGCAAGGCGCGCAATGCCGAAGTACCCGACAGTTTCTACCACGATCCGCTGATGTACCAGGGCGGCTCGGACAGCTTCCTCGCCCCGCGCGACGACATCCCCCTTGGCGACACGGCCTGGGGATGCGACATGGAAGGCGAAGTCGCCTGCATCACCGACGATGTGCCGATGGGCGTGTCGAAAGAAAACGCGGCAAATCACATCAAGCTGCTGATGCTGGTCAACGACGTATCGCTGCGCGGCCTGATCCCGGGAGAGCTGGCCAAGGGGTTCGGCTTCTTCCAGTCGAAACCCGCCAGCGCGTTCAGCCCGGTCTGCGTGACCCCCGACGAGTTGGGCAATGCCTGGACCGGCAGCCTGATCCACCACCCGCTGATGGTCGATTACAACGGCGAGCCTTTCGGTCGCGCCGAAGTGGGCGAGGATGCGACCTTCAACCTTGCCGAGCTGGTCGCCCATGCCGCCAAGACCCGCAATCTCGGCCCGGGCACGATTATCGGCTCGGGCACGATCTCGAACAAGGGCACGGATGGAGGCCCCGGCAAACCTGTGGCCGAGGGCGGTCTGGGCTATAGCTGCATTGCTGAAATCCGGATGATCGAAACGATTTCCGACGGCAAGGCCAAGACCCGCTTCATGGCTCCGGGCGATAGTGTGGCGGTATGGATGGAAGACCGGGATGGTCATTCAATCTTTGGCAAGATCGAACAGGAAGTAGTTGGAATCTAGGGACATCTACTGCCCAGATACGAGGCCGGCAAGCCGATGACAGCAAAGGCGACACGACAATATGTGTACACCGATGCAGCGATCGCTTCGCTGAACGGCGAAACCGGCTGGAGCCTGATCGACGAAGGTGCGATTGCCATTGAAAAGGGCAGGATCGCCTACCTCGGCAAGACAGACGATATCCCCGAAACACTCGCAGGCTTCGAGAGAATTTCGGTCGGTGGCCGACTGATCACGCCCGGCCTGATCGATTGCCACACGCATCTCGTCCATGGCGGTTCGCGCGCGCGCGAATTCGAGTTGCGCCTCGAAGGCGCGAGTTATGAGGAAATCGCGCGCGCGGGCGGTGGAATCTTTTCGACGGTCGATGCGACACGGAACGCCACCGACGAAGAATTGCTGGCCGGGGCACTCCGGCGGCTAGACCGGCTATTGTCCGAAGGCGTATGCACGGTCGAGATCAAATCCGGTTACGGCCTTGATCGCGATACCGAATTGCGGCTTTTGCGCATCGCCGCGCAATTGGCCGGGATGCGCCCGGTACGGGTCAGCAAGACATTCCTCGGTGCCCACGCCATTCCCAAAGGCATGGATGGCGACACCTATATCGACGAAATCTGCCTGCCGGCGCTACGCGATGCGGCGGTAGAAGGATTGGTCGACATGGTCGACGGGTTCTGCGAAACGATCGCTTTCACGCCCCGGCAGATCGAACGGGTCTTCAAGGAGGCAACACGGCTCGGCCTGCCGATAAAGCTCCATGCCGAACAGTTATCGGACCTGGGCGGAGCCCGGCTGGCTGCCGAATATGGCGCACTATCTGCCGATCACCTCGAATATGTCGAGGATCGAGCCATCGCCGCCATGGCGAACGCCGGTACAACAGCGGTCCTGCTGCCGGGCGCATTCTACTTCCTCGGCGAAACCAGGAAGCCGCCCGTCGAGGAATTCCGCCACCACAAAGTCCCGATGGCGGTCGCAACAGACAGCAACCCCGGATCCTCGCCCATGACCTCGATCCTGCTCGCAATGAACATGGCCGCCACCCTGTTCGGCCTGACGCCGGAAGAATGCCTGCGCGGAACGACGGTAAACGCGGCGCGAGCCCTGGGACTTTCGGATGTCGGCCGACTGGATATCGGCGGCACAGCCGATCTTGCCGTTTGGGATGTTACCGATCCGGCAGAGCTGACCTACAGAATGGGCGATGCTCCGCTCGACAGGCGCGTTTTTGGAGGTGTCGAATGCTAACTTTGACGCCCGGCAAGGTATCGCTGGCAACGCTGGAGGATATCTGGCGGTATGAATTGGCCGTGACGCTGGATGCCGAAGCACGCACCAGGATCGCTGCCTCCGCCGCACGCGTCGCCAAGGCGGCACAGGGCAGCGAAGCCGTTTACGGCGTGAATACCGGTTTCGGAAAACTCGCATCGATCCGAATTGCCGCCGAAGATACCGCTACGCTGCAACGCAACCTCATCCGGTCGCACTGTTGTGGCGTGGGGGAAGCTACGCCACGGGCTATCGTCCGGCTGATGATGGCGCTCAAGCTGATCTCGCTGGGCCGTGGTGCATCCGGTGCGGGTGAAGCGGTTGTCGACCTTCTCGAAGCGATGCTGGAAGCAGGGGTTACACCGGTGATCCCGGAGCAAGGGTCGGTCGGAGCTTCGGGAGATCTGGCACCGCTTGCACACATGGCAGGAGCAATGATCGGTGAAGGCGAGGCGGAATATGGCGGCGAAGTGCTGCCGGCCTCGAAGGCGCTGGAGAAAGCCGGCCTCGGCCCGATCACGCTGGGTCCAAAAGACGGACTTGCACTTATCAACGGCACGCAATTCTCCACCGCCCATACATTAGCCGGACTGTTCGAGGCGCAGCATGCGGCGAACATATCGCTCATTTCTTCCGCGCTTTCGATTGATGCCGCGAAAGCATCGACCGCACCGCTGCTCGCAGAGATCCATGAATTACGCGGACATCCCGGCCAAATCAGTGCGGCGGCTACAATGCGCGACCTGCTGGAAGGCAGCCAGATTCGCGAATCCCATCGCGACGATGATCCGCGGGTCCAGGATCCCTACTGCTTGCGCTGCCAGCCCCAGGTTACCGGCGCGGCGATGGATATGCTGGCTCTTGCCGGTACGACGTTAAGCCGCGAAGCCAATGCCGCGACCGACAACCCGCTCATCCTGACCGATGGAGACCGGATCGTTTCGGGAGGCAATTTCCACGCCGAACCCGTCGCTTTCGCCGCCGATATGATTGCGCTTGCTCTCGCCGAAATCGGCAGCATTTCGCAACGCCGTGTCGCTCTCCTGGTCGATCCCACGCTGAGCTTCGACCTGCCGCCATTCCTCGCGGCCGACCCGGGCCTCAATTCGGGCCTCATGATCGCGGAAGTAACAAGCGCAGCCTTGATGAGCGAAAACAAGCATCTGGCCAATCCCTGCTCGACCGATTCAACGCCGACCAGTGCAAACCAGGAAGACCATGTCAGCATGGCGGCGCATGGTGCGCGACGACTGAACCGGATGGCGGGCAACCTGTTTCGTATTCTCGGTATCGAGATTTTCTGTGCAGCCGAAGGTATTCGTTTTCGCGCACCTGAACAGACCAGCACTTCGCTGCAGGCCGTGCTCGATCAGTTCGGCAAGGCGATCGAGCCGTTGACAGAAGACCGCTTCCTGGCACCCGACCTGGCGACAGCGGCAGAACTCGCGCGCGGTGGCACCTTGCTTGCGGCCACGAAATTGGACTTTCCCGAATTGAAGGATTCCGAACATGGTTGATCGGTTGAGAAACACCCGCGAAGTTCGCCCGCCGACCGGCACCACGCTCAATGCGAAAAGCTGGCTGACCGAAGCGCCGATGCGGATGCTGATGAACAATCTGCATCCCGACGTAGCTGAAAATCCGGAAGAACTGGTTGTCTATGGAGGCATCGGGCGCGCGGCGCGCAACTGGCAAGCGTTCGACCAGATAATCGCCAGCCTGAAGGAACTCGAGGCGGATGAGACGCTGCTCGTCCAGTCGGGAAAGCCGGTGGGCGTGTTCAAGACGCATGAAAATGCACCGCGCGTCTTGATCGCCAATTCCAACCTCGTCCCGCACTGGGCGAACTGGACGCATTTCAACGAGCTCGATCAAAAGGGACTCGCAATGTACGGCCAGATGACGGCAGGGTCGTGGATATATATCGGCACGCAGGGTATCGTTCAGGGCACTTACGAGACATTCGCGGAGGCCGGACGCCAGCACTATGGCGGCGAGCTGGAGGGCAAATGGATCCTGACCGCCGGGCTGGGCGGCATGGGCGGTGCGCAACCGCTGGCAGCCGTCATGGCCGGGGCATGCTGCATGGCGATCGAATGCGACGAGAGCCGGATCGATTTCCGTCTACGCACCCGATATCTGGACCAGAAAACCGACGACATCGACGAAGCGCTCTCGATGATCACCGCATGGACGGAAGCAGGCAAGGCCAAGTCGGTCGGCCTACTCGGCAATGCAGCAGAGATCGTTCCCGAACTTTACAAGCGCGGAGTCCGGCCGGACCTGCTGACCGACCAAACCAGCGCACACGACCCGATCAACGGCTATCTGCCTGCCGGCTGGACGATGAGCGAATGGCGCGACATGCGCGAGCGCGATCCCGAGGCGGTCGAAGCCGCGGCACGCGCCAGTATGAAAATCCATGTCGCGGCGATGGTCGATTTCTGGAACGCGGGCGTCCCGACACTCGATTACGGCAACAATATTCGCCAGGTCGCGAAGGAAGAAGGCCTGGAAAACGCCTTTGCCTTTCCAGGATTCGTACCAGCCTATATCCGCCCCCTGTTCTGCCGCGGCATCGGACCGTTCCGCTGGTGCGCGTTATCGGGCGATCCCGAAGACATCTACAAGACTGATGCCAAGGTGAAGGAAGCCATTCCGGACGACCCACATCTTCACAACTGGCTCGACATGGCACGCGAACGGATCAGCTTCCAGGGTCTGCCGGCCCGGATTTGCTGGGTTGGCCTGGGCCAGCGTCACAGGTTGGGGCTGGCCTTCAACGAAATGGTCCGCAGTGGAGAACTCAGCGCGCCGGTCGTGATCGGTCGCGACCACCTCGACAGCGGTTCGGTGGCCTCCCCCAACCGCGAAACGGAAGCGATGAAAGACGGGTCCGATGCCGTGTCCGATTGGCCACTATTGAACGCGCTGCTCAATACCGCCAGCGGGGCGACCTGGGTCAGCCTGCATCACGGAGGCGGCGTCGGCATGGGATTTTCCCAGCATTCCGGCATGGTGATTTGCTGCGACGGGACCGAGGCGACAGACGCAAGGATTGCCAACGTCCTCTGGAACGATCCGGCGACCGGCGTCATGCGCCATGCCGATGCGGGGTACGACATAGCTTTGGATTGCGCGAAGGAACATCACCTAAAACTGCCCGGTATCCTGGGATAGGAGCGCTGCGATCATGCCCGTCACGCATATCCCGCCAGAGCCCTGGACCGGCAGGGACGATAGCGAAGACGGCCCACTGGCCAGACGGCTCTACCATTATGCCGGCGACAGCGGTCGACGCGCATTGCTCGGCTTTGCTTCGGAGGCCGGAGTCCGCCGCAACAAGGGGCACGTCGGAGCACGGCAGGGACCACGGGCCTTGCGAAGCGCGCTTGCCGGCATGGCTGCACCGACCGATGCAGGACCCTTTGCGGACCTCGGCGACATCGATGTCGATGGCGACGATCTGGAAGCCGGGCAGGCTCGGTTGGGAAAGCATGTCGAAAGCGCGCTGCGGCAATACGAACGCGTTATCGTTCTCGGCGGCGGTCATGAAACCGCGTTTGGCAGCTATCTGGGTTTGCGGGCACGGTTTGCAGACGAAAGGATCGGCATCATCAACCTCGACGCGCATCTGGATCTGCGTAATGCCGGAAAAGCAGGGCCGTCATCGGGCACGCCGTTCAACCAGATCCGTAGCGCCGATCCGGACGGATTCGACTATCTCTGCATCGGACTTGCCGAGGAATCGAATACGGCCGCCCTGTTCGACCGCGCGGCCGAATGGGGCGTACGCACCGTCATGGACAAGGCGCTGATCGCCGATCCGGCGGCGGCGAACCATGAGATCGAAGCCATCGCCGCGCGATCCGATATCATCTATCTGACCGTGGATATCGATGTCCTGCCGCACTATCAGGCCCCCGGGGTAAGCGCTCCGGCTGCCCGCGGCGTGCCGCTCGCCACGATAGAAAATGTAGTGAAAACCATCATGGCGGCTTGCGAAAATACCGGTTGCCCCATCCCGCTCGCCGATATCGTGGAGCTTTCCCCGCCTAGTGATCGTGACGACATGACGGCGAAAAGTGCCGCCTTGCTGGTCCGGTCGTTGCTATTCCGGTAATCCCCGGCCGCGCCGGCTGCCTTTTGTAACCAAAGAGCATATTCGAACGGAATCAATAATGACGGGTTGCAGGTCGCCACGTGGGAGAGTCTGGTTTTGTCGGTAATCGGATCTCATACGGATCGATTGACTCCGGAGCCGGTCACCGCATCTTCATCGATCGGGCGGTTTCTCCTCACCTTCGCGATCCTCCTGTCTCTCGCCGAAATCCTGTTGATGGGTATTGGCTGGGCGCAAAACGAACTTGCATGGGCACTTGCCGACCGCGATTTCTCATTCGGATTTGCCGGATTTGTTGCCGCGATGGCGAATGGCACTTTCACATTGGCGGCACTGGTGCTTCTGTTCGCATTTTTCGAGTGGCACCAATTACGTTTCAGAAATTTTCGAGAGCGATACCAGGAAGGGTTGCTCTACGGTTCCACTGCCATTGTAATTGCCATTATTCTGCAGACTGGCGCCTTCTCCTTCTTGCAGACCTTGTCGATTCAGCCGCTGCTTCGCGCGGATCATTTGGGCCCTGCGCTGGTGTTGTTCCCCGTTTTATACATGGTTGTAATCGGTTTCTTCGAATACTGGCTACACCGCGCCTTGCATGGCATCCCCGTATTGTGGCGGTTTCACGCGATCCATCATCAGATCGAAGACCTCAATGCCGCGCGCAGCTACACTCATTGGGCGCAGGACGCGCTTTACCTTGCGGTCATTACGATCCCGTTGATTTTCCTGATTGAAAACCCGCACAGCCACATCGCGGTTCTTACGACATTCTATCTCGTGTCGAATTACTACATGCATTCCGATAGCCCGGCTTTTTCCTTCCCCGCGCCCCTGCGCCACATTCTTGCCGACAATGTCTATCACCATCACCATCATTCCCGCGCGATCGAACATTGGGGAAGAAATTACTGCTCCTTTTTCTCATTTTACGATCGCCTCTTTGGCACACAATACATGCCTTCCGACGAGGCCTTTCATCCGACAGGAATTGACGGGTATCGGCCATTGACCGGCTGGCGTGACTACCTTGTCAGGCCATTCACGAGGCACGGTTGACCTCGTCGAAGCGCATCAATCTGGCCGTGTTCGCGGCGGTGCTGGCCCTGGCGTGCGGAGCCATTGCCGCGATATTGTTGCTGCGTGACGGCAATGCATTGGCGAAAGTGCATGCGGGTATAGAGCGGCAGTATCCCGATGTTTCCCATATCGACGCCGAAGAGCTGGCCGGCATGAAATCGGGATCGATCATATTGTTCGACGTTCGCGAACCGGCGGAATATCGCGTCAGCCATCTGGCAGGCGCAATCAGAGTCGATCCAGGCATCCGTCCTGATCGGTTCATCGACAAATACGGCGACCTGATCAACGGAAAGACGGCAGTATTCTATTGTTCGGTGGGCGCTCGCTCCACGATGCTGGCCAGCGAACTGCAAGCTCAACCGGCAACGAATAGGGCGAAAGCCCTCGTCAATCTGAAGCATGGCATATTCGGTTGGCACAACCAACGCAGACCGTTGATCGACATGCAAAGACAAAGGACAGACCGGATACATCCCTTCAATGCGTTTTGGGGGCGGTTGCTCGATCGCAAGAAACTGATCAGCAAAAGTTAGGGAATTCGTCTTTTGTTGTAACCACACGCGGTTTCAATGCGAAATGGGTAGCAGACAGGCAATGCGAGAAAGGATGTATCCATGCGCAAGGCGATAATCGGTGGAATCATTTTGGCGGCTACTGTGGCATCTACATCTGCCATGGCATCGGGTTCGGGATCCGGTGGCGGAGGTGGATTTGGAAGCGGTGGCTTCAACAATGCGCCACGCATTTCTCCCGAGGAGCGACTGGAACGGCGCGGCAAATCGCAGGTACGCAAGCGGATTACCTGCAAGAAGTGCGAATATCGCGGACGCCTGAATCATCAGACGGCGGCCGAAATTGCGCAAGCTGTCCGTGAAGGCAATTTCAAGCTCAAACCGCGCGATCGCGAAGCAGTGCTGTTCTTCCTTCGTCGGCGCTACGGCGTTTGAGCTTCAACTCCGAATAACCGGGCGCCATTGGATATAACGCATGGCGCGACGGATCCTTTTCCCTCGGCCCCGCCACCGATACCTCCCGGTTGGCGGGGCACTTCTGTTTTTGACCACCATATCGGTTCTGGTGCTGCTTTCGCGCAGCATTGCACCGCCGGTCGAACTTTACGTGGCGGCGCTGGTTGCAGGCGGCGCGGGCGTCAGTCTCCTGCTTTGGCAAGGTGGCAAGATCAGTACACGGATGGTTCTGTGCATTGCCGCCATGGGCCATTTTATCGCGCTATTCGGCCATGCCGCATACGAGGATGATTACTTCCGTTTTATCTGGGACGGTTGGCGGCTGCTGGAGACCGGAACACCATACGGTATTGCACCCGCCACCTTCTTTGACGACGAAACAGTGCCAGAGGCGATGCAGGATGTCCTCGCCTGGATGAATTATCCTGAACTGCCGACCATTTATGGGCCGGTCCTGCAGATCCTGTTCGCAGTCACAACTTTTCTGGGGGGCGCTGACGAAGCAGCTTTGCGCCTGGCCTTTGCGATAGCGACGCTGGTGCTCGTCCTGCTCATGCTGCGCCGATATGAACCCGCACAGGTTGCGCTGTTCGCATGGAACCCGTTGGTGGTGGCGGAGACCACACTACATCTGCATCCGGATATCATCCTTGCCCTGATGCTTTTCGCCAGTGTTCAGGCCGGCCGTAAACACCCGGCGATTGCGGGCATCTTCTTCGGGCTTGCCGCCGGGACAAAGATTGTCGCGCTCGCCGCCTGGCCGCTTTTATTGCGTCTACGCCCCGTTGCACTCGTCACCGCACTTGCAACTCTGGCCGGGCTATATGGCATATTCGCGGCACAGGGGCAGGGATTTGGTTTCGCAACCACCGAAGTCTTTGCGACCGTCTGGTATTTCAACCCGATTGCCTTCGAAGGTCTCTTGCTGGCCTTCGGTCCCGAATGGGGCCGCTTGGCGGCATTCATGATTGCCGGCCTGCTGGTTCTGTGGCTTCATGCGTCGGCAAGCGGGTTCGACCGGGTCCCGCTGGCAGCGGTGTTCGGAGCGATCCTGCTGTTCGCCCCGGCGGTAAACGCCTGGTATCTGATCTGGCTGTTGCCTTTCTCGGTCGGACGCCGCGAGATATGGCCTTATGTCGCTAGTGCGGTGCTACCGCTATCCTATCTGACAGGGCTTAACCTTGAACTGCACGCCCTCGAAGAATTCGAGGTTCACCCGCTCGCGCAATCGGTCGAATGGCTGACTATCGGGGCAGCACTCATCTTCGATATCATGCGTGCTCGTCCGGACCATAGCGGTGAGCCCCCGGCTCCGACTCCGATTGACGAAGCACGGATTTCGGTAGTGATCCCGGCCCTCGACGAAGAGCGGTCGATCGGGGCGACCGTTCGCGGGATCATCGAGGCCGCACCACCCGGGCTTGCCGAGGTGGTGGTTGCCGACAACGGTTCGAACGATTCAACCGGCGCCGAGGCCGAAACCGCAGGTGCACGTGTCGTGTCGGAGCCGGAACGGGGCTATGGTGCCGCATGTCTCGCGGCTCTCGCGGTGGTCGATCCCGAATCGAATGTGATCTTGTTCATGGATGCCGATCTGTCAGACGTACCCGAGGACGCGGCATCGTTGATTGCGCCTATCGTTGCCGGTGAGGCCGATCTCGTGATCGGATCGCGAACCCTGGGCGAGATCGAAGTTGGCGCGATGAGCGTGCCACAACGTTTCGGCAACTGGCTCGCACCGGCATTGGTACGCCTTCTTTGGCGTGCCCGTTATACAGATCTGGGGCCATTCAGAGCGATCCGACGCGACGCCTTGGAACGGCTTGTCATGACAGATCGCGACTTCGGCTGGACTATCGAAATGCAGGTTCGCGCGGCCAAGATGAAGATGCGGGTTGCCGAGCGCCCGGTCCGGTATCGCCGCCGGATCGGCACGTCGAAAATCTCCGGTACATTGCGTGGTGTCATACTCGCCGGGTGGAAAATCCTCTATGTAATCGCACGCGAGGCTTTTGGCGATTTCGACCGAGCAAGTCGATCGGAATGGAGACGCGGACCGAAAGGCAGGCCACCTGAAGTTCGACCGGCATAACCGCCCCGCCACGCATCGCGGGACGCCACGGCGGCGTTTCTCTGTACTGCGTAACGGTTTCCATCTTATGCACGAATATACAGCAATGACCGCTAATGGAGTGATACCCATGCATAAAACCGCGCATTCCGCCTCGACCAGCAGTCCCCGGCTTTCCCGACGATCATTTGTTGGGTCGATCCCGGCGACCTTTCTGATTGCCGCATGTGGCTCTGGTCCTGCCGCATTCGGTTCCAACGCTGCCTCGGCTGAGACGATCGATCATTCACTGTGGGACAAACTGCTCGGCGAATATGTGGTTGCGGGATCCGACGGCGTGAATTTGGTCGATTATGCGCGCCTGCAGGACGAGGCGGCTGACGAACTGCAGGCCTATCTCGACGCCATGCAGGGCGTGACGATCGAGGATTTCTCGCGCGACGAACAATACGCCTTCTGGGTGAACCTCTATAACGCAGCGACAGTCGACGTCATTTTACGGAATTACCCGCTGGATTCGATCCGGGATATCGGCCTGCTGGGTCAGGGGCCGTGGAAAGATGATGCCGTAACCGTTTCCGGCAGAGTGCTCACTCTAGATAATATCGAGCACGACATATTGCGGCCCAACTGGCAGGATGTGCGCATTCACTATGCGGTCAACTGTGCCTCTATCGGCTGCCCAAATCTCGCCAGACGGGCCTACACCTCCGAGCGGCTTGAGCCGATGCTGGAAGAAGCGGCGGCGGCCTATGTAAATCATCCTCGCGGTTTTGCACGACGCGATGGTCGCATTATCGCCTCCAACATCTACGACTGGTATCAGGAAGACTGGGGTTCGGTCGGGGATGTGCTCGATCACGCCCGCCAATACGCGACCGGTCCAACCGCGCGATTGCTTGAAGGTGTGACCGAAATTGACAGTTATGACTACGACTGGAGCCTGAACGACATCTAGGCATCAATCGCCAAATGCGGCACGCGCCATCAGGCTTCGCTGGATGATGGTGAGTCCGCACAACACGGCATAGCCATAAGCCATCGCCGCGAAACAGTGCGGCCAGATGCACATTGCGATGAACATTGCGATTGTCTCGCTGCCTTCGGCGAGGCCGGTGGAATAGAAAAAGCTCTTCCGGCCATGTGCTTCGGTTTCTTCGCCGCGTTTCGCCGCGATCACGGCATAGGCAAGAAAGCTCACTCCTGTAAGGACAAAGCTGGCGACCAGCACCAGCGCGGCAAGTGTATTGCCCTGGTCCAGAATGCCGAAGGCAAGCGGGATCGAGACATAGAACGCAAAATCGGCGACAATATCGAAATAGCCTCCCAGATCGCTTGGGCTGCTCGCGCGGGCGACTGCGCCGTCCAGACCATCGAGTAGCCTGTTCGCGATGATGAGAGCCAGCCCAGCCCAGATGTGGCCTGTCGCGATGGCCAATGCGGCCGCCAATCCGACCGCCAACCCGGCGAAGGTGACGGTATTGGCGGCAATCCCCGCTTTGGCCAGTGCATGACCAACGGCGTTGAGCGGCGGATCGATGAGAGGGCGAATGCGGGCATCAAGCACGAGGGCTGTCCATCAGGCGAAAGTTACCAGTCCGATCCATGCACCGGTCATCAGCGTTGCGCAATTGCCGGCGACCCAGCTACGAACACCCAGTGTGGCCACTTCGGATCGGCGCTCGGGGCAGAGCGTCCCGATCGATGAAACCAGCAGGCCGATGCTCGCCAGATTCGCGACACCGCACAAGGCATAAACAACGATCAACTTGCTGCGTGCGCCGAAACCGCCTTCGGGCAGAGCGGCAAGCTCGAGATAAGCGACATATTCGTTGAGGATTGCCTTGGTGCCCATAAGATTGCCGGCGGCTTGCGCTTCCGACCAGGGCACGCCGATTAGCCACATGACCGGCGCGAACAGCCAACCGAACAACCGCTTGATTGACAAAGCTTCGCCATCGACATCCGGCAGCAGATTCAACCCCTGATCGGCCAGGGCCACCAAAGCAAAAATCACAACGATCACTGCCATGACGGCAAGGAATATCTGCAAGCCATCCATCGTGCCCTTGAGGATGGCATCGACACTGCTTTCGTATTGCAGGGCAGTGCCTTCGTCATCTGCGGCCTGATGCCTGACGGTATCTTCCGGTCGGGGCGGGATCATTACCCTGGCGATCAGCAGGGCGGCTGGCAGCGAAATCAAGGATGCGGCAATCATATGACCGACCGCATCGGGTACGGTTTGCGAGAGTGTCCGGGCATATAGCACCAGAATGACCCCAGAGATTGTCGACATGGCCATGGTCATCGTTGCGAATAGATCGGATCGGCTCAACCTTGGCAACCAAGCTCGAATCATGAGCGGGCTTTCGACCGGCCCGAGAAAGACCGTTGCCCCGCCAGCAAGGCTCACCGGACCACTCACGCCAAGTGTTCTCTGCAACACCGCGGACAGGCCGCGCACAACCCAGTGCAAGATACGCCAATGCCACAGCAGAGCCGTCAGTGCGGAAAAGACTATCACGAGCGGAAGAACCTGAAATGCCACGATTACAGGAGCTTGCGCGCCCTCGCGTAACACAAAGGGCAGTTCGGCGCCGCCGAGATAACCGAACATGAAGCCCGTTCCGGCCTGTGTCGCCCGTTCAACGGCTGCCACCGCATCGCTGGCCAGCGAAAATGCTTTCCATGCTGCCGGAACACGAACGACCAGCACTGCCAGCAATAGCTGCAAGCCAAGGGCGCCTGCTATCCATTTCCAGCTCGGCAGGGATGTGCGGTTTTCCGAAAGGGTCCAGCAAAACAGCAGAACGACCGCTAGGCCAAGCAAGCCGCGCAACTGGTCGAATAGCTCCATGATCCCCCCTTTCGAAACCGCTTGGTGGTCCGAAACCCGATTGCGATCAACCGCGGCGCCAGGTGTGATACCTTTCGACAAAACCAAGCAGCTTTTCCGGCTTGTGGGCTTTTTTCCATTCACCGGCGGCAAATTTGTTTGCTTCCGCCATGGTCGGGTATGGGTGAATCGTTCCAAGAATCTTGTTGAGACCGAGCTTGTGCTTCATCGCGAGCGTATATTCGGCGAGCAGCTCTCCGGCATGATTCCCCACAATCGTTGCACCCAGAATGGTATCCTTGCCTGCGGGTGTGATGACTTTCACGAACCCTGCCGTCTCGCTTTCGGCAATGGCCCGATCGAGATCGTCGAGATCGTAGCGCGTTACTTCGTAATCGATGCCCCGATCACGTGCTTCACGTTCATTGATCCCCACCCGTGCAATTTCGGGATCGAGGTATGTGACCGCCGGGATCACACGATAATCAGCCTTGAATTTTTTGACCTGGCCGAACAGCGCGTTCACGCTGGCGAACCAGGCCTGGTGCGAGGCGGTGTGCGTAAACTGGAAAGGACCCGCAACGTCGCCCGCCGCGAAGATGTTCGGGAACTTGGTTGCCAGAAAATCATCCGTCACAACCGTTCCCGCGGTATCGATACCAAGCTCCTCAAGACCATAACCAGAAAGCCGGGCTTTGCGTCCCACCGCGATGATCAGCGCGTCATAAGGTATGGAGACCTGCGAGCCGTTCTTTTCCACCACAAGCGCTCGCGTGCCATCGATATCGTCCACGCTTTTCGCGGTATGGCCGGTCAAAACCTTGACACCGGCTTCCTCGAGAGCGTGCTGTGCGGCCTTTGAGACCTCATCATCTTCGCGGACCAGCAGCCGGTCCGCCATCTCAACCTGAGTCACAGCGGAGCCAAGCCGCGCCATGGCTTGCGCTATCTCGCACCCGATCGGACCGCCACCCAAAACCGCAATTCTACGGGGAACTTCATCAAGTTTCTCGAAAGCATCCCACATCGTGTCACTGGTGAGATAGCCCGATGTCTCGATTCCCTTGAGAGGCGGCACGAATGGCTCGGCGCCCGATGCAATGACAATAGAGCGCGTGGTCAGGCGTTGCGTATCGCCATTGTTCAAGGCGATTTCCACTGTCCAGGGATCAATCACAGTGGCATATCCCTGCACCACATCAACACCGAGATCGGTGTATCGCTCCACGCTGTCATGCGGTTCGATCGCCTTGATGACGTGCTTAACTCGCGCAATGACTTGTTTGAACGGGATTTCGGGGGCTGTCGCTTTCAATCCGTAATGATCCGCTTTGCGGATCATGGCCGCGACACGCCCGCTTTTGATCAACGCTTTGGAGGGAACGCATCCGGTGTTAAGGCAGTCTCCACCCATTCTGTGCGCTTCGACCAGCGTTACTTTCGCTTTCACTTGCGCAGCAATATAGGCGGAAACCAACCCGGCCGCGCCAGCACCGATCACAATCATGTTGCGGTCGAAGCTCGCTGGCTTGGTATATCCCTCATATACTTTGCGTCGCTTGATGACATTGATGATCGCCTTGGCAATCCATGGAGCGATGCCGAGCAGGGCAAAGGACCCAAGTACCGTAGGGGTGAAAATCCCGCCTGCGCTTTCCAGACTTGCCAGTTGCGTCCCCGCATTGACGTAGACCGCTGTTCCCAAAAGCATGCCGATCTGGCTGATCCAGGCATAAGTGAAGGTCCGGATTCGGGTGAGACCCATCACCAGGTTGATCACGAAAAAGGGGACCGCGGGAACCATCCGCAAGGTAAAGAGGTAAAAGGCTCCGTCGCGCTCAAGACCGTCATTGATGACTTTGAGCCGGTCGCCAAATCGGGCCTCGATGGAAGTGCGCAAGACATAGCGCGAGGCGAGAAAAGCCAGAGTCGCGCCGAGCGTCGAAGCAAAACTCACCACGATCACGCCCACAACGAGGCCGAACATCGCGCCTGCCGCCAATGTGAGGAACGCCGCGCCTGGAAAGGATGCTGCCGTCGCGATCACATAAATCAGGAAGAATATGGCGAGCACAAGGATGGGGTGCTCTTGATAAATCTGCTGAAATTGAGCGACCGCGTCTTTGACCCCGTCAAGGGTCAGGTACTGATCGAATCCGAATGCATAAAATGCCACGAATGTCGCCGCCAGCAGCGCGATAACGAAGAGCTTTTTCACAAATTCTCCCGAGAAACTCACGGGTGACTACGATTGTCTTCGCCAAAAGGTTACTCTGGTCCCGGCTGATTGGATCCGTTTGGTCGGGGTTCCCGGCAGATATGCGAACATCCACGACCGATCCAATTCCGAACGTCACCTCATCAATCCCCGGGCTTGCAAGACCCGCCGCTCAGTCAAAACCGGAACGATGCGCCGATATTGATCTGGTCGTACCGGCTTCGTCCTCCGATTGTGCTGTCCCAGCCCGCGCTAAGCGCGATATCCCCAAACTCAAGCGAGAGGCCTGCCCCAATCTCGCCGCGCAACCGGTCGACAAAACGCAATTGATCGAAGCCGACCACGGTATCGATATCGGCAAGCCGCAGTGCGGAGGAATGGCTGGCGGCGCTGTCGAAAGTTATCTGGGTGCGGATATGGGAACGCAGAATCACCGAGCCGATCGAGACTTGCGATCCGATTCTCGCCCCGGTCGAAGCGCGGAAGAAGGAGCGTCCGCCATCATCGCTGCTCAGGCGCAAGCCGGAGGTGCCGGCTTCCGTCAGTGGTGCGCCATCCAGTGAGACGTAGGATAGCTGCACGTTGGGCAGAAGGAACAGATCACCGCCATCAATGCGTGTTTCGATCCGAGCACCAAGCTCAAGATAATCGATATCCTGTTCACTGGTCACGACCGCAACCGAGGCGGGAGTAACCAGACTACGCTGAACGGTGCTTTCCGACGTGCCGTAGACCCCGAAAACACCGGCATGAAGAGTGCCGAATTGGCCACCAAACCGCGCTCCGATGAAGGTCCGTTCGCCAGAAGTGCTCGCAGCAACACCAGCCCCATTCACATTGTCGCGTGCTGCCGCAAAACCAATCTGCCAGCCATTGCCCAGAGCCAGCCCGAACCCGCCGCTGAAGCGCTCCGAATAGGAATTGGTCCGTCCATTTTGAGTGGTCTCGACAAACACCGTATCGCGATCGGAATAATCGGCCCACATGCAATTCGCGTCAGGCTTCTCTCCGATATTCTCACCGCAGCCCGACAAAGAGCGGGTAAAGCTTTCACCCGCAAGCGCCAGATCGGCAATATTGTCGGCATAGATCGCGCCATCGAGTGTGTCGTAAATCGCTCCCACATCCGACAGGTTGGTCGCGAAGATGAGCGATTGCGCGAGGTCGATCACGGCCTCATTATCTGCCTCGTTGACAGCTCGGTTGAGATATTCGCCAAAGGCAGTGCGATTGAAGTTGAGCCCGCTGCCAATGCCAGCAAAATCGATCGTATAATCCAACGTGAGCATAGTCGGCGAAAAACCGAGGGCGAATTGCGACACGGCGCCACCACCCAAGTCGCGCAGTTCAATTCCGTCATCAACAATGCCACCAGCCGCATTCACCAAAGTTGACGAAAAGCTGCCCGTCTGCAGCGCACGGATATTATTCAATTGCACCACCACTTCACCGCCGAGCGTCGCCGCACCGCTAACGGTCAAGCTGTCCGTCTGCTGGCCGCTGATGGCAAAATCCAGATCGCTCAGGAAGATACCGGTCCCGGATTGGGCAAGCGATCCCGTTAGCGTGACATCGCGCCTGTCATTGAATTCGCCAAAGGCCAGGAGGCCGGCATTGTTGAGCGTGCCCGCGGCACCCAGATCGATGAAGTCAAACAGCACTAATGTCCCGTCTTCGAGATTATTGAAGACATTGACTTCGGTGTTGGCAGTCGCCGCTGCGCGCTGGACGCCCGCCGTCCTTAGTGCAGACGATGTAAGTGCCGCATCGCCGCCAAACAGATCGATATTGCCGAACACGGTCGAATGGCTGTCGATCGTGTCATTGCCCGTGGTTGCTTCGATGGCGAGGCCGCTTTCGGCCGCCACGCTGCCAAACAAAGTCAGCAGATTGTTCTGGCCACCTTCGATCATCACGCCTTTGCCGAAGATCGAACCACCACGAATATCGCCATCGAGCCGGGCAATGATATCATCCTGCCCATCCGTACCGCGACTTTGGAACAGAGCCGCGACGCCGTTCACATCGGTAGCGACGAGGTTGCCCGTATGACTCCAGGTGACGGTTCCTGCCTCGCCTTGCAGGCCTAGCGAACCCGCCGTGCCGAGGATGCCTTGCCCGTTCCACAGGCCACCACCGCCGCCAACCGACTGGGCGAAGATGGCAACGGCACCGACACCCGAAACCTGAATATTGCCAGTGGAGGTCACGGTCACGTCTCCGCCATCGCCGCCCTGTGCCCCGACAGGTAGAGGAATGGCGGGCGCTGCGAAATCGCCAAC
>JANQPE010000066.1 GCA_028289565.1 Parerythrobacter sp.
GAAACCGGCTGACAAGAAGAACGGGAAGCCGGGAAAGAAGGCAAAGGACAAGCCCGATTTCGGGGAGCGGTCCTCACTGCTCGATTTCGCCAATACCGACATGGCTTTTTCGGGCGATCTTCTGGTGGCAGGCAGCTATCACGGATGGAATGCTTACCGGCTTGGTCCGGACGGCGTGCCGGAACTGGTGAGTTCGGTCGTCTGCCCCGGTGGCCAGGGAGACGTTTCGATCGTCGGAGACCTGCTGCTGATGAGTGTGCAGGATACCCGGGCACGGGTCGATTGCGGGCTGCAGGGTGTGCCGGAAAAAGTGAGTGCCGAGCGGTTTCGCGGCCTGCGGATTTTCGACATTTCGGATATCACCCGCCCGCGTCAGCTAGGGCAGGTGCAGACCTGCCGCGGTTCGCATACGCATTCGGTGGTGAGCGCGGATGAAACGCGGCTCATAGTGTATAATTCGGGTACTTCCGGTATCCGCGAGGAAGAAGAGCTTCCCGGTTGTATCGGCGAGGTACCGGGTGATAACCGCACGGCGCTATTCCGGATCGATGTAATCGAAGTGCCGCTCGCGGACCCTTCGAATGCGCGTATTGTCAGCAGCCCGGCCGTATTCGCCGATCCTGAAACAGGGCGTCTCGCCGGGTTGTGGCAGGGCGGCGATCACGGCGAGGAGACGCAGGAAACCAACCGCACGGACCATTGCCACGACATTACCGTTTTCCCGTCGAAAAACCTCGCGGCAGGAGCCTGCTCGGGAAATGGTGTGATCTTCGATATCACCGACCCGCTCGATCCGAAGCGCATCGACGAGGTCGTCGACAAGGGCTTCGCCTACTGGCACTCGGCTACATTCAGCAATGACGGTACCAAGGTGCTGTTTACCGACGAGTGGGGCGGCGGCGGACGTCCGCGCTGCCAGGCGAGCGATCCGAAAAACTGGGGCGCCAATGCGATTTACGAAATCGTCGATGGCAAGCTTGAGTTCCGCAGCCTCTACAAGCTCCCGGCGCCGCAGGGGGACAAGGAGAATTGCGTGGCGCATAACGGTTCGATCGTGCCTGTGCCGGGGCGCGATATCTTCGTCCAGGCCTGGTATCAGGGTGGTATCAGCGTGATCGATTTCACCGATGCACGCAATCCGGTCGAAATCGCCTATTTCGACCGCGGCCCGGTGGATGAAGACCAGTTGATCACCGGTGGATATTGGTCAGCCTACTGGTATGACGGCCGCATATACGCAACCGAGATCACCCGCGGACTCGATGTATTCGCGCTGGAACCGAGCAAGTTCCTGTCGGCTGAAGAGATCGCTGCGGCGGAAGCGGCGGATATGGGCGAAACCTTCAATCCGCAGACGCAATGGCCAGTCAGTTGGCCGCGAGGTATGGCAGCGAGGAAATAGCCCGACCAGGCGTTTAACCGCTTGGCTACGGTCAAGCCATGCTCCATGTGACCATCATGTCGCGCGCAAGGAATTTGATGATGCTGGCTGCCGGGGTCGCTGTGGTTGGCCTGCTGGTCGCCGAACGCAAGCGCCCCCTGCGCAAGCAGACCCGACCGGAGATTCCCCGCACCATCCGTAATGCGGCAATGGGGGCGAGTTGCGCGCTGGTTGTCGCCGCGGCGGAAGAGCCTTTGGCGCGAGAGGTGGCGCGCAAGAACCTGGTCGAAAAACGCGGTTTCGCGCAGAAGCTGCCGCGTCCCTTACGCCTTATCGGCGGAATCGCGGCAATGGATTACGGTTTCTACTGGTGGCATGTCGCGACACATAAAATACCGTTCCTGTGGTGTTTTCACCGTGTGCATCATGTCGATCCGGACATGGATGCGAGCACGGCAGTGCGGTTCCACTTCCTCGACATGCTGATCTCGCTGCCCTGGCGGCTGGTGCAAGTGCGACTGAGCGGCGTCAGTCCCAAGGGGTTGCGCTGGTGGCGCCGTTTCTTCAACGCTTCGATCCTGTTCCATCACGCCAATTTGCGCTTGCCCGAAGACATGGATGAGAAGCTATCGGCCATACTGACGACGCCGAAGATGCATGGCATCCACCACTCGCAGGCAAGGGCCGAGCGCGATAGCAATTTCACCAGCGGGCTCAGCTTCTGGGATCGGCTCCACGGCACCTTTCGCAGCGCACCACCGCCGGAGGATATTGCAATCGGCGTGGACGATCCCGAGGCCGAAGAGGCCGTGTCGATCGACGGCGCTCTTGCGGCTCCCTTCCGGCCTCTCCCGATCAACGATTAGCGGGTCTGCTCGATAATCATCTGCAATTGCTGGAGCGAGATGTCGCGGTCGGCTTCGAAGCGTGTGCCGTTGGGCAGGTGCCAGCAAAAGCCGCTGCACTGATGATGTCCGTCGCCTGGTGGCGCATGCCCGGCATCAAGATGCGGTTTGGTTGCGGGTGTATCGTGTTTTGGCTTGGGATAGACCTTGCCCATGAAGGCATAGTCCGAGGCGTCGATATCGGTTCCGCCAAGGATCGGCTTGCCGTCCTTGGTCAGTCCGCCGGGAATATGATAGCACATGATCGAATTCTCGTCGGCTACCGAAGTCGCCTTGATGGTGGACGGATCGAGCGGGGTCAGCACCTGCCGGCGGACTTGCTCGGGCGACCACCCCTGCGTCGCGCCGAAATATTTGATCGCCTTTGCCGGATCAATCCTATCGACCAGCTTCTTGCGCATATGCTCATGCGGACAGCCCAGCGTGTGACCCGTTTCATGGCGCACGACCCGGTGAAATTCACTGTCCGGCGTCTTCATCGTGAACCCTTCCAGATTCATCGTCTGCTTGTCCTTGTCGATCAGTAGAATATCCGTGCCCAGATACGACCAATACCCTCCCTTGCCGCGCGAAATCCGGACTTGCGGATCGGTATCGCTTTCGACGAACTGGACGTTGGCGGTCTTGTTCCAGGCATTCATGTGCGACAGGATCCTCGTGCGCAGTGCCTTGGGCGGATTATCCATGAATCCGACTGTCAGCCGCACACCGTCTGTCTTCCAGTATTTCGACGTGACCACCGCGATGAACTCTTCGGTCGGCTCCATGCCTGTATGGGCATAGATATGCTCCATCGGCGGCATGTTGGCGGCATTATGCTCGCGCGCTATGCGTGCGGCCGGCACCAGCAGATTGTCTTCCAGGACCTTGGGTGTGCAGGTTCCAGGTACGAATTCTTTTGCCTTGGTCATGGGTCAGGTCCTTCCTTGTTTGGAATGTTTGCTCGCTGTTCCGGGCAAGACTTGCCCGGTGAGTCGCCCGGCGCGCCATTCAAGCCTGATGCGGTGCCGCGGCTTGCGTTTCGCGCGATGAATGAGGCGATCGAGGAATCCGCGCAGCCCATGCTTGCGGCGAGCGACTTTCAGACGCCAGAAGTCGCGCGGATCGCGCGATGGTGCCGCGGTTACCGGCACATCGAGGCGGAGCCATGCAAGCAGTGCGCCTTCCGGCAGTTCGGTACGAGCGGTGCATTCGATCGCGCGGGCGATATGGAATAGCCGCAACGCCATTATCCGGCTGCACCCTCAAGCCAGGCGGGACGTCGCGGGAATCCCACATGGTAGGTCACCTTTTCCAGGACGACCTGGTGGCCGCTTTTGGTGGTGAGAACGTCGAACGACAATTCGCGCCCGATGATCTTGCCCTTGGGATAGTCAGTGAGGCAGCGATTGAGGGTTTCCATCGCTTCGTCATTGCCCGGCTCGGCGGCGGCAGCCCGGATATCCAGATTGCCGACGCCGATCCGTTTGACATAGCCGACATCGCTCAGGTCGAAGCCGGAATGAACGGCGGTGTGCCTCATGTCAGCCCGCGGCCACTTCGTATTTGCCCGGTGAGAGGACGGTCATCGGATCGCCTTCGTGATCGAGTACCGGAGCATCGTCCGGTCCGTTCATGAGGCCGGCGCCCGGCTTGGGTGTCCCGCTCGCATCATTGGCGGCGATCTGCTTGGGCGCGATCGCCTGGTTCATCATGTCGAGCACGCGGGCGAGCCCTTCGGGCATCCCCTTGTCGGCTGCATGGACCTCGACATGGTACTTGGCCGACTGGTCGGTTGAACGGGGATTTTCCTGGTGCGACGCAACCGAACCTTCGACATGGACCTTGAGCGAGAAGGGCCCCCAGCCGACACTGGCATCGGCCGAGAACTTGCCCGACTTGTCCGTGCTGGACTTGCTCGATTCGCTGTTCTTCACTTCCATGTCGAAAATGATGTCGACAGTGTCGATACCCAGCGCCGGGACTTTGACGATCGCAAGAAGCGGGACTTCCAGCGATACGGTTTCCGTCGGTACGATACCGGTCTTGGGGTCAGGCGGGCCAGCGGCCTGATCGAACTTGAAGTCGACCGTGCGCACATCGAAGGTTGCCGGATCGAATTCGATATTGCCGTCGGCATCGGGCTTCGTCTTGTCGGTCGGTCGAAACCCTACCTGCTGGATGAATTGCGCGGTTGAATTGGCGAGCCGGACCTGCGCGTCGGCGGCTGCCATCAAAGGTCCGCCGATCAGGTCTTGCATCGGCAGGCCGGTAAACTGGTTTCCCATATTGAACGCCATGATTGTCTCCTTCGGTCAGACGTATTTGTTGAGTTGAGTCAGCAGGCGCAGCAGCCCTTCGGACTTGTCTTGCGCGGTGACATTGATGGTGAGTTTTGCCAGTGGCCCGGAATCGGGGCGTTTGCCCACGGCCAGGGCGAGCCTTTTGGCAGGCGCGCGCACAGCCGGTGGCGCTCCCGCCGCGGGCGCCGGTTCCGGTTCGACTTCGCGCGAAGGCGCGCCTTCTTCAGGTACGTCGATCGGTGCGCCTGCACTTGTAAAGCCGTGATCGTCCACTGGTTCACGAAGCGCGGGTTCGGCTAGCGGTGCGGCGCCGGGCAAATGCCCCTCGACCACCGAACCGAGTTCGACGTCGAGTTCTATCGTCATGTCCCGGATCGCCAGCATCGTGCTTTCGGTGAGCGACAGCAATGGAATGCCGAGTTGCGAGAAGTTGTCCTCTTCATCGCTTGCCGAACCGTTATTCGGCAGGCGCAGTTTCAGGCAGCGTGGCCTTCCTGCATCGTCGAAATAGCGGCTAACCTGTTCGATGAAGTGGTTTTCGACCTGCGCCTGTGCACTGACGATGGAACCCGCTACCGAGCCTACCAGCTCGTCCAGTCCAACATTTTCTGCCATATCGCCGGCCCCCGCGTAGTGGCCCGAATCGATGCTCGGGCGTGCGCCAAGGGGAAACAGTTGGGTGCGTCTTCACAATGAAGGTCACATCCGTAACGGCTGAAAGTGATCCGGTCTGTGCCACCCGCTGATCCGTGCGTGCGGGTGCAGAAAATCTCTCGAAATCGGATGTATTTCTAGCCTGAATCACGCACGGATGGCGGGTGTTGCTGCCGGATCGCGTTTTTCTTCCGTCCGCAACGGAATTGCCCTGCCGAGCCGTCGATTGCACGACGTATGTCCTTTACGAATCCGGTGTGGCGGATCATGTGATAGATCGCATTGGACACTGCTTGACCGGCAAGGCGCATCGGGCGTTTCACTTGTAGGAAAAGGACCACGCGTGGTTTGTTGGACAGGTTCCATACTTCGTGCGCGAAAGTCTCGTCGAAGACCAGCCATTCGCCGTATTTCCAATGGACGATCCGGTCACCGATGGCGATCTCGCAACGCCTGCCATCGCTAGGAAGCATCAGCGGCAAGTGGCAATTGAGCCAGGCTTTGGTCAGGCCGCGGTGGCGCGCTGGGCATGGTCTGACACAATAGAGTATCTGGCCGGCCCGGCCTTGCAAAAAAGCGACCCGGGAAACCTGTGTTTCCCGGGTCGCCCGATTTTGCCGTAGGATAAGGCGGGGCTTTAGAAGCCCATTCCGCCCATTCCACCGCCCATTCCGCCCATGTCGGGCATGGGAGCGGCAGGCTTGTCGTCGGGCTTTTCGACGACGGCTGCTTCGGTGGTGATCAGCAGACCGGCAACCGAGGCCGCGTCCTGCAGTGCGGTGCGCACGACCTTGGTCGGATCG
This sequence comes from Parerythrobacter sp., assembly GCA_028289565.1. GTDB lineage: Bacteria > Pseudomonadota > Alphaproteobacteria > Sphingomonadales > Sphingomonadaceae > JANQPE01. The sequence continues at coordinate 6,026 of JANQPE010000066.1, forward strand.
ATCACACCGGCCTTGACCAGGTCTTCATAGGTGTCGGTGGCGGCATTGAAGCCGAGCGATTCATCGCTTGCATCGATCAGCTTGCCGGCGACAACCGCACCGTCCTGACCGGCGTTTTCGGCAATCTGGCGAACCGGTGCCTGCAACGCACGGCGGACGATATCGAGACCACGCGTCTGGTCGTCGTTTTCGCCGTCCAGGCCGTCGAGAGTCTTGGTGGCGTAGAGCAGGGCGACGCCGCTGCCCGGGACGATGCCTTCCTCGACCGCGGCACGGGTTGCATGCAGCGCGTCGTCGACGCGATCCTTGCGCTCCTTCACTTCGACTTCGGTGGCACCACCGACCTTGATCACGGCAACACCGCCGGCAAGCTTGGCCAGGCGTTCCTGCAGTTTCTCGCGATCGTAGTCGCTCGAAGTGTTGTCGATCTGGGTACGGATTTCGCCAACGCGTGCCTTGATGTCGTCAGCCGGACCGGCACCATCGACGATAGTCGTGTTGTCCTTGTCGATGGTGACGCGCTTGGCTTCGCCGAGCATGCCGAGAGTGACGTTTTCGAGCTTGATGCCGAGATCTTCGGAGATCATCTCGCCCTTGGTCAGGATCGCGATGTCCTGCAGCATGGCCTTGCGGCGATCACCGAAGCCAGGTGCCTTGACCGCTGCGACCTTGAGGCCGCCGCGCAGCTTGTTGACCACCAGCGTGGCCAGTGCCTCGCCTTCGATATCTTCCGCGATGATCAGCAGCGGGCGGCCCGACTGGACGGCCGCTTCGAGGATCGGAAGCATTGCCTGAAGGTTTGACAGCTTTTTCTCGTGGATCAGGATATACGGGTTTTCGAGTTCGACCGTCATCTTGTCCGGGTTGGTGATGAAATAGGGCGACAGATAGCCACGGTCGAACTGCATGCCTTCGACGGTTTCGAGTTCGAATTCGAGGCCCTTGGACTCATCGACGGTGATCACGCCTTCCTTGCCGACCTTTTCCATCGCTTCGGCGATCTTTTCGCCGACTTCCCTGTCGCCATTGGCCGAAATGATACCGACCTGGGCGATTTCCTCGGAGCCGGAGACATCCTTCGAACGACCGGCGAGGTTTTCGACGATCTTGCCGACAGCGAGGTCGATGCCGCGCTTGAGATCCATCGGGTTCATGCCGGCGGCAACCGACTTCATGCCTTCGGTCACGATCGCCTGGGCGAGCACGGTGGCGGTGGTGGTGCCATCGCCAGCGGCGTCGTTGGCCTTCGAGGCGACTTCGCGCAGCATCTGCGCGCCCATGTTCTCGAACTTGTCCGAAAGCTCGATTTCCTTGGCGACGGTCACGCCGTCCTTGGTAATGCGCGGTGCGCCGAAGCTTTTGTCGATCACGACGTTGCGGCCCTTGGGGCCCAGCGTGACCTTGACTGCGTTTGCGAGCGTATCGACGCCCTTGAGGATGCCTTCGCGTGCGTCACGCGAGAACTTTACGTCCTTGGCTGCCATTGGTGTTTCTCCAGTTTCGTCATCCCGGTGCAAGCCGGGATCGGTTTAGTCTTGGTCGAAAAACGGCTGACCATGCGGTCAGCGATCCCGGCTTGCGCCGGGGTGACGGGAAGATCAGGAAATGATCCCCATGATGTCGCTTTCCTTCATGATCAGCAGGTCTTCTCCATCGAGCTTGACCTCGGTGCCCGACCATTTGCCGAACAGGATCTTGTCGCCGGCCTTGACGTCGAGCGGGGTGATCGTGCCGTCTTCGGCCTTGGCGCCCGAACCGACGGCGACCACTTCGCCTTCACTCGGCTTTTCCTGCGCGCTGTCGGGGATGATGATGCCGCCGGCAGTCTTCTGGTCGGCTTCGATGCGACGGACCAGAACCCGGTCGTGCAGCGGACGAAATGCCATATCTATGACCTCTCTTTTCAAAGTGGATGATATCGATTGGCACTCTCGCGCCGAGAGTGCCAGCGGGGCGCATATGTGGACGTGTTTCCGCGGAGTCAACGGGGAAGGCGTAAAAATTTCATGGTGTGTTTGCTATCCGGCGGTTCGTGAGCCGACGCTGTCGGATGGCTTGCCCCCGGCGTGTTCGACGCCGGCCGGAGTCCTTTGTTGCGTGCGGATCGGGTGTTCGTCCCGGCCTTGCGGCACCGGCCCTCTCCCCCTCCCAACCACCGGATACACTGCCAGTGAACGATATCGGGTGGTTGGGAGGGGGAGAGGGCCGGTGCCGTTTCCAACCGTCAGGTTGGGCAAAACGCATAAAGGCCGGTGCGGCGAAGTCGGTGTGGAAGTCCTGGCCGGACCCTGCCCTGACTGGACCCGACTAAGGACTCGGGCCATTGCCGCAATTCACCCGCGCGCGGTCAAACCCAACCGGTCCCGCAACATCCATCGCCAGACGAGCAATGCGGCAGCGACTATCAATCCGGTGGCAAGCCCGATCCAGACTCCGATTCCCTCGAGCGGCGTGAAGAAACCAAGCCCGATGGAGAGGCCGATACCGGGCACCCAATAGCTGAAGATTGCAATCCACATGGGGATACGGGTGTCCTGCAAGCCGCGCAGCGCTCCGGCGGCGACCGCTTGCAGGCCATCGAATAGCTGGAAAGCGGCGGCGATCACGATGAAACGCAAGGCAAAACCGACCAATACGGCGTTTTCCGGTGCCCACGGGTCGATATAGATAGCGAGCAGGGGCTTCGGGGCGACCAGCATCGCCAGCGCAGTCAGGCCCATGAAGCCTGTGCCGAGAACGATCGCCGTCCAGCCCGCGCGCGCCATCCCCTCGCGATCGCGGGCACCGTAGAAATAGCCGACCCGGATCGTCGCCGCCTGCCCGATACCGAAAGGTATCTGGAAAGCGAGGGCGGCGATCTGCAGGGCGACGGTATGAGCGGCGAGTTGCGAGGTCCCCAGATTCCCCATCAGGAATGCCGCGGCGCCGAAAATTCCGGCTTCCGCGGTAACGGTCAGAGCAATCGGTGTGCCAATACGAACGATCTCGACGAAGCGTTGCCAGTCGGGCACCCACCATCGCCCGAAAATGCGATAACGATGCAGATTCCGGTCGAGCCGGATGACGGCCACGTAAGCCAGCAGCGTGGCGAGCGAGGTGATGATCGTGGCCACTGCCGCACCGCGCAGGCCCAGTTCCGGGGCGCCGAGATTGCCGAAGATGAAGGCATAATTGGCCAGTGCGTTGACCGCGATGCCGCCCGCGGTGATCGCAGTGGCGAAAACCGGGCGGCCCAGCGCCGACACGTAATTGCGCAGTACGTTGTTGATCACCATCGGGATCAGTGACCAGACGATAATGACATTATAAGTGGTTGCGAGACCGATGATCTCGGGTTGTTGCCCGGTAACCTGCATCAAGGGACCGAGCAACAGGCAGGCCAGCATCCCGCCCATTCCGCTCAGGACGGCGAGCCACAGCGCCATGCGTGTGGCACGGCGTACCGGACGCAGGGCCGGAGCCCGTTCACCCAGTTCGGCCGCGATCACCGGAGCGACGGCCCCGGTCAGCCCGCTGAGTGCCCACAGTACCAGTCCGAAAAGCGCGACCGCGATGGCCGAGGCCGCAAGCGGTGCCTCGCCGAGGCGGGCGATGAAGATCACGTCGATAGCGTAGGTGAGCATTTGCAGCAGGTTCGCGAGCGCCAGTGGCCAGGACAGCCGCAAAGTAGCTGCCAGCTCGGTCCGCCATGGCTTTTCGCCTGCGGGGGAGACGTATGCGTTCGACATAAAGCCGGCCCGGATAGTCTGTATGGACCCGTGCGCGAAGCGAATTCACGAACCGACGCCGGTTTTCCCGCAAGATCGCGTCAAACCGGCCACATAGTGCTTGTGCGCGGGAAAGTCGGGGGGCAGGGTGGAGGCGAAACGGAGGCGTAATGTTGAAGCAGATATGTGTGTGCCTGGCGGTTGCGCTGGCAGTGGGTGGATGCGGTGGCCCACCCGCCGGGAAAGAACCGACTGCAGGCGATGGCCATGTCGCACCTGTCGGCGATGCGGCTAAACCGGCGGTGGCGGGCGAACGTGCAACTGCGGGAGAACGCCCGCGGGCTTTCGCTCAATGCGCAGCCTGTCATCAGGTCGAACCGGGCAGGCAGGGCATCGGCCCGTCGCTCGCCGGGGTGTATGGGGCGAAGGCGGGGCATATCGGCGATTATGCCTATAGCGCGGCCATGCGCGATTCCGGGCTGACCTGGGACGATGCGACGCTCGACGAATACCTGAAGAATCCGCGCAAGGTCGTGCCGGGTGGCAAGATGAGCTATGCCGGGCTGCGCGACGATGCGCGGCGCGCCGAGCTGATCGAATGGCTCAAGACGATCTAGCCTCCATGAAAAAGGGGCGGCGCCTCGCGGCACCGCCCCCTGAATAGACCTCTCGGAAGAGATCGAAGTGTAAGCTCGCGGCTTACTTGAGTTCGACGGTGCCGCCGGCTGCTTCGATCTTGCCCTTGATTTCTTCGGCTTCTTCCTTGTTCACGCCTTCCTTGAGCGGCTTGGGCGCGCCTTCGACGAGGCCTTTGGCTTCGGTGAGGCCCAGGCCGGTGATGGCGCGGACTTCCTTGATCACCTGGATTTTCTTGCCGCCATCGCCGGTCAGGATGACGTCGAATTCGTCCTTTTCTTCGGCTGCGGCGCCACCGGCGTCACCGCCGGCAGGGGCACCCGCCACGGCGACTGCGGCAGCGGCGCTGACGCCCCACTCTTCTTCCAGTGCCTTGGCGAGTTCGGCCGCCTCGAGGACGGTCAGTTTCGAAAGTTCTTCAACGAGCTTGGCTACATCTGCCATGATATTTCACTCCAAATAAATCGGCGGGGCCGACCGGGTCCGCCCCAATGAATTCGTGCGTGTGCTGGGAACCGCTTACGCCGCTTCCTTGGCGCCATAGGCACCGAAGACGCGGGCGAGCTTGTTGGCGGGTGCGTTGACGACCTGGGCGATTTTTGTCGCCGGGGCGTTGACGAGACCCACCAGCTTGCCGCGAAGCTCGTCGAGGCTCGGCATCGAGGCAAGTGCCTTCACGCCGTCCACGTCGAGCATCTGCCCGCCCATCGAGCCACCGACAATTTCAAGCTTGTCGTTCGACTTGGCGAATTCCACCGCTGCCTTGGCCGCGGCAACCGGATCCTCGGAAAAAGCGAGGGCGGTCGGGCCGGAGAGATACTCTCCGAGGTCCTGGTAATCGGTGTCTTTCAGGGCGAGCTTGGCAAGACGGTTCTTCGCGACCTTGTAGGATGCACCGCCTTCACGCATCTTCCCGCGCAATTCGGTGGATTGCGCCACCGACAGGCCGAGGTTGCGAGTGACGACGACGACGCCGGCCTCGCTGAAGATCGCATTGAGCTGGGCAACCGCATCGGCTTTTTGCGAACGATCCATGCCATACTCCTTCACTTATGATCGCGAGGCTGCACGCCGCGCGACCGGCTACGTTGTCCATGATGCGCGAAGCATCACGGGCGAGTCCGCTGATGGGGAAGGAGGTGCGCTCGATTGCGCGAGCGAAGCCGGATGGCTGCGCGAAAATCTCTTGCCCCGTCTAGGCCGGAAATTAAGATGGCCAGATTGCCATCACCGACTGTCTCGGACGGATGATCGGCAGACGCCCCTGCATATGCAAAAAGGCCCGCCAATCGCGGCGGGCCTCTAGCGGATAGCGGGCGCGTGTCAAGCGCCGGTTGTCCGGCGGTTCAGATGCCGTCGATGGCGTCTTCGAGTTTCCTGGCCCCCTCGTCGACCTTTTCTTCCATCTTTTCTTCCATCTTTTCCTCGACCTTGTCGACCATTCGGTCGGCACGGCTCCGGGTATCCTCGGCGCCTTCATCGGCGTCTTGCCCGGCTTCGTCGGCAGCAGCATCGCCAGAAGCCTTGCCTGCCATCTCCGCATCCTGATCAGCGCCATCGGCGGAAGACATCGTCCCGGTCTTGTCGTCGGATGCTTCGCCGGCAGTGTTGGCTGTATCGTCGGAATATTCGTCCGACCCGTCGGTAGCACCGCTGCAAGCGGCGACAGCGAGGGCTGCGGGAAGGGTTGTAAGAGCAAGCCGTTTCATAAGTGATTCTCCGAATAGCAACACCGACCCATAGCACGATACGCCGGTCGGTCCCGTATGGGAACGCGATCCGGCGCATATGTTTTCCACGAATCTCTCAGTTGTTTTCGTACCGCAGCAAATCGCCCGGCTGGCATTCCAGCTCGCGGCAGATCGCTTCGAGAGTGGAGAAACGGATCGCCTTGGCCTTGCCGGTCTTGAGGATCGACAGATTGGCGAGGGTAAGGCCGACGCGTTCGGCCAGTTCGGTCAGCGTCATTCGGCGTTCGTGAAGCAGGTCGTCGAGCTTGACCATGATGTTGGCTCCTTCCGCGCTATTGTTTTCCCTGGGCATCAGACGGTCCCTTCCAGATCATCGCGCATTGCCGCGCCGTGGCGGAACACCCGGGCGAGGATGAACAGGATGATGACAAGCAGCACCCCGGTAAGAGAGAAGCCGGCGTCGATCTCGAGATTGTCGACCATCGTGCCGACCCAGCCCGCGATGGCGGTGGCGGGCAAAGCGGCTGCCTGGATCGCCACGCCGAGCCAGCCCATGCGGGCCAGGCGGTCGGCATTCGCCGGGGCGAACGGATCGCCCTGCGCGACACTGTCGATGATGCGCAAGAGGTTGCGCATGAACACGAATGCCAGGCCGAGGATCACGGCCATCACGGCCAGCAAGACGACGATCGGGCCGATCAGGCTCGATCCCGCGGCTTCGGGGTGCTCGGCGATGATTTCGGCCACCAGCTTGCCCTGGTTGAGCAGCAACACCGGGATGCCGACGGTCATCGCGACCGAGGCAATCGCCAGAATGGCCATGATAAGGATCGTCAGCCAGCGTCCGGCGGTCAGGAGCGGGTCGCGTTGTGCGGGTTCCATGGTTCAGTCCTCCTGCGGAAACGGGATCAGGCCAGCGCCGGTGCCGCGACCAGCGTCGCCGCCTCCACCGGAGGCACGGTCACGACGGTGGTGAAGCTGACGGTGACGATGAGGATTGCCGCGAAAGCCGCGGCGGTTTGTTGGGTGAAACGAGTCATTTATCGATCTCCTTGAATGTCGATATCGATATTCAATAAGTCCGATTCGATTTATTGTCAATCGATAATATCGAAAAACAATATCTCACTGATTGTTTTGCGATATTGCCGGCGCCGGCATGGCTGCGTCCGGCGATCGCGTTGACAAACAGCGGGTCGAATCCTACATGCCTGCCCGACCGCACGCTTCGAGCAAGGCCGATTCAAGCGCGGGGATTGGCCACAGGATGGAAGCGGCGATTTCATGGACGCGACGCGAGATGCTGCTGCAGCCACCGGGTGAGGTGCGCCTGCCATGCGGCGTTTTTGCGTGTTTCATGGGCCACCATCCGCGTGTGGCAGTTCAATTCCGCCGGTCG
>JANQPE010000084.1 GCA_028289565.1 Parerythrobacter sp.
TTCCCAGCCATGCCGGCCGCAATAGGCGTCGATCCGCGAAGACAGCGCACTGCGGTCGAGATCGGGACTGTCGGCGTAATAGGTGTCTTCGACGAACAGCTCGTCGATGCCGAGCGGCAGGACATAGACGAAACGATAGGTTTCACCTGCCGGGCCGGGAGCAAGCTGTCCGACCGTTGCATCCATGATGACCGGGCGATCAATGCCGTGCGGGCTGTCGGTCCGCAGATGGCGGCCCATGAAGACCTGCCACCCGCCCCGCAGATGCGGTGATGGCCTGGCACTGCGGCAGTCGATCACGGCGCGGGCCGAGATGCGGGTTCCGTCGGCAAGGGTGACCCCGCTGCCATCGAGCGCGGCGACTTCGGCCTTGGTCAGGATCGATTCCGATGGCAGTTCGCGCCGTAATCCGGCATCGAAATCGGGCGAGGCGAGCGAATTGTAGCGCGAATCCAGCTCGCGGCGATATTTCGGGAAGCGGACTTCGTAGCCGCGCCAGTTGGTCCGACGGAAGTGTGCGAGCAGCGTACGGCCTTCTGCATCCAGGTCCTTGTCGAACCAGCTCCAGCGGTGGTGGCCGCCCAGCGCCTCGCCCTGTTCGATCAGGGCGACATGCATGTCGGGGTGCGATCGCCGCAACGCCAGCGCGATCAATCCACCGGCGAGTCCGCCGCCGACAATCGCGATTTCAACGCGTCTCTGCATTGTGGCCCCGCCCATTGCGGTAAAGTCCTAGGTGGGATTGCCGCGCCGGGCAATCTCCGTGTCGCTCCCGGGCGGCTTATTCGGAATAACAGGCGGCAAAGTGTTCTCCCGCCGCTTTTTCGATCGCTGCGTCCATCGCGGCATCTTCCTCGGGTGTCGCATCGGGAACGGCGATGGCATTCTGCATCGCCATGATTTGCGGCTGCAGGCGGACGAATGCCTTGCCCCATTCGGTAGTACGGAACAGCGCGTCGATTTCCAGGCGATCTGCCGGTTCGAGCGTGGCGACGCCGCGGCTGACCATTTCCCGGGTGTCTTCGTTGACGGCCCGGTCGGAAACCTCGGCATCCTCGTCGACCATGAGTTCCGCCATCGTCGCATCGAGCGTTATCTGGCTCAGGACGACGTCCTGGAAACGCCGGCCGAGTGCCGAATTGAAGAATTCGGTGGCCCCGCGCGCGTCTTCGCCGCTTATCTCCCGGCGGAGGAAATTATGCAGGTCGGCGCGGTAGTCGATGAAAATGCTGCGATAGGACGGCCACAGGATCGGTTCGATCGCCTTGCCCATCACGCCCAGAATGCCCGGGCATTCGGCTTCGATCACCTGCATCTCCGGATCGGCGCGCAGCAGGCTGTCGAAGGATGCCTCCATCGTGTAGCGAAAGGCGCTGGTGATGAACGTGTCGTTGGCCAATGCGGTCGCCAAAACGAGATGGTGGTCGGCATGCTGCCCTGCACTGCCGGTATCCTCTTGCGCCTGCGAATGAGCGGGGCTGGACAGCGCGAGCGCGGCCACCGCCGCAAGAAAACGATAGGTCATGCCGATCGGTTAATCCGCTTGCGAACGCACTGCAACATGCTTGCCCGGGCCGGCCATTGTGGCAAAAGGGCGTATGCCGCAGAACCTCCTCCCGCATCGTCCGGCGATTGTTGCGACGGTTCTCCTCGTCGGCGTGACGGCTATCGTCCTGTATGTCATGAACCGTCCGCCGATTTGCGAATGCGGCACGATCAAGCTGTGGCACGGGATCGTGCAGTCGAGCGAGAATAGCCAGCATATCACCGACTGGTATTCGCCCAGCCACCTTATCCATGGACTGATATTCTACTTTTTCGCCTGGCTATTATGGGTTCGCTTGCCAGGCTCCCGGCTGGAGCGGGCCGGTGCCGCGCGAAACAATGGATTTTCCCTCGCCGATCTTCGCAACATGGCACCCTGGGTCCTGCCGGTAGCGGTGGTTGTCGAAGCGGCATGGGAGATCATGGAAAACACGCCGATGGTCATCGATCGTTATCGCGAGGTGACGATCAGTTGGGGGTATGCGGGGGATTCCATGGTCAATTCGCTGGCCGATATCGGCTGGATGGTTGCCGGCTTCCTGATTGCGGCGCGGATTCCATGGCGGGCCAGCGTGGCGATCGCCGTATTCTTCGAGATTTTCACCGCATGGATGATCCGCGACAACTTCACGCTCAACGTGCTGATGCTGGTCTACCCGCTGGATGCCGTCCGCGTGTGGCAGGGGATGGGGTGAACCGCGGAATGCAGGCACTATATACCGTTATCGTGTGAGATTCCTCGAAGGAGCCGATATGAAGATCCGTATTCTCGCCAGCTTGCTGGCGGCCTTTGCCATGTTTGGTGCGACCGGTGCCGCGGCACAAGATGCCGGTGCAGCCGACACGGGTGGCGCTGCGCCTGATATCGGCGATACGGTGTTTGACGGCGATTGGGTGAGCATCGGTATCGGTGCCGCCTATTCCCCGAGCTATGACGGTTCGGACGATTACGTCGTTTCCGTCCTGCCGATTGTGCAGGGATCGCTTGGTGGAGTGGATATCAACCCGCGCCCCGGCGGGCTGGCGTTCGATTTCGTGCCCGACGCGGAAGAGGGGCCGGGCTTCGACTTCGGCGTCGCGACCCGTATCCGCCGCAATCGCGCGAGCCGGATTGAGGATCCCGTGGTCGCCAGCCTGGGGGAACTCGATACCGCGTTCGAAATCGGACCGACGGTGGGGGTCAGCTTCCCGGGGATACTCAGCCCCTATGACAGCCTGAGCTTCGACCTGGATGCACGGTGGGACATCGCCGGTGCGTATGGGGGCATGGTCGTCGATCCGTCGGTGACCTATTTCACCCCGCTCAGCCGCGGTGCGTTTGCCTCGCTCAGCCTGGGCGCGGAATATGCCGATAGCGACTATGCCGATTATTACTATTCGGTCGGGCCCGCGGACAGCCAGACCAGCGGCTTGCCGCAATTCGATGCGGCAAGCGGTTTCACCAAGGCAAGCGCGACAATACTGCTCGGTGTCGATCTTGATGGAGATGCGACCAATGGCGGCCTCGCCCTGACCGGAATCGGCAGTTATTCACGCATGCTCGGCGATGCAAGGCGGACACCCTTCACTAGCATACGCGGCGATGCCAACCAGTGGTTCCTGGCCGTCGGCATGGGATATACCTTCTAGGGTTCCGGTCTCGGAATTCGGGGGCCGGACGGGACGCCCGGCCCGTTATCCCTAATTGTCTTCGCCACCATCCGCCTTGGCACCCTTGGCCCCAGCGGCAAGTTGCGGGCGCGGACCGGGCAGCGGTGCCTTGCGATCGCCGGATTTCAGATAGGTGTCGAACCAGCGCATCATCCGCAGATTGTAATCGTAGCGTGCGGCAGCCTTGCGGTTGCCATGGCCTTCGCCTGGGTAGAGCACCAGCCGTACCGGCGTGTCGGGCTTGCGCACCTTGATGTTGCGATAGAGTTCGTAGCTCTGGCTCGGGCTGACTCGCGTATCTTCCTCGCCATGCATGATCAGCAACGGCGTTTCGGCCTTTTCGACATGGTAGATGGGGCTGACTTCCAGCATGCCCTGCCAGTTTTCCCACGGCCATTTGCGGCTGTGGACATTGTACATTTCCTTGGGAATGTCGGTCGTGCCGAACTTGCTGATCTGGTTGGAAATGCCGACGAACATCACGCCTGCCGCGAACTCGTCGCTCAGCGCGGTGGAGGACCATGCCGTAGCATATCCGCCATAGGAGCCCCCGGTCACGCCGACGCGATCGGGGTCGGCGATGCCTGCCGCGACCAACGCACGCTTGCCGTCGACCAAATCGTTGAATTCCTTACCCGCATAGTCGTTCTGGTGAGCCTTGGAGAAAGCCGTCCCGTAAGCGGTCGAGCCGCGGTAATTGGGCTGAAACACGGCATAGCCACGCCCCGCCGCGACCTGGCCCGGACCGCCATAATTGGTGGTCCAGCCGTTGGAATCGTGCGATTCCGGGCCACCATGCACGTCGAGGATCAACGGCGCGCCGCCGCTGGGCACGCCGCCGACCGGTTCGACCAGCACGCCTTCGACTTCCTGTCCGTCGCGCGCGGTATAGGTGAAGGTCCGCTGCCTGCCGAAATCCACTTCCGACAGCCACGGATTGTGCTGCGTCCAGCGGACGAACCGGCCATCGTCATAAGCGAACAGTTCGGATGGGTGAGTGGGCGCATGCGCCTCGACCATGATCCGACCGTTGCCGACCGCGACATTGGTCAGGATCAGGTCGCCCGGATCGATATCTTCGGCGATGTTGCCGTCGGGCGCGTAGATGCGCAAGCGACTTTGCGCGCCGACATGGGTGACGGCGGCGAGACGTCCGTCGGGCAGGAATGCGGTATCGGTCGTCGCCTCGGGCTGGCCGGCATTGAGCGCCCGGTATTCCCCACTGGCAAGATCGACATAATGCAGTGTGGTCGCGGCCGGATCGTTCTCGTCGACCCCGGCGACCATCGCCAGCATGTTGCCCGACGGGGAAATCTCGACATCGCCGAGCTTGCCCGGCGTTTCGATTACCCGGATCACGTTCCCGCCAGCCAGGTCAATCACATGGACGCGCTTGGCGGTGTAGCTGTCGTCGACATTGGGTGTCGGGGCGCTTTCGACGATCGCGGTGCGCCCGTCCGGCGCGATATCAAAGGCGCTGGCATAGCCGGGAACCGCGATGGCTTGCGGGTCGCCGTCCACTTCGGTACCGGCCCGCGCCGAGAACAGCCGGTTGAGTCGCGCTTCCTCTTCGTAGATGACCGCATTGAAGCCGGCCTTCTTCTGCTTGTCGCGCTGTTTGTCCTTTTCGGCACCGGCAAGCATGTAGATTGTCGAGCCGTCGGGGCTCCAGCCGTGCGAGCGGACATCGGCGCCGTCCACTTCGGCCAGCTTGCGATGCGCGCCGCCATCGACCGGGATACCCCACACGGCACGATGATCGTCGTCGTCATGTTCCCAGACGAAGCTGACCATCCGGCCGTCGGGAGAGAAAGTAATGCCCGAAGGGCTGATGTCGGCCGGCAGGAATTCGCGCCAGTTGTCGGGCCCGTAAGCCATCTTCAATTGCTGCTTGGTCGAGCCGTTGTCCTCGCCGTCGGTCACGTCGGGCAGCCCCGCCGTGGTATAGGCAATGCGTGAACCGTCGGGCGAAACCGCGATTGTGCCAACGCTTTCGAGCTTGGCGACATCCTCGGGTGTCATCGGCCGGGCAGCGGCCGTGGTGGCGATGGACACGGATGCAAGGAGGGCAGCGGCGGTAAGCAGCTTGCGAGTCATTGGCGGGATCCTCTCGTGACGAAATGTTACGCCGGGTCATAGCGTCCTGACCGGCAATCTCAAATTATCGCGCTTGCAAATGTGAAGAAGGGGCGCGGCCTGTGTGCCGCGCCCCTTCCACGTGATCGTCGGTCGGCGTCAGTAGCGCAGGCGGACGCCGGCATAGAATTCGCGACCTGCCGCGTCATTGAGACTGGTGACGATATTCCGCGAGCTGCCGTTGTCGAGCCCGGTCGGGACGAACGGTCCCAGATCGTCGAACAGGTTGTTGACGCCGGCAAAGATCCGGTAATTCCGGTCGGGTCCGAAATCGTAGCCTGCATAGATACGATGATAGTCCTGCCCGCCGACCCGGAAAAAGCGGTTGTCGGTCGGATTGGGATCGCTTTCGATATCGTCGACGCCCCCGCCCTGGTAGGTCATCGTGTAGGCCAACCGGAAGCCGCCATTGCGATACCCTACCCGCAGGCGCAGCTCGTCATTCGGATTGCCGATTTCTCCCAGCGGGCTGGTGGTTATCTGCGTCCCGCCGATGCCGGTAAAGGTCACTTCCTGGCTGAAATAGTGCGAGTAGCGCAAATCGAAATCGAAGCTTCCGGGAATGAAGCCCGGCTCGAACCGGTAAAGCAACTGCGCATCGATACCCTCGACCAGTTCCTCGTTGAGGTTTTCCTGGAAGTTGATCACTTCGGTCACTACGCCGCTGAACGCGTTGCGGGTGATGACATTACAGAAGCGGTTATTTGGGAAATCCGTGGAGGTGTAACAGAGATCCACCGTGTTTTGCGTGCTGATCGACGTGATCGCGTCGCTGATCTCGATCCGGTAATAATCGACCGCCAGTGTCAGGTTCGGAACGAAGCTGGGCGTGAAGACGATCCCGGCCGTGTAGGTATCGGCCGTCTCTTCCTGCACGTTGGGATTGCCCGCATTGGGCCCCTGCACCGATCCGGGCGCATCGAATGCTTCCACCAAGCCGGTGCCCGGATCTATATTGGCCGGATCGGCAAAAAAGGCCTGGATGCCCGGTGTGGCGAGACAGTTGGCCGCAATGACCGCGAGATCGGCGTTTTCACCACCGGTGCCCGAAGGTGTGTTGATGCCGCTGCCGTCGGGCAACAGGCCTTCGCACGGATCGACGAGGCTGTCCGAATCGGGCCGCGGCGGCGAGAATATCTCGGTCAGGTTCGGGGCTCGTTGCGCGCGCGAATACTGCGCGCGGAAGGTGAAGTCCTCGATCGGGTTGAAGACGATGCCGGCATTGTAGCTGAAAATCGTCCCGATCGTGTTGTAATCGGCAATGCGGCCGGCCAGTTGCAGGTTCAGCCTGTCTTCCCATAGCGGGATGTCAAGTTCGCCGAAGAGCTCTTTCACCTTGTAGCTTACATCAACGCTCGGGAACGTCGAAACGCTCGTCTGATCGAAGTCGATATCGGGTGCGAAGCCGGGCGTGTCGCGTGTTGCCCCGTCGTTCAGGTCGCGCACGCCGTTGATGCCGGCAAAGGTGTCGCCGTCGCGATCACCGATCGTTTCCTGTCCTTCATAACGATATTCGGCGCCGAACACGGCCTGCACGGGGCCGGCCCAGATATCGAACAGTTCGCCCCTGACGAAGCCGCCCGCGGTGAACTGCGTGCGGGTTTGTTGCGCATTGGCGGTATAGCGAATGTAATCGGCCGCTTCGGGCGAAATGGTGCCTGCTCCGAAGATATTGAGCGGCACGCACCCTTCGGCACGCGCTTCCGGCCGGGCACATTGTACCTGCCCGCCGGGCAGCACTTCGACATTGAGGGCATCTTGTGCCCTGCGGAAGTTGAATTCGCCGGTGTTGATCTGGCGCTGTTTGAACCTCCCGTAAGTACTGTAGAGTTCGTACTCGAAACCGCCGCCAAGCTCTCCGCTGATATCGCCGATAAAGCGGAAAGTGTCGCGATCGTTGAGCCGTTCCTGCACGCCCAGCTCGACCAGCCGCCGGTCGAAATCGACCGAGCCGCTGCGGGTTTCCTCGACTTCGGGCGGAATGAAAGGATGATCGGAAGCCAGATTGCCGATCCGCTGGGCGTTGGGTCCGAAGGTATCGCTGTCGTTGAGCGTCTCGAATCCGCCGGCCGTATCGGAGTGAACGAAGGAATAGAGACCGAGTAGCGAAACCTCGAAGGCAGGCGAGAATTCGTAGGTCAGGTGACCGCCGACATTGAAAATCTGGCGCGCGCCCTGAAGGCTGCGTCCGGGGCGGAAATTGTACCCGTCGAAATCGCTGAAGAAATCCTGCGATCCGGTGCGATCGGACGGTTGGAGCGAGCGGTCGTTGAACCAGCGGCCGTCCCTGAACCAGGCATCGCCGCCTTCGAACACGCCGCCCGGGGTCGAGCCGCTGAACGAGCCGAGCAGGCAATGCCTGTCTTCATTGTCGGGATCGCAGCCCGGCTGATTGATCTCGTTGGCGAAGCTGTTGGAGCTGGATGTGCTGGGATCGTCGAATTCGAGCGCCAGGATCGATTCCGGGCGCGTTTCGTCGGCCAGGATGGCATTGAAATCGCGATAGCTGCCGCCGACCATCACATAGCCGCGGCCATCGTCGAACTTGCTCGCCGCCAGCAGGCCGACGCGGAAATCCTCGCCACCGCTGGCTTCGGGGACCAGGTAGCGCCCGGTGAATTCGAAGCCCTCGAAACTGTCTTCGAGGACGAAGTTCGTCACGCCGGCAATCGCATCCGAGCCATAGACCGCCGAGGCACCGCCGGTCGTTACCTCGACGCGCTTCACGAACCCTTCGGGAATGGTCGACAGGCTGACGCGATCCGAATTGCCCGAATTGGATACGGCACGCTTGCCATTGATCAGCACGAGCGTGCGGTCATCACCGAGACGCCTGAGACTGATCGTCGAGAGCCCGCTGGTCTGGATCAGGTTGTTGCTGCTCTGCGGGGAAATCGACGACGATACACCTGGAAGCTCGACCAGGGCCTCGGCCAGATCGACCGTCCCCGTTTCGCCAAGATCTTCGGCGCTCAGCAATTGCAGTGGTACCGCCGAATCCTCGATCGCTCGCTCGATGCGCGAACCGGTAACCACGATGACGGGTTCCGATGATGCCGTATTTCCTGCACCAGCCTCGTCTTGCGGCTGGTTTTCGCCGGCCTGGCTCGCGTCCTGGGCAAGTGCGGCATTTCCGCCGATCAGTGCCGTTGCCGAAGCCAGGCAGGTGAATGAAAGCAGGCGCGCCCGTGCAGATGACATAATATTTTCCTCCCCTGTAAAATCTTGTTCGGAGATTGCCCCAAGGCTTTGCCTTTCTGCCAATTCGTAATTAGTAAGAAACTATGCGAAAATAACATAGTATTGAAAAATAGGATAAAACAGGGATTTCATGGAACTCAAATGGCTTGAAGACCTGCTTGAAGTTGCCGAACTGGGCAGTTTTTCGCGTGCTGCCGAAACCCGGCATGTTACCCAATCGGCGCTGAGCAGGAGGATCAAGTCGCTCGAGTTATGGGTCGGATCCGAATTGCTCGACCGTTCGCACCACCCGATTTCACTGACTCCGCAGGGGGAGGACTTCATCCATGTCGCGCGCGAGATCGTGGCAAAGAGCTACGACGCCCAATCGCGCATTTCAAAAACCGCGCGCATCGCTGATCTGGGCGTCAATGTTGCCTGTCTGCATACATTGGCATTGGTCTTTATCCCGAATCTGGTCGGTCGGCTGAAGGAGCGCATCGGACCGTTCGCCATATCGATCGTCGCAGAGACGCGTACGGTGGAAGAATATCTGCTCGGCCTGACCAACGGAACCAGCGACCTGTTTGTCTGCTACAGTCATCCGTCGGTGAAATTCGACATCGATCAGGAAAAATTCCCGAGCCTGACTATCGGAGAGGATGTGATGATTCCCTATCACACCCATGCCGATCCGAAGCGGCTCCTCGGCGACACGGGTGAAGACGCAATTCCCTATCTCAAATATTCGAGCACATCTTTCATGTCGTATGTCGTCCGGTCGATCACCAACAGGAATGCGTTTCGCGACCGCTTGCAGCCGGTCTATCAGGCATCTCTCGCCGAAAGCCTGTATACCGCCGCGCGCAGGGGGTTGGGTCTTGGATGGATACCACTCAGCCTGATGGGAAAGGACGCTCCCGACCCGGGCGGTTTGCCGGACGAGTGGATGTCTCCGATGAGTATCCGGATCTATCGTTCGGTCGAAAACAACAATCCCGTGGTTGAAAACATCTGGGAAGTTCTGGCCGAACCTGCCGCGGCTTGACGGGGTTGATTTCCATCTGACCGCTGTCGCGGTTCTTCATCATGGATTGTCATCGGTTGCAGCGAACTTCGTGTGCATGCTTTTGACATAAGCGTTTTCCGGCACAACCGGATCGCCCTGCTGCCAACCAGATGTCTCGGGCGGTTGTTTAGGGCGTGTCGTTTTCGGCAAAATCGCGCCAGCCTCGCGGAACGGGCCCGTTCGCCGCTTCGCGCATGGTGATCGCGCGGCGCATGATGGCCGATGCATCGCCCGCCTCTTGCTCGCGCGTCAGGATGGCAAGATTGGCAAGCTCTTGCGCATCGGCGCCACCTAGTCCGTCCAGCTCGACCAGGCGCTCGCGGGCCAAGGCGCGGCGGCCGTCCCGCAAGGCGAGCGAGACAAGCGCGCGGCGGGCCTGAAGCGCTTCGCTCGCGCGCATCGCGCCGGTTCCGACCATCTGTTCCAGCGCCGTCTCGCGCGAAGCGTGATTGCCCAGGTCGGCGGCAAGCCGGTATTGCCATTTCGCAGCGGCAAGGTGTTCGTGAGGCGTGAATTCCTCGGACAGTGTCACATAAGCGAGCAGATCTCGCGCCTTGCCGAGTTTTTCTTTCGAGATGGCCGTTTGCGCCTCGATAAGGAGACAGGCCGCCTTTTCACCTATCCCGGGATCATCGCTTTTGCATTCCTTGCGTTCGAATGTCCGCACGCCGGCGGCCGGGTCCATGCCGCTTTGCGGGACCAGACCGCGGGTTCCGGTGCTGCTTGCAATTCCGCCGGATGTGAACACTGCGCGTCTGGGAATCCGCGATCCGACCAGGACTTCTTTTCCCTTTTCCGGCGTGCCCGTCACGATGATGGGAGCGGCAGTGGGAACCCGAGATCCCGCCGCTGCATCGGCCTGTCGGTCGGCAGGCTCGGTTTCCTGCGCGAATGCCGGAACGGCAACCAGCGCACCTGCCGCAACAAATCCGTAGAAAGATGGCATCGGATGGTAATCCTGACTCTTAAGCGGCACTTGCCCCGGCTGATACATCGCTGCATGAAGAATGCGATGGGAGAGTAACATAATGACCCGACTTGCCAAATTCTTTCGCGCAACCGCTGCGGGCACGGCGATGGCCATCGCGGCGCCCGTTCTTGCGGAGACCACCTATATCCATGCTGGATCGGTCGTTAGCGACGCCTCGGGCGATGCCAGCGGCCCGGCGACCATCGTGGTCACCGACGGCAGGATCGCAAGCATCGAACCGGGGCATGCGGAACCTGCGCCCGAAGCGCGCATCGTCAATCTTTCGGACAAGACCGTATTGCCCGGCCTGATCGATCTGCACACGCATCTCTCGGGCGATCCCAGCGGCGAATACTGGCGGGCGGCGGTCAATCCGCCGGAATGGTACACGCTTATTGCAGCCAAGAATGCGCGGATAACGGCGAAGGCGGGCTTCACCACGGTCCGCGATGTCGGTTCGCGCAGCGATCAGGTGATGCAATCGCTGCGCCGCGCAACCGAGCAGGGCGTGGTTCCCGGACCGCGTGTGGTCACCTCGGCACGGACCATAGCGATCGTCGGCGGGCATGGCGACACCAACGGCTTTCGCAGGGAAGTGAACGACGCGCTGGCGACAAGCTTTGCCTGCACCGGTCCCGTCGAATGCGCCGAGAAAGTACGCACGGCGTCCAAATACGGGGCGGACCTGATCAAGATCACTGCGACCGGCGGTGTGCTCAGCCAGCAAGGGCGCGGCCTCGAGGCGCATTTCACCGATGCCGAGATGGAGGCGATCGTCGATACGGCGAAATCGCTAGGCCTCAAGGTGGCCGCCCATGCACATGGTGCGCGCGGGATCGAGGCCGCCGCGCGCGCGGGTGTCCAGACGATCGAGCACGGCACCTATATCGACGAGGCGGCTGCCGAGGCGATGCGCGAGAACGGTACCATCCTGGTGCCCACGCTGATGGCGTTTCAAGGGATCAAGAAGAATCTCGGCAAGGGCTTCTACACGCCGGTGGTGGAGAACAAGATCCGCGCCGTCAGCGCCTATGCCGAAACCATTGTCGAACGCGCGCGTGAATACGGCGTGAAGATCGCCTTCGGTACCGATGCCGGGGTCTTCCCGCATGGTGAAAATGCCGGCGAGCTGGCGCTGATGCGCAAGGGCGGG
This sequence comes from Parerythrobacter sp., assembly GCA_028289565.1. Taxonomy (GTDB): domain Bacteria; phylum Pseudomonadota; class Alphaproteobacteria; order Sphingomonadales; family Sphingomonadaceae; genus JANQPE01. Next base: position 11,704 of record JANQPE010000084.1, read on the forward strand.
ATGAGTGATCGCGAAGTGCTCGCCAGCGCCACCACGGTCGCGGCCGAAATCATCGGACTCGAAAGTCAGATCGGGCGGATCGCCCCGGGCTACTCCGCCGATATCATCGCGGTCGACGGCAATCCGCTCGAGGACGTTGCCGTGCTTGAGGAGGTCGATTGGGTAATGGTTCGTGGGCGCGTGATCGACTGACGTTCCTTACTTGTCCGAGTGACCGACGGTGCTTCGGCTGATTGCGTCCATCGAGCGCGGGGAGGGTTTCGTCGAGGCCCGTTGTCATCCTAGCGAACGGTCGGCTAGCTGCGCCTGATTGATAAACGGGTCAGAGTGTATTAATAATATAATACACTCATCAAGCAGGGGATTTGCCATGAAACCGTTCCGCCTCGCGCTCCTTTCGGGCGCCACACTATCGTTGGCTGCTTGCGCAACTGCCGGCACCGCCAACACCGCTGCCGAAAGCACTCAAGCCAGTGTGCGGGCCGATGCGGAAGCGCTTGCGGAGGCCTCTGACGAAACGCTCGCCGAGGTCGCGCATAACCAGCTCTTTGCTCTGTTCGCCGAAGCGGACGAGAAGAACCTCAAGCTCAACCCGATCAGCGCGCTGTTCCGCGGCGACCTGCGCTATGCCGACAAGCTCGGTGATTTCCTGACTGACGAATATGTCGCGCAGGATATTGCCAATGCCGAAGCGAACCTGGCCGGTCTGGAAACGATCGATCGCGACGTGCTGAATGCGACGGACAGGATCGCCTACGACGTATTCCGGTACAATCAGGAGCAGACGCTCAAGGGCAATACTGACGCAATCCGCGCGCTGACCGAAGTGCGCCCGGTCAACCATTTCAGCGGTTTCCATACCTTCTATCCAACCTTCGCCAGCGGACAGAGCGCAGCCCCGTTCAAGACGGTCGAGGATTACGAAAACAATTTGAAGCGGCACAAGGATTACATCGCCATCGGCGACCGCTCGATCGCCAAGTTCCGCGAAGGCATGGATAGCGGTGTTCTCGAAACGAGCCTCACCATCCGCAATGTCATCGAGCAGCTCGACACGCAATTGGCCCAGGAAATCGAGGAGTCACCGTTCTGGGGTCCGGTGAAGAACTTCCCCGAGCACTTCTCCGATGCGGACAAGACCCGTCTGACGACCGAGTATCGCGCCGCGACGGAGGAACTCTATGCCAGTCATCGCAGGATGCGCGATTTCCTGCGCGACGAATATCTGGTCGCCGCGCGCGAAACCGTCGGCCTGAGCCAGATGAAGGGCGGCGAGAAGCTTTACGCACAGATGATCGAGAACACGACCACGCTGCCGCTGAGCGCCGACTACCTGCACAATCTGGGTCTGTCCGAAGTCGCCCGCATCCGCAGCGGGATGGAAGTGGTGAAAAACCATGTCGGCTTCGAGGGAACGCTGAAGGAATTCTTCGATTTCATCCGCACCGATCCGCAGTTCAAGCCGGAAAGCCGCGAATGGCTGACGCAGGAATATTACCGTATCGGCAAGATCGTCGATGCCAAGGTGCCCGAATATTTCAGCCTCGTCCCCAAGACCGGGCTCGACATCAAACCCTACGAACCCTTCCGCGAGAAGTTCCAGGCGGGCGGTTCCTACCAGTCGGGCGCGCCAGACGGGTCGCGCAACGGCACGTTCTATTTCAACGCCTATGACTTGCCGAGCCGTACCACGCCGGGCATTGTGACGCTGTACCTGCACGAAGGCGCGCCGGGGCATCACTTCCAGATCAGCCTGGCGCAGGAGAATGAGGCGCTGCCTGCCTTCATGCGCTTCGGCGGCAACACGGCCTATGTCGAGGGATGGGCGCTCTATTCCGAAACCATCGGTTACGAAATGGGCCTGTTCGATCTCGAAACAGCGCCCTACGCCCGGCAGGGTACGCTCGATGACGAGATGCTGCGCGCGATGCGGCTGGTGGTCGACACCGGCCTGCATGCGAAGGGCTGGAGTCGCGAACGGGC
>JANQPE010000046.1 GCA_028289565.1 Parerythrobacter sp.
CAATCGCCAGCCGGACGGCAAAGCCCGGCGGAAGGCCCGGCACGACCCTGCGCAGGAGAAGCAGCACCCGGCCATCGGGGATCTGTGCCATGTCGACCGCGCGATACCCCTCGGGTCCGGCGAAACGGAACGGCACCCCCTCCGCGCCTTCCACCGGATCGCCATCGAACAGCACCGCCGGGTAATCCGAACCGAACCAGTCGGGCGATCCCTCGCCGATCACGATGAAGCGCCCGTCGGCCAGCCGCGCCATGGCTTCCGGGCCGCGATTGCCCGGCCAGGCCCGCATCGCCGGCGGACGGGCGCGCTTTTCCTTGACCAGCCCGGCAGTCAGGCGCCCGACCGCATTGGCCCCTTCATAGGCGATCCAGATGCGGCCGGTGACAGGATCGTTCGTCATGGCCTCGGCATCGACCAGACGCTTGTCGGTCTGGACAATACCGCCAAGCACGCCGAATTCGACCGGCCCGGAGTGCCCCGGCATGGGAAAGCGCAGAATTCGCCCCCGGTCACTTACGGCAAGCAGCGCATCGCCAGGCAAGGCCAGCAGCCCCGAATAGCCGCCGAAATGCGCGTTCCCGCTATGCAGGTGCCACACCCCCTTGATTGCAAGGGCGCCAGCCTCCTTGCGGGCGACATCCAGCAGTTCGACCTGGAGAAGGTTGCGCAAGTCCGGCTCCGAAGGCCGTGTCTTCAGCCATGTACCGGGCGCAAGAACCAGTGCGACCAGGGCAAGGAGAAGCAGCCGTTTCATTGTCGCGCGGCTTTCCCGGGAATCAGTTCATCGGCCCGGTAAAAAGCAGCGGATCAAGCCGTGCATTGCGCCATTTGAGGCCCCAGTGCAGGTGCGGGCCGGTCGCGCGCCCGGTCGAGCCGATATTGCCGATATACTGTCCCTGCTTCACCTCCTCGCCTTCACGCACGACGATCCGCGAGCAGTGAAGGAAAGCGCTGTTGAGCCCCTGTCCGTGATCGATGATGAGCAGATATCCCTCGAGGCTGAAGGGCGTTTCGGTTGCGAGGACCACGACCCCGTCGGCCGGCGCGACGAACGGCGTTCCGCTCCCACCCGTCGCTATGTCGATGCCCGAGTGATAGCTGCCCGGTACCCCACGATAGATCCGCTGCGATCCGAACCGGCCCGAAATGCGGCCCTTGACCGGCCAGATGAAGCTTTGCCGCCACCCGTCGCTGTCGGCATTGACCCGCCGTGCCGCGCCGATCTTCGCCAGTTCGGGGCGGCGACGACGCATGAAGGCTTCGCTCGGCCCGCTCGGCCGGCGCGCGACATTCACGCGTTCGATATTCCAGTCGCGCGGAGCGACCGTGACCGAGCTTTCTACCAGCCAGCCGTCGCGCAGGCGTGCGACCAGCGCGGCAGTCGGGCCCGCATCGCGCTCGAAAGCGGCGAAGAAACGGCCGTCCTCGTCAAGCACCAGACCCTGCCCGCCGATCGAAGCGCTGACCGCTCCGGCCGGAGCCTGGCCGCGTATCCAGCCGCCCTGCGTCAACTCGCCGTCAAACTCGAAAGTGGCCGGCCCGGGTGGCGGTGTGGGAGTCGGTGTGGGCATCGAGGCAAGCACGGGTGCGGGAGCCGGGCTTGGCGCGGAGACCGCGGCTGGCTGGACGATAACACCATCGTCGGCCCGGTTCGCCTGCTCGTCGAGCGGCGGAGCGGAACAGCCGGCAAGGCCCAGGGCGATGACGCCGGCAATGCAATACGGAACTGCAACACGCATGCCGCTCACCCGGTTTCCATCATCCGCTGTGTCGCAATCTCGCAACTGGCATAGGGTTCCTGCAGCTCGACGCTCCAATAGCGCAATTCTTCGAGCGGGATCGCCTCGCCGCTCACCGCGCAGAACACGTGCTGGCCCGCGCGCAACACGCGGAACCCGTTGGGACCGTATTGGAGCCTGGCCTCGCTGCGGCCGGAATTCATCAACATGGCAGAGGTCCTAGCAGCGCTTACCTAGCCGAACAAATCATCTTGGCCGGGTTGTGCCTTCCCTGGACGCGGTTTCTTGCGCGGACGCGGCCCCGCAGGCACAACATCGAGCGTGCCGTCCTCGAATTCTATGCCCAATGCCGGTTTTGTCCCTGCATCGGCATGCCTGCGCACGAGGTTCCCCTTGCCGTCACGCACCAGCACGAAGCCGCGCCGCAAGGGCGCCTTGGGATCGAGCGAAAGGTAGAGTCGCTCCAGCGCCGCGAAGCGTTCCGCATCGCGCGAGGCCCTGTTGGCAATCAGCCCCGGAACGAGCCGGGCCGATGCAAGACGGTCCCTTGCGCGGTCCATGCGGTGAGAAAGCGTTGCCTGCGACAATCGTGCAGCGTCCGATTGCAACTTTTCCCGGGCATGCACCGCGCGGTCTTTCAATCCACGCCGCAACCGCTCCGCCAGATCGTCAAGTTTCTGCATTTGCAGCTGAAGCAGGGCTTCCGCCTGCGGGAGGCGCTGGACACGCGCTTCCAGCCGCTCGCGCCCCAGCGTTACCGGGCGCCGGATCGCGCGCTTCTTGCGCAAGGCGAAATCATCGACCGCCGCCGATAGCTCGGCGCGCACGGGCACCGCCATTTCGGCAGCGGCAGTCGGTGTCGGCGCCCGGCGGTCGGCAGCATGATCGGCCAGCGTCGTATCGGTCTCGTGCCCCACGGCCGAGATTACCGGGATCGGACTCTCGGCGATCGCGCGCACCACCGATTCCTCGTTGAAGCTCCACAGATCCTCGATCGAGCCGCCGCCGCGCGCCACGATCAATAGATCAGGGCGACGGACCGGGCCTTGCTCCTCCAAAGCCCCGAAACCACGGATCGCCGATGCCACCTGCTCGGCCGAACCCTGTCCCTGCACCAGCACCGGCCACACGAGCACATGGCTGGGGAAGCGATCGGCGAGACGATGGAGGATATCACGAATCACCGCGCCTGTGGGCGAGGTCACCACCCCGATCGTGCGCGGGAGAAACGGCAGGGGCCGCTTACGCCCGGGCGCGAACAGCCCTTCCGCCTCAAGCCGTTTGCGGGTCTTTTCGAGCAGGGCCAGCAACGCGCCCTCGCCCGCGATTTCCAGGCTGTCGATCACGATCTGGTATTTCGAACGGCCCGCATAGGTCGTCAGCTTGCCGCTCGCGATGACCTCGATCCCGTCTTCGGGCACGAAAGAGAGCCGCCCGCTATTGCCGCGCCACATCACCCCGTCGATGACTGCTTTCTCGTCCTTGAGCGCGCAATAGAGGTGCCCCGAAGCGGCCCGTTTCACGCCCGACAATTCCCCCCGCAGGCGGACGAAGCCGAAACGATCCTCCACCGTCCGCTTGAGCAGGGCCGAAATCTCGGTGATCGAGAGCGGGGCGGCGTTGTCGCCCTCTTTCCCGCGCGCTACCAGCCCGCCATTGCCATCATTGGAACCAGGGGAATCGGGAACGGTCATGAACATCCTTTTGCTGGGCTCGGGCGGGCGTGAACATGCGCTGGCATGGAAACTGGCGCAATCCCGGTTGCTCGCGGACGACAGTGATACATTCTACGCCGCGCCGGGCAATCCCGGCATGGCCGCCCATGCCCGGTGCATTTCACTCGATGCGACAGACCACCGGGCCGTGATCGCTCTCTGCGAAGGCAGCAGGATCGGCCTGGTCGTGATCGGCCCCGAAGCGCCCCTGGTCGACGGGCTGGCCGACAGCCTGCGCGCAGCCGGCATCGCCGTGTTCGGCCCGTCGCGGGCCGCGGCGCAACTGGAAGGCAGCAAGGGGTTCACCAAGGATCTGTGCGAACGCGCCGGCATCCCCACGGCGGGCTATGTCCGTACCGCGTCGCTCGACGACGCCCGGGCCGCGCTCGACCGGTTCGAAGCGCCTTACGTGCTCAAGGCCGACGGCCTCGCGGCCGGCAAGGGCGTGGTCATCGCGCAAAGCCGCGAGGAAGCCGACGCCGCGCTGGCCGACATGTTCGGCGGACAGTTCGGGGAAGCCGGGGCCGAAGTGGTGGTCGAGGAATTCCTGGAAGGCGAGGAAGCGAGTTTCTTTGCCCTGACCGATGGCACCACCATCATGCCTTTCGGTACCGCACAGGACCACAAGCGCGTCGGAGACGGCGATACCGGCCCCAATACCGGCGGGATGGGTGCCTACAGCCCGGCCCCGGTGCTCGACGAAACCCTGCAGGCGCGCGTGATGGCAGAGATTGTCGAGCCGACCGTGCGCACCATGACCGATGAAGGGATGCCTTATTCGGGCGTGCTTTATGCCGGGCTGATGCTGACGAATGAGGGCCCCAAGCTGATCGAATACAATGCCCGTTTCGGTGATCCTGAATGTCAGGTGCTGATGACGCGGCTGGAAAGCGACCTGGGCGAACTGATGCTGGCCTGTGCGCAAAACCGCCTCGGCACTTGCGAGCCGGTCAGGATGCGAAACGAAACGGCGCTGACGGTCGTGATGGCGGCCAGCGGGTATCCCGGATCGCCGCGAAAGGGCGGCGCGATCGACCTGGGCGAAGCCGAGGCCAGGGGCGCGAAAGTCTTCCACGCCGGAACCAGCCTGAACGGCGAGGCGCTGGTGGCCAATGGCGGGCGCGTGCTGAACGTGACCGCCATGGGCGCGACAGTTGCCCGGGCTCAGGCTACGGCCTACCGGGCAGTGGATGCGGTGGATTTCCCGACCGGCTTCTGCCGCCGCGATATCGGCTGGCGCGAAGTGGAACGGGAAGCGAAGGGCTAGCCCAGCTTTTTCGCCACCAGCTCCCGCAGATCCGCTTCGGGCCGGGCGCCGTAATGCGAGATGATTTCGGCCGCGCAAACCGCGCCCCGCGTCAGGCAATTTTCGAGGCTGTCCCCTTTCACATGGCCCGACAGGAAACCAGCGGCGAACAGGTCGCCCGCGCCGGTGGTGTCGACCACTTCGCCCACCGGCTCGGCAGCGACTTCGGCGCGCTTGCCGTCCGATACAGCGACAGCACCGTCGGCGCTGCGGGTCACCACCAGCGTCGGAACCTTGCCCTCGAGCGCCGCGATACCGGCTTCGAAATCGTCTTCGCCGGTCAACGCGGCGAGTTCGAGGTGATTGGCGAACAGGATGTCGATCAGGCCGTCTTCGATCAGCGCCCGGAAATCGTCGCCATGGCGATCGATCACGAACACTTCGGACAGCGTGAAGGCGACCTTGCGCCCGGCCTCGCGCGCAGCCTCGATCGCACGCCGCATTGCGGCTCTCGGCTCCTCGGGATCCCACAAATAGCCTTCGAGATAGAGAATCCTGGCTGCCGCCACGGCATCGGCATCGAGCGTTTCGGGTGGCAGGAACTGTGAAGCGCCGAGAAAGGTGTTCATCGTGCGCTGCGCATCGGGGGTAACGAAGATCAGGCAGCGCGCGGTCGCCGGCGGACCGGGTCGCACCGGGGTATCGAAATCGATCCCGACCGCGCGGATATCATGCGCGAAGACTTCACCGAGCTGGTCGTCCGCGACTTGTCCGATGAAAGCACATTGTGCGCCCATCGCCGAAAGGCCCGCCAACGTATTGGCCGCCGAACCGCCCGAAATCTCGCGCGCCGGTCCCATCGCGTCGTAGAGCCGCTTTGCCCCATCCTCGTCGACCAGCGTCATCCCGCCCTTGTTGAGCGCCAGTTCGTCGATCAGCTCATCCTCGCAAGGAGCCATCACGTCGACGATGGCATTGCCGATGGCGATTACGTCATAGCGAGGGGAATTGTCCGAATTGGGCACGTGAAATCCTTGGGTTTCGGGAAAATCCCAGCGCGCCTAGCGGTTTGCAACGCGCAGGCCAAGGGTTTCCGATTGACGGAAGGGCATGGGCGGCGGCACATCACGTGCATGCGCGAACTGATCCACTCCCTGTCGCTGGCCACTGGGCAGCTCGCCGATCCGCGGATCCTGCGCGTACTCGCCAAATCGCTGCTGATCACCCTGGTACTGCTCGCGCTGTCCGGCTTTGCCGGGTATCATCTGATTACCTGGCTGCTGTCAGGGTGGGCGCAGGGATCGCTCGCCGAGCTGGCGGAAATCCTTACCGTCCTGCTGATGCTGTTCGGATCGTGGGTCCTGTTCCGCCTGGTTGCCCTCGCGGTGCTGCAATTCTTTGCCGACGAAGTGGTCCATGCGGTCGAAGCGAAGCACTATCCCGCGAGTGCCGCGCGTGCACGCAAGCTGGCCTTTCGCGAAGAGCTGGGCGTCAGCCTGCGTTCGACGGGGCGGGCCTTGCTCGCCAATTTGCTGGCCCTGCTGGTCGCCATCCCGCTGCTGTTCACGGCAATCGGCCCCGCGATCGTCTTCTGGGCGGTGAACAGTTGGCTCCTCGGGCGCGAATTGCAGGACATGGTGTGGCTTCGCCATCGGCCTGACGCAAAATCGGCGCACCCTCTCCCGAAAATACAGCGCTTCCTGCTGGGCGGCGTTGTCGCCGGCCTTCTGGTCGTGCCATTCGCCAACCTGCTGGCCCCGGTCATCGGCGCGGCCAGCGCGACCCATCTGGTGCACCGACGGAGGCCCGCCGACAATGCGCAATAGCCTGATCCTGCTGGCAATCCCGCTGCTGGCCGCGTGCGGCACCGCGACGCAAAGCCGCCCGGCATCGACCGCCCCCGCGCCGCGCATCCAGACCGGTAGCCACACACCGCCGACCAACCCCGCTCCGCCGCCATCCGTCACCGGGGCGGGGTTCCGCGCGCCCCGGGTCATGAACCTGCCCGGCCTCGAAGGAGTGATCGGTGCGAATGCGACGAGCCTGATGCGCCAGTTCGGCAGTGCCCGCCTCGATGTGCGCGAGGGCGATGTGCGCAAACTGCAATTCAGCGGGCAAGTCTGTGTGCTCGACATCTATCTCTATCCACTCAACCAGGGAGCGGAGCCAACCGCCACCTATGTCGATGCGAGGCGCGCCAGCGATGGTCTTGATGTCGACCGCGCTTCCTGCGTGGCGGCGCTCAAGCGCTAGAAACCGGCGCTTTCCCGAATTTGGGGTGTTTCACGGCATCATGCGGGGGCCCGGGCATGCGGGAGTCCGGTCGCGCGAATGGTCGGTTTCTTCATCGAACCGCTCGGGCAAGCCTTGGTTGAACGGCCGGCCGAATATCCGGTTTGATAGCGCCGCGGGCGCTAGACCATGAAGCTTTCGCCACAACCGCAGGCACCCTTGGCATTCGGGTTGTCGAATACGAAGCCGGCGGCGAAATCGTCTTCCACCCAATCCATCGTGCTTCCGACAAGGTACAATACTGAGGCACCGTCGATATAGAATATCCCGCCCGATGTTTCGATTTTCTCGTCGAACGTCTCTTCCTTGGTCACATAATCGACCGAATAGGCAAGGCCCGAGCAACCGCGGCGTGGTGTCGAAAGCTTGACCCCGACCGCATCGGTGGGCGCTTTCGCCATCAACTCGGCGATACGCGCCTCGGCATTGGCGGTCAGGACAACCGCAGCGGGAATTTCACGGGTTTCGGAATCGGCCATCACAACATCCCCAACTCAAGGCGGGCTTCATCGGTCATCTTCTCCGGCCCCCAGGGCGGATCCCAGACCAGGTTGACTTCCGCATCGCGTACACCCGGCACGCTCGCGGCACGCAATTCGACTTCGCCCGGCATGCTCTCTGCAACGGGGCAGTGCGGTGTAGTGAGCGTCATGGTCACCACCACATCGCTTTCGTCGTCGACTTCGACACCGTAAATCAGTCCGAGATCGTAAATATTCACGGGGATCTCCGGATCGTAGATTTCCTTCAGCGCAGCGACGACCGCTTCCTGCAATTCGCTGCCGGGACCACCGATGCCCGCATTTTCCGGTCTTTTCTGCAGGAAGCCCTCGAGATAGTCGCGCTTGCGCTGCATGGTTTCGCGCGGCGCTTCGTCCATGTCGATGGCATCCTCGACGCGCGCACGCGGAGGTTTCACCACTTCCGCATTGGGAGGGGGTGCAGCGATATAGCTCTTCTCTTCACCGGTCTGCTTGCTCATGTGGCGAAAATCCTTTTCGCGCGCTCGATCCCGCGGATCAGCGCCTCGATATCGCTCTCGTCCGAATAGAGGCCGAAGCTGGCCCTTGCCGTGGCCGGAATCCCGAGACAGCCCATCAGCGGCTGCGCACAGTGATGACCAGCCCGGATCGCGACATTCTCTTCATCCAGTATCGTGCCGAGATCGTGCGGGTGAACCCCTTCCATCACGAAGGATACGATGCCCGCGCTTTCTTCGGGGCCGAACAGGGTAATGGAATTGATCCTGCGCAGCGCCGCGCGAGCATCCGCGGCCAGCCCGCTTTCGTGCCGGAACAAGCGCTCGAGTCCAATCGCCTCGACATAGTCCACCGCCGCCCGCAAGCCGATCGCCTCGGCGATCATCGGGGTGCCGGCTTCGAACCGTTGCGGCGGCGGGGCATAGGTGGTGCCTTCAAACGCAACCCTGTTGATCATCGAGCCCCCGCCCTGCCAGGGGGGCATGGACTCGAGCAGCTCCTCGCGCGCCCACAACACTCCAATCCCGGTCGGACCGTAAATCTTGTGTCCGGAGAATACGAAGAAGTCGCAGTCGAGCCCGGTTATGTCGAGCGGCATGCGTGGCGCGGCCTGGCATCCGTCGAGGAGGATTTTCGCACCGACCGAATGGGCGAGATTCGCGGCCCGGCGCACATCGAGGATCGAACCCAGAACGTTGGAAACATGCGCCAGCGCAACGATCTTGTGCCGCTCGGTCAATATCGTCTCCATCGCGTCAAGGTCGATCCGCCCGTCCACGGTCAACGGGCAGAAGTCGATTTCCGCACCGACGCGTTCGGCCAGCATCTGCCAGGGGACAATGTTGGAGTGGTGTTCGAGCTGGCTGAGCATGATGCAATCGCCCGCACTGATATTGGCCGCGCCCCAGCTTTGCGCGACCAGGTTGATCCCCTCGGTCGCGCCGCGCACGAACACCACTTCGTTTTCGGACCGGGCGCCCAGAAATTCCGCCACCCTCCGCCGCGCCGCTTCATAGGCGAGCGTCATTTCCGCGGAGCGGCAATAGACGCCGCGATGGACGGTCGCGTAGTCCCGCCCGAGCGCGCGAGTCACCGCATCGATCACCGCTTGCGGCTTCTGCGCGGTCGCCGCCGTGTCAAGATAATGCCACCGCGCGCCATCCGGGGTGATCAATCCCGGGAACTCGGCCTTGCGCGAAAGGGTGTCCGCTTCACTCATAGCTCCGCACCTTCCAATGCGGCCAAGGCCAATTCGAGCAGCCGCTCGCTTTCCTTCTCGTCGTCGACTGACACGAAAGCATCGGCGATGAAAGCCCGCACAAGCAGGCGCTTTGCCACTTCGGGCGGAACCCCGCGCGCCGCCATGTAATAGCGCGCCATTTCGTCCAACTGGCCGACGGTCGCGCCATGGGCGCATTTCACATCGTCGGCAAAAATTTCAAGCTGCGGCACCGCATGCGCGCTCGCGCCCTTGTCCAGCAGCAGTCCCTTGAAATCTTGCGCGGCGTCGGTTTGCTGCGCGCCGCGGACCACGTCGATCTGGCCGAGAAAATTACCCGTGCCGCATTCCCAATGGACGCTGCGCACGACCTGGCTCGATGTAGCCCCCGGCTCTGCATGAACCACATGCGTAACGATTTCATGCGTCGTCTCGCCACCCCCCAGGGTTACGCCACCCAGTTCGAAATGGCTCCCTTCCGCCAACCGCACCCTGAACTCGACGCGGGCGAAATTCCTGCTCCCGCATACGACATGCGTGGCCAGCCGTGCATGTCGGTCAAGCTGTACGTCGACACGCTGGATCGATGCCCTCGCGCCCGCCCGGACGATAAGGGTCTCGATTTCGGTTTCACCTTCGGCGACGCTCAGCGAGCGCCAACCCAACTGGCTTTCGTCGAGCTGCTCGAGCTCTGTCGGCGGAGCATAGCGCCACGCCTCGTCCCGGTTGCTGGGAGGACGCATGGCCGAAAGGGCGGATGCACTCGCCATCAGGCCGCCACCGCCTCGTAGCCTTCTTCCTCAAGCTGCAGTGCCAGTTCGGGGCCACCGGTCTTCACGATTCGGCCCCCGGACAGGATGTGCACCTTATGCGGCTTCACCACGTCGAGCAGGCGCTGATAGTGGGTAATCAGCAGCACGCCCTTGTTTTCGGCACGCATGATCGCATTGATGCCCTCGCCGACAACGCGCAATGCATCGATATCGAGCCCACTATCGGTCTCGTCGAGGACCGCGAATGCGGGATCGAGAATGCCCATCTGAACCATTTCGGCGCGCTTCTTCTCGCCACCGGAAAAGCCCACATTCACGTTGCGCTTGAGCATTTCCATGTCGAGTTTGAGCAGACCCGCCTTCTCGCGCGCCAATTTGAGGAATTCGCCACCCGAAAGCGGCTCTTCGCCACGTGCCTTGCGCTGGGCATTGAGTGCCTCGCGCAGGAATTGCACATTCGACACGCCGGGAATCTCGACCGGATACTGGAAGCCGAGGAACAGCCCTGCGGCGGCACGCTCGTGCGGCTCCAGATCGAGCAGATCCTGACCCGCAAACGTGACCGAGCCCCCGGTCACCTCGTATCCGGGCCGCCCGCCCAGCACATAGGCAAGCGTCGACTTGCCCGCGCCGTTCGGCCCCATGATCGCGTGGATCTCGCCGGCATTCACGGTGAGCGATAGGCCGTTCAAGATTCTCTTGCCGTCGATTTCGGCGTGGAGGTTATCGATTTTGAGCATTACAGGTCGTCCAAATCTGAAACGTCGCCCTGAACTTGTTTCAGGGCCCATCTCTCCACCTGCACCGCCCAAAAGAGAGGCGCTATGGATGCTGAAACGAGTTCAGCATGACGATGGATGGGTTTGAGGTTCCGCATCAGTCTCGCGCCCTCGGCACGCTGCTGCGATGGTGTTCGCGCCGGGCCTCGCGCTTGTCGGCAATGCGGCTGCGCATGCCGAGAGTGATGCGTTCGAGCACGGCCTCCATGTTTTCGAGAATGTCCGCCGCCCTGATCCGCATCACGCGGATGCCGACCGCCTCCAAGCTCTTGTCGCGCCGCGTATCGATGGGCGAACCGTCTTCCTCGTCGATGGCGATCGCCATGCCGAGATCATGGCATCCGAAATCGACGATCGCCGACCCGATCACCGCTTGTCGCTTGAAAGTGTAACGCCCCATATCCGCCTTGGCGAAACGCTCGGCCAGCGCCTTGTGCGCAGGCGTCGGGAAACGCCGCATTTCGCGCGCGCGTTCGTGAAGCGCATCGAGACGTTTCTCCGAAATCTCCCAGCCACGGCCTTTCTTCTTGATAGGCGGCGGGCCGGACCGTTCCGACGGCAGGCCGAGTTTGAGCGTCTTGCGATCAGCCATCCGAGGATCCGATGGCTCTGATCGCCTCTTCAAGAGACGGCGTGCGCGTTTGGGCATCGACTTCGCCAAGCTGTGACTCGACGGCAATTTCCCTTTCCCGAAGAGTTCTGCCATCATCACTCATTTCGAGAAGCGCGAGAGCTGCCTGTTTAGCCTCGGCGCGCGTCTTCACGCATCCGATATCGCCCGGATTCGAAGGCACGGCCGGCCTGCCTTCCACGGTTACCCGCACGCCCCGTGCCGCCGACTGACAGACGTAATAGTCCCATAGCCCTTCCGGCACGATATAGGGCGCGGCAGCGCCAACATCTCCGCCAGCACTCACGGATTTTATCCCCTGCGCTTTCCCGGTGCCGTCCGACGCCTGCCGATTCCGCTCCTGTTCGAGCGCCCTTTGATATTCGGCGCTGGCGGCCAGGCGAACCTTTACCTGATCGTCGAGGTCCCTGCCCCGCTCGATGTGGATACGGCGGATCGTCTCGAAAATTGCAGCCACATCCGCAGGTGTTGTTTCATCTTCGCGCCCAGCCCTTGCCAGCACGGTATTGGATTCGGCCACCAAGCGCATTTCGACACCGGCGCAGCGCAGGATATCCACACGATGCTGTATCTCGAAATTCTCACCACCACCGATGACTTTCACTCCCGATTGGAGGCAGTTGTAATACTCGCGGACATGCGAGGTCATCGCGCTGGGATATTCCACGGTCTAGGTCTTCGGTTTTTCCGGATGGACGGCAAGCACCGCCTCGTTGGACTGCTGGAGCACCACAAGCATGGCAAGAAATGTGCTAATCATTCGAATATCCCCCGGTTTGGGTGAAAGCGCGCAGGCAACAAAGACATCATCCAACCGACCCTTCGAGGCTGATGGCCAACAGCTTTTGCGCCTCGACGGCGAATTCCATCGGCAGCTCCTTGAGCACTTCTTTCGCGAAGCCGTTGACGATCAGCGCCACCGCCTCTTCCTCGTCCAGCCCGCGCTGCATGGCATAGAAGAGCTGGTCGTCGCTGATCTTGCTGGTGGTTGCCTCGTGCTCGATTTGCGCGGTCGGGTTCTTGGCCTCGATATAGGGAACGGTGTGCGCACCGCATTCATCGCCGAGCAACAGACTGTCGCACTGGGTGAAGTTGCGCACCCCGTCGGCATTCACCCCCACGCGCACCAGCCCGCGATACGTGTTGTTGCTCTTGCCCGCCGAAATGCCCTTGGAGATGATGGTCGAGCGACTGCCGCGCCCGTTATGGATCATCTTGGTACCGGTATCGGCCTGCTGGAAATTATTAGTCACCGCGACGGAATAAAATTCCCCGACACTATCCTCTCCGTTCAGCACGCAGCTCGGATATTTCCATGTCACCGCACTACCGGTTTCGACCTGGGTCCAGCTAATCTTGCTGCGCGCGCCCTGGCACAGCCCACGTTTGGTGACGAAATTGTAGATCCCACCCCGGCCCTCGGCATCGCCCGGATACCAATTCTGCACGGTCGAATATTTGATTTCGGCATCGTCGAGCGCGACCAGTTCGACCACCGCGGCATGGAGCTGGTTCTCGTCGCGCATCGGCGCGGTGCAGCCTTCGAGATAGCTAACATAGCTACCTTTTTCCGCGACGATCAGCGTACGTTCGAACTGGCCGGTGTTTTCGGCATTGATGCGGAAATAGGTGGAGAGTTCCATCGGGCAGCGCACGTCCTCGGGGATGTAAACGAAAGTCCCGTCGGAAAAGACCGCGCTGTTGAGCGTGGCGAAGAAGTTGTCGCGCTGTGGCACCACCTTGCCGAGCCACTTCTTCACCAGTTCCGGATGCTCCTTGATCGCTTCGGAGATCGACAGGAAGATGACGCCCGCTTTCTTCAGCTCTTCGCGGAAGGTCGTTGCCACGCTGACGCTGTCGAACACCGCATCGACCGCCACCTTGCGCGCGCCCTTGACCCCGGCGAGCACTTCCTGTTCCGCCACCGGGATGCCCAACTTGTCGTACACTTCCTTGATCTCGGGATCGAGTTCGTCGAGTGAATCGAGTTGCGGTTTCTTCTTCGGTTCAGCGTAATAATAGGCATCCTGATAATCGATTGCCGGATAGCCAATCTTGGCCCAATCGGGCTCTTTCATGTCCTGCCATAGGCGGAAAGCCTTGAGGCGCCAGTCGAGCATCCATTCCGGCTCATCCTTCTTGGCCGAGATAAAGCGGACCGTGTCCTCGTCGAGGCCTTTGGGAGCGAATTCCTGCTCGATATCGCTCGCCCAGCCGTGTTCGTAATCGGCTGCTCGCTCGGCAGCTTCGCGGGCTTCGCGATCCTGGATGTCGATCTCTTCGCTCATGCCGCCTCTTTCTCCGCTACGAGCTGCGTCAGCGGAATACCCGCCAGCGCGCCACGCAGCGCCTCGTTGACCAGCGGCCAATGCGGCTTGACCGGGCAGGTTTCGTCATAGCAACAATCCTCCGTCTCGACGCAGGCCGTCAGCGCGATCGGGCCCTCTACGGCCTCGACGATATCGGCAAGCGTGATCGCCGCTGCCGGACGGGCCAGTTGCAGCCCGCCGCCCGCGCCGCGCACCGATCTGAGCAACCCGGCTGCCGACAGCTTGCTGACCAGCTTCTGCACCGTCGGCGCCGGCAAGCCCGTTTCCGTCGCCAGCTCGCCCGCAGACACGCGCCCGCCGCCGCAATGGCGCGCGGCGGCGCTCATCGTCACTACGGCGTAATCGGCAAGGTTGGACAGTCGCACAGAACACCCCTAGGTGAAATCAGACCAATTCGTTCCGATTTCACCTAGGGGCGGATTTCCCGTGTTTCAACGCAAAACGCCTTGTTGCGAGTCGTTAGCGTTTAGCCGCCTTTCTCGCCCGCGATCCATGCATCAACATTCTCCTCCAGAATGCTCAGCGGCACCGGGCCGCTGGTCAGGATCGTGTCGTGGAAGCCGCGAATGTCGAAATCCCCGCCCAGCTCGGTGCGCGCCTTTTCGCGCAATTCCATGATCTTGAGCTTGCCGATCATATAGGCGGTGGCCTGGCCGGGAAAGACGATATAGCGCTCGATCGCCTTGCGAATATCGCCATCGGGATTGGGCGTGTTGTCGGTCAGGTACTCGATCGCCTGCTCGCGACTCCAGCGCTTGTGGTGAATGCCGGTATCGACAACCAGTCGACAGGCCCTCCACAATTCCATCCCCAGCCTGCCGAAATCGGAATAGGGATCGGTATAAAACCCCATGTCCTTGCCCAGTTCCTCCGAATAGAGTCCCCATCCTTCGGTGTAAGCGGTCACGCCGCCGAAACGGCGGAAAGGCGGGACATCGCCGAGCTGCGTCTGGATCGAGAGTTGCAAGTGATGGCCCGGCAACCCCTCGTGATAGGCCAGCGCTTCCAGCTCGTTCTTCGACATATCCTTCAGATTGTAGAGGTTCACATAATAGGTACCGGGGCGCGAACCATCGGGTGCCGGGCGCTGGTAGAACGCCTTGCCGGCACTCTTCTCGCGGAATGCCTCGACCGGCTTGATCACCAGCGGGTCGGTCGGGAGCACGCCGAACCATTGCGGCATGACCTTTTCGACCTTGTCGATCGCCGCTTGCGCATCGGCGATATAGTCTTCGCGGCTGTCATAGAAAAAGCGATCGTCGGTACGCGTGTATGCGAAGAATTCCTGCAACGTTCCCTCGAAACCAACCTGCTTCATGATCGCGCGCATCTCGTCATGGATCCGCGCCACTTCGCGCAGGCCGATGGCATGAATCTCGTCCGCCGTCAGATCGGTGGTGGTGTAATTGGCGAGCAGCGCCTTGTAATAGTCCGCGCCACGCGGAAAACGCCAGATTCCGTCATCTGTCGGCGCCATGGCCTGCTGGCGCTTCATCTCGGCCAAGAGGCGTTCGTAAGCGGGCTGGGCCGAACTTTCCCAAGCATCATGCGCAGCGGCGACCCAAGCCGTCGCATCGACAGCAGACGGATCTAGTGCCGCCACCTTGCTCTCGAAATCTTCCAGAACCGCATTGTCATCTCCAGCGGAAAGCAAGTTCTCGATATCCGAGATCACATAGGGATAGACCCAGTCGGGTGGCATGACCCCGGCATCTGCCTGACGGCGCGATTCGGCGATTAGCTGATCGAGCGCCGGGCCGAGCTTTTCCATACGGCCGATATAGGCCTGTGCATCTTCGGCATTCGACACGCGATGGATATTGATCAGGAAGGCCGGCAACTGGCTCTGCGAACCGTTCATCTGGTCGAAAATATAGTTGTACTCGCGAAATTCGAAGCTTCTGGCCGAGCGCTTCGCCATGGCATCGAACAGGCGATAGGATAATGCATCCTGCCCCTCGAGCCCAGCCAGGTTGTAACCAGCGCGCATGGTCGCGGCCGTCGATTGGAGCAATTCCTGCGAGCGCACCGCCGCCGCATCGGAAAAATCATCCCACTTGTCGTAATCCGCATCGCGAATCCCGCGAAAGGACTTGCCGATCGGCGACAGCGCGAGTTGCTCCGCATCATAGGTTTCGAACAGCGCGCCGATATCCTTCGCCGGATTCGACACGGCCATGTCGGAATCGGGCGCGTGCGTCGTCCGCGGCTCTTCATGAACTGCGGAACAGCCCGCGAGTGTCAGCGCGCCCAGCGTAGTGCCGCACAGAGCTTTCCAGCTTTTCATCGGTTTCTCCCAATTTCCATCAGGAGGTTCTGTGCCGCGATTCGCCACGGATGGCTAGCGGGCCGGTCAAAAAAAGGGGCGGCTCCCGGATGGAAGCCGCCCCAAGGTGAGGAACTCATCGCATTGCTGCTGTGAGCCCTTCGGGTCGCATGGCCGGTTTACGACAGGCGCGCAGGATGTGATTGTATGGATGCGACACAGTGTTTCCCGCCTGATCCTCGACAGGCGCGGATGCGGTTGCCATAGGGCGCGGCGATGCTTTTTCGCCTGATCCGTCCCGCCATTTTCACGCTCGATCCGGAGATGGCGCATCGCGCGACCGTGGCCATGCTCGCACATACACCCACCGGTCTGCCACCACGCCCGGGAAAGCTCGCAATCGACGTTGCAGGCATTACTTTCCCCAATCCGCTCGGCATGGCCGCGGGATTCGACAAGGATGCCGAAGTGCCCGACGCCTTGCTCGGCCTCGGCTTCGGTTTTGCCGAAGTGGGCTCGATCACGCCTCTTCCGCAGGCGGGGAACCCGAAGCCGCGCCTGTTTCGCCTCGAACGGGATCGCGCGGTCGTCAACCGCATGGGATTCAACAATGCCGGAGCGCTTGCCGCGATCACACGGTTGGAGCGTCGTCGCGGGAAATCCGGAATCGTCGGCATCAATATCGGCGCCAACAAGGATTCGCCCGATCGCATTGCCGATTATGCCAGGATGGCGCGCAGCCTGGCGCCCTTCGCATCCTATCTTGCCGTCAATATCTCCAGCCCGAACACGCCCGGCCTGCGCGCCCTTCAGGAGGACGAAAGCGCGCTGACCGGCCTGCTCGACACCGTCCTCGAAGCACGAGGCGAGAAGGGTCCTCCCATCTTCCTGAAAGTGGCGCCGGATCTCGAACCCGCCGACATCGATGCCATCGCGAAAATCGC